>JANPMG010000168.1:0-11126 GCA_031422675.1 Acidimicrobiia bacterium | reverse complement strand
TCCCGCGCGTGGAACGCGGCGAGGTGGTCGACCCCGGGACGAACCGCCGCGGCGAACTCGGCGCCCTCGCCGACCGCGTAACGAGCGTCGAGCTCGTCGAGTGCATCGACGAGGTCGTCGTCGTCGAAGTCGACCTCACGCACGATCCGGCCGGCCTCGTCGAGCTCGTACACGACGAGCATCTGCATGGTGAACGCCGGGGGCTCACCGCAGTGCAGCCGGATGAGCGCGAGCCGCTCGCCCCGCACCGCCACGGGCTCGGGGTGGGCCACACCGAATACCTCGTAGATACCCGCAGCGTTCGCACCGAAGCTCTCGCGGTCACTCAGCGTCGGAGCCGAGACAGTTCGACGCCGGTCGAAGCGCACGACCTCGTCCGCCACCGCGTTCATGGCGCCGAGGGTGTCCCACTCGGCACGGTTCATCAGGTCGAGGGTCCGGGCGATGAACCTCGTCGTCGCATTCTCGGCGTTCGCGGTTCGCGGATCGGCGGGCGTCGCCGTGCCAAGTTCGTCGAGCCGGGCGAGCGCGGCGGTGAAGTCGTCGTCCGCGAACATCTCGATGCGGTTGACGTGGTCCGAGGCGTCGACGCCTATGACGATGCAACCCGCGCGTTCGTACCGGTTGCCTTCCTCGGTGACCGGGGTCTGCCGGTAGGCGCCCAGCAGCCCGTGGTCGTTGACGTACACCACCCCGTTCACGCCCCGACTTCCTTCCCGGTCCGTGCGGGTCCATTCGAGGAAGTAGTCCCGATCACCCACCCCGAATCCCAGCGGCTGGTGGTCGACCATCACGAAGTCGGGAGCAAGTTGGTCGCGGAGCCCGTCGACGTCGTGGCCCTCCATCGCCGCGGCAAACCGGCCCACTGCTCCGAGCACCCGCTGGAACGGTGCACCGTCGCCGAAGTAGTACGCCCGATCGAACTCCGCCACCGCGGCCACGACGTCGGCTTCGTCGAAGAACACCGACCGGGTCAGGAGCCCGTTCGGGTCGATCTCGTCGAGCACGAGGCGCGGGCTCTCGTCACCGCCCGGGGTGCGGTACACCAGCCGACGGAGGCAGAGCCGCTCGCCCCGCACCGCGACGACTTCGGGTTCGAGGATGACGAAGCCCTGCTCGGTCGCACCCAACGTGTCGGTCGTGAGCGCCTCGACGTCGGACACTGCGACGATGGAACGCCGGTCCTCGAAGACGTAGCCGTCCGAGGTGAGACTTTCGGCCGTCTTATAGTCCCAAACGTTGAGTGCCACCCGCATTTGTTCCAGAAAGCGAGTCGCGGTGTTCTCGGCTACCGGGGTACGCGGGTCGCCTGACGCCTCGGACCCGAGATCGTCGAGGAACGCGAGCGCGGCCTCGAAGTCCTCGTACGCGAAGATCTCGACCCGGTTGATTCGGTTGGCGGCGTCGATGCCAAGCACGGTGCAGCCCGCGCGTTCGTACCGGCTGCCCTCGCCGCTGAGCAGGTCCTGCAGGTACACCGCGAGGAGGGCGTGCTCGTTGACGTGCAGCACGCTGCTCACACCTCGGTCGACGCTCCATTCGTCGTTCGACATCTCGATGAACAGGTCCCGCCCACCGGAACCCCAACGAAGCGGCTCGTGGTCGACCATCACCACGTCGGGAGCGAGCTCAACGAGGCCCGGATCGTCGCGCTCGTACGCGGCGGAGTAGCGGCCGACCGCGGCGAGCACCCGCTGGTACGGCGCGCCCTCGCCGAAGTAGTACGCCCGATCGAGCTCCGCGATCGCGGCGGCGAGGTCATCTTCGTCGAACCAGACGATCCGGCACAGTCGTCCGTCGGCATCGATCTCGTCGACGGACACCAATACGGTCTCGTCACCTGCCGGCGTCTGGGCGCGGGTCCTGTGCGCGGCGAGTCGCTCACCTCGGACCGCCAACGGCAGCGGCGGTGACGTGGTGTATCCCTGGTCGCGCATGATCGCGAAGTTGTCGCCGATCGCTACCGCGTCGGCCGTGCCGAGTCCCACGAGTGACCGACGATCCTGGAGTTCGAACGACTGACTGACGAGTTCTTCGGGCGGATCCTGCCCCGAGTTGATGAAGCTCGCGAGTCGGACGACGACATCCGTTGCGCGGTTCTCGCACGCAGCGGACCGCGGATCGCCGGTCGGCGCGGCCATCGACGGCGCACGTTGCTGGTCCGGTGCCTCGGTCGAGGTTCCCGCGATGGAGGAAGGAAGTGCGAGTCTCCCCGCCGGGACGGTCGCGCCCTTCGCCTCGTAGAGCCGGCGCGCCTCGGCCCGGGCCCGCTCGGCTGCCGGCGCGTCGCCCGCGAGCCCGCACAGATCCGCGAGGACGACGCAGGCGTCGGCGTGATCGAGGATCAAGTCGGTCCCGGCCGCGATCTCGACGGCCTCCTCGGCCAGCGTCACGCCCGCGACCGCGTCGCCGCGGGCCGCATGCACCTCGGCGCGGGCGATCCGCCAAGCGATCGCGGTCTTGAGGTTCTGACCGGCGAGGGCCTCACTCTCGCCCGCCATCAACTCCGCTTCGTCGATCTCACCCCGCGCGAGCAGCGCGGTCGCGAGCAGTGCGGCGGCCTGGCCGGCATCCGCGCCCACGCCCAAGGTGCCGAGCCCCTCGTACGCCGATCGCAGCGGATCGATCGCGGCGCCCGGGTCGCCGGCAATCAGCTCGACCATGCCGGTGAACAGATCAGTCTCGAGCAGACCGTGCCGCAGACCCAACTCCTCCAGCGACGCGCGGGCCGACGCGAGCATCGAGCGGGAGACGTCGAACCGGCCCCGCAACGCTTCGAGCACCGCCTGGCATCGCATCGACGTCGCCTCCACCGAGGGGGACGCCGTCGTGATCCGCAACAGGCGCACCACGTCGAGGCAGCGTCCACCCGCGCGGGCGACGGGACTCGGACCGAACAACGCGGCCTGCGGTGCGGCGCCGAGCACCGCGGTGACGCGCCGCCGGTCGTCGGACGCACGGGCCGCGCCGAGCGCGAGATCGAGCACCACCTCCGCCTCGCCGACGCGGCCGAGTCGCGCGAGGAGGCCCGCGCGTACCTGCTGTGCCTTCGCCTCGCCCGCGCCATCGCCGAAGCGCTCCAGCGTGGCCGCGGCGGCACTGGCCGTCTCCTCCGCCGCGACGACACCGTCGGGATCGGTGAGCCCGATCAGCTGCGCGCGATAACAGGCAGCCCACGCCCGAAGTTGCTCGTTGTCGTCGGTCAGCGCATCGAGGGCGGCGACGAGCGGGGCGCCGGCCGTGACGTCACCCGACGAGAGGAAGCACTCGCACGCGATCAGGAGCAGTTCGGCGCGATCGTGGACGTCGGCATCCGGCAACGCGGCCAGCGCGCGCCGCGCGAGTGCGCCCGCCGATGTGAGGTCCTCGCGATCCAGCGCGCGACGCGCGGCGACGCCCAACAGTTCGGCCGCGCGCCGTCCGAGTCGATCGGTCTCCTCGTCGACGGTCCCGAGCTCCATCCGGTACCGATGCGCTTGCTCGAAATGGAACGCGATCGCAGTCTCGTGCTCACCGATGAGATCGCCTGCACTCGCGTCGGTCCACTCGCCCACCTGTCGATGAAGCTCGGCGCGCGTCGTCTTCAGGAGCCTGCGGTACGCGGCGTCGCGGATGAGGACATGGTGGAATCGATGAAGCGGATCGTCACCCCAGTAGGTCCCGGTCGGCTCGACCAGCTCCTTGCGGCGTAGGCGCTCCAACACCGCCGGCACCGCGATGTCGTTGCCGGCCAACTCGCGGAGCGCGCCGACGCTGAACTCGGCCCCCACCACCGACGCGAGTTCGAGCACGCGCAGCTCCTCGGCCGGGAGTCGCTCGACGCGTGTCGCGAGGAGCGACTGGATCGTGGGCGGCACCTCGATTGCTTCGGCATCGATGGCCAGTTCCCACGCTCCATCGTCGCGACGGCGGATCACCGCGTCGTCGACGAGCATGCGCACGAGTTCGCGCACAAACAGCGGGTTGCCGTCGGTCGACACCGGCAACCGCTCGATGAGCTCTGCCGGAAGCGCGCTCCCGAGCAGGCCCGCCGCGAGCTCCGCCGTCGCCGACGCGTCGAGGCCGTCGAGCGCGAGCACATCGGCGACGCGACGCCCGGGTTCGGTGAGTGCGGGGCGCAGCTCGCGCAGCTCGGGGCGGGCGAGGCACACGAGCAGCACCGCCGCCGCCTGCACCCACTCGGCGAGGTGTTCGAGCAGGTCGAGGAGCTTGGGCTCGGCCCACTGGATGTCGTCGATGACCACCACGAGCGGACGGTCCGTCGCGAGCGACTCGACGACGCGCCGTATGCCCCAGAACGTCTCCTCCACGGAACGGGCCGGCGCGGCACCGAGGACACCGGCGATCACATCGACCACCCGGTTGCGGTCGGCGGCGTCGCGCACGAGTGCGCCGATGCGATCGCGAGTGGCTTCGGCCACATCCTCACCGTCTTCGATCTCCGCGATGCCGGCCGCCTCGCGTACGAGGTCTGCGATCGGGGCAAACGTGGCGCCGCCGGAGCGGTCGCAACGAATCTCGAACGTGGTCGCGTCCTCATCGGCCGCGAGCGTCGACGCGAGTTCGCGCGACAGGCGGGTCTTGCCCATACCGGGCGAGCCGAGCACGGTGACGAGCACCGCCTGGCGGTCGGCGCTCGCACGGTCGAACGCCGCGCGCAGACGTGCCGTCTCACCCACGCGGCCGACGAACGGCGCGACCGGATCGGTTGTCGCGGCACCGGTGCCGATGACCTCGTACGTCCCGACCGGACCGGCGCGGCCCGCGACCGAGACCTCGCCCAGGGGCTCGTACGCGAGGCCGCCGCGGGTGATGCGCCACGTCTCGTCACCGACGAGTACGTGACCGGGCCGGCACGCCTTCTCCAATCGCGCGGCAACGTTGAGCGCATCGCCGACCAGGTCCGCGTCACCGGACGCGATCACCACCTCACCGGTGTTGATCCCGACGCGCATCGTGAGCGTCTCGCCGTAGCGGTCGAGCACGTCGGCCGCAAACGCCTCGAACCGGCGCTGCATGTCGGTCCCCGCCTCGACCGCGCGACGGGCGTCGTCCTCTGCGACCTCGGGGATACCGAAGGTGGCCATCATGCCGTCGCCCATGAACTTGGCGACGGTGCCCCCGTGCGCGTCGATCGTCTCCTGGAGCAGCGCGTGGTATTGGGCGAGGACCTGCCGGGAGATCTCCGGATCCGTCCGCTCACCGAAACCCGTGGACCCGCCGAGATCGGCGAAGAGCACGGTGACCGTCTTGCGGACGGCGCCCGCAGGCGCGGTCGGTGCGGTGGTCGGTGACGGGCTCGACGTCGGCGTCGCGTCCAACGTTGTGCCGCACTGGTCGCAGAACGCCAGCCCCGCGTCGAGTTCGGCCTTGCAGTTGGGGCAGCGACGGGCGAGCGCGGATCCGCATCCACCACAGAACCGCGCGCTCGTGCGGTTCACGGTGCCGCACAGGTCGCAATCCACCGTGTTCCTACCCCCGTCGCCGAAACTCGCCGCGATCGTACCGGCGCCTGAAGGTTCTGCGTCCGAGACGCGGGCCCAAGGTCCGGAGCCCGTCACAAAAGCTTCGTCTTCGTCAGTCGGGAACGGCCGCGCGCGCCTCGGCGAGCAACGCGCCGAGGTCGAGGGATTCGGCCGCGGCCTGCAGGTCGTCGAGGTCCATTGCGTCGCCGCGGACGCGGAGGATCCCGAGAACGTCGCGCCACTGACGCTCGGACACCGCGCCACCGTTCCGGTACCAGTCGAGCTTTCGCAGCACCTGGTCCTCGGCCGACGTCACTGCGATTGCTCGATCGATGCCGGGTACGGTCATGAACACGCGCCGTTCGATCTGGCGGCGATCGAGGAGCCCGTCGCCGAGGACGAACAGGTCGGCCTTGAGACCATGCACGGTGTCGATGAGGTTGAACGACGAATGCGCGGCGACGGCCGACGCGGCGGCGGCTCTCGGGACGTAGAACTCGGCCGACACGCGGTCGAGCAAACCGTCGACGACAGCCGGCGACACGTCTATCGCGACGTCGATGTCGACGGTCGAGCGCGGCTCCCCGACGAACGAACTCGCCAACGATCCACCCAGCGCGTACGGGATCCCGAGGTCGTCCAGGATGGCGGCGACGCGTTCGAGCAGATCGAGTGGCCCCTCGGTCATCTCGATCGCCGTGGCGTTGCGTACGCCTGAGCGGCGAGGACTTCGCCGTAGCGACGACCGCAGAGCTCACGGACGATCTCCGATTCTGTTGCATCCGGATTCGATGCGAGGATCCCGGCCCTGGCAATGCGGTCGACGTCGCGGCAGAGATCCATCGTGAGCTGCGCCCGCTCAGAGACACTCATCGCCCGCCACCGCGCGAACAGCGCGGCATCTGCGTCGGCGGAAGTGTCGCGGGGAATCACCTTCCTTAATCTACTGACGAGGTGGGACCACCCGACTCGTTCTCGGTGGTCTCGAGCTCCGCGAAGCGGGTGAGCGCCTCGGCGAGCTGTTCGGGCGCGAACGTCTCGGTATGGGTGAAGCGCCCGTCGCGTGAGTCGGCCAGGATCAGCGTCTCGAGTTCGATCTCGGCGCCCTCGGTGGAGGTCCCGTGCGCGACCTGCCGGGACAGCGCCCACGCCCGACCCATTGCGAGGTACTCCGCCTCGAACGCCACGAGGTTCGGGACGAGCTCGATCATCGCCTGCGCGTACGCGACGAACTGATCGGCGGTCTGGATGGTGGTCCCGGCGCTCGCCAGGCGGTGATCGACGAGCTCGACCTCGTCAGCGATGGCCCGTCGGACCCCGTCCCAATCCCGTGCGTTGTAGCCATGCCAGAACGCGATCCCCGGCCGGATCATCCACGCGTGCTCGGCGCCCTCACCCTCCAGATACCGCCGGTCGAGCTCGGCCATCGCGGCAGACATGTCCTCGACGTCGAACATGACGTTGGTGGTCGTCCGACCGTCGGCGTCGACCTCGCCGACCGCGAGTAGCGGCAGGTCGAACCCGTCCGCCTGGTGCCAGGTGCGCCGCAGTAACGCGAGCCCCTCACCGCGGACCGCGATCGGAACGGTCGTGACCGCCGTGAAACCCACCTCGACCAGGCCCTGCACCAGCTCCAGGATCTGCTCGCGCCCGACGGTGACCCCCGAGCTCACGCCCGTGCGCCGATCGTCATTGACGATCTCGGCGGTATACGACGCGGCCATTGCGTCCCAGTCGAGGGCCGCGAACGCTGCGTTGTACACGTCCTGAGCCCGGGTGGCCCGGTTCGAGAGCGCGGTCGCACTCACCGGTGGACCGGCGGCCTCGAGTTCCGGCGGCTGCGACCACTCTGCGAACAGGGCGCGGGCGTCGTCCCACTGCTCGATCGGGAAGATGTGCTCCTCCGCAATCAGACCGGCGGCGTCGACGCGGCCGACCGACGCGACGTCCCACTCGTAGCCGCTGCCGTCGGCCGTGGTTCCTCGGACCGCGAGCGCGGAGAGCATGGCGTCGCCGCTGAGGTGGGAGCGCGTCCGGCAGCTCACGAGGTCGGGCGCCAAGTCGCGCCAGGACTCGATGTGAGCCGACGTGTCACCGCGCACCTCGCCGCCGATTATCGGCCGGTGGTCGACCACCCGCGCACCGGGTGACAGGCACGCCCGCCACCCGTCCAGGTCGCCGCGGCTGAACGCCTGGTTCCACCGCGTGTGGGTGCGCTCGACGGCCGGGTACGCGTCCCCGCTCAGCTCCTCGTGACGACGCTCCAGTTCTTCGAGCGCGGCCGCGAGATCGTCCTCGTCGAAAGCGACCATGACATCGATCCGGCCTTCACCGTCGAGCCCGACGAGACCGACACTGACGCTCTCCGCTCCACCGGCGGTCGACATCCGCAGGCGGAAGAGCGCGAGCCGCTCGCCGCGCACCGCGATGGGTTCGATCACGCGGTCGTCGTACACCTCGAAGACCGAGAGAAACATCGCGCCAATGCCCTCGAGGCCCGTGAGTGTCGGGAGAGCGATGACACCCCGCCGGTCGGCGTACTCGACGTCGGGCGAGAACAGCTCGACGGCGCGATCGAAGTCGTACCTCCCCAGCCACAGGACCCGCGCCATCTGCCGGACCGCGTCGTTGTCGGGCGTGGGTGTCCGCGCGTCGACCGCGGCGAGCTCCTCGAACCGCGCGTACACGGTCGCGTGGTCGTGAAAGTCGTACCAGTCCATGTGCCGGATCCGCCCGGCGACGAAGTGCACGACCAGGAACAGTTCGTAGTCGAACTCGGTGCCATCAGGGCTGACTTCGCGTTCGTCCCACCAGCCGATGACCGTGTCGCCGCGCACCTCGAGGGTCCGCAGGTACGACGTGTCCTTCGCGATCTGCTCGGTGCGCGCGGCGAGGATCCCCCGGATGTCGTCGAGTCCGATCGTGCCGAAGCCGAGTGTGCGGTGGTCGGCCAGCGAGACCGCCGGGTCGAGCAGGGCCAAGGTCGCGGCTCCGTCGAGTTGCGCGAGCGATCGCACGAAGTCGCCCGATCGACGGATTGTGTACGCGTCGGCCGCCCCCTCGCCGGTGACGTACCGGTCCTCGAGCTCCTGCATGGCGCCCGCGAGATCGTCCTCGTCGAACAGGACCGTCGCGAGGATCCGGCCGTCGTCGTCGATCTCACCGACACCGATCATCGCGACCTCGAACCCGTTCGCACTGACGAACCGAGCCCGAGTGACGCCCAGTCGCTCGCCGCGGATCGCCAGCACCTCGTCGGTCACGATCTCGTCGAACACCTGGACGAGATCCTCCGCTGCGGCGAGGAACTCCTCACCCGAGGTGGTGGGTCCGAACGTCACCGAACGCCGATCCAGGGCTTCGTAGCCGGGCGCGATCAGCGCCAGGATGCCCTCGCTGTCACCGGCATTCGTCCGAGCCCCGAACTCCGCGGCACGGCACGTCGCCAGATTCTCGAGCCTCGGCGACGTGACCGAGACGGGCCCACGCGTCGATTCCGCGACGACCTCGTCGAAGCGGGCGAGCGCGGCATTCCAGTCCTCGACCGGAAAGAATTCCAGGCGATCGGTCAGTCCGTCGGCACCACGATGGCCGACGGCCACCGGTGTCCACTCGTACCGGCTCCCTTCAGCGGTCGCACCGATGGTGTGGAACGACGTCAGCACGGTGTCGCCGGACGCGATCGACTTGACCGGAATGACGACCGCGTCGGGGACCATCGCGACGAGGCCCTGCATCTGGTTCCGCACGAACTCGTCGCGGCCCGCCGGCGGGAAGCCGAGCGGCGAGTGGTCGATCGTGACCAGGTCCGGCGCAAGACGCGCGGTGAACGCCTCCCAGCCGCGCCGGTTCAGCGCCGCGATCGTGCCGAACAGGTCGATCTCCACCTCGGTCGCCTCACCCGACGCGACGTAGCGCGCGTCGAGCTCCTCGACCGCAGTCGCGAGATCCGACTCGTCACACAACCAGAACAGGTCGATGCGCCCCTCCGCGTCGAGGCCGACGACGAGCCAAGCGGTCGTCTCGAACCCCTCGGGGGCCGTGGCCCGAAACAACACCAGCGCCAGCCGATCCCCGCGGACCGCAAACACCGGGGCGTCGAACTCGGAATAGATATCGGCCATCGAGAGGTAGACGTTCGCGACGGCCTCAAGACCGGTCCCGTCGGGCAGCGAGACGAGACTGCGATGGTCGAAATGTGCGACATCGGGAGCGAACAACGAGGCCGCTGCGAGGAAGTCCTCCTGGGCGACGCGCAGCAGCCGGGGAAGTGCCCGCGCAGCAGCGGTGTCGATCTCCGGGGTGCGCGGATCCGCTTCGGGGGCGGCGGCCAGCTCGTCGAATCGGGCGAGCGCGGCCTCGAACTGCTCGGGCGCGAAATACTCGATGCGGCGGATCGCGCCGGCCCCCCGCTCGTGGAGCACCAACAGCGGCCAATGTTGCAGCCCGCCGTGCTCGTCCATACCGACGGCATCGCTGACGCTCAGAAGCACCCGACCCTGCACGAACAGCTTGCGTACCAGGTTCCGGACGTCCACCTGTGCGACGCGCTCCTGCATCAGCTGGAGGTACCCGTCGAGGTCGGAAGTCGGCCACGGCAGCGGCCGGTGGTCGACGAACACGAAGTCCGGCGTGGCGCGTTCGCGGAATCCCGACCAGTCGCGCGCGTGATACTCGCGAAATCCCTCGCGGCCGGCAGTCAGCACGGCGGCGTCCGAAGCGCCCTCGCCTTCGATGTACCACTCGTCGAGCAGGTCGATCGCTGCGACCTCGTCCTCGTCGTCGAACATCACCTGCCGGATGAGCCGGTCCGACTCGTCGACCTCGAAGGCCGTGAGAAGGACCACCTTGTCCCCGGCCTCGTTGGTCGACCGCGACCGGTAGGCGGCGATGCGATCGCCGCGCACCGCCACGGGTTCGACATCCAGCGCGCCCTCGCGGGCGACACGCAGCGCGGTGTTCTCGATCTCCAGTGTCCGCGGGTCGGCCGCCGGGGTGGCGCTCAGCTCGTCGAAGCGGGCGAGCGCGGCGTCCCAGTCGTCCTCGGCGAAGAGCTCGCCGTGGAGCGCTCGGCCCGAGCCGTCGGCGAGCCAGACGTTGTGGCTCACCCATTCGACCTCCGCCCCGTCGGCCGTGACGCCGCGGGTCCAGAGCCGGGCGATCAGGGCGCGGTCGGCGAAGTACACCTTCTGCACGACGGACGTCCGGGCAACGTCCTCGTAGCTCCGGGCCATCTCGAGGAACGCTCCGGTGTCGAGCGCTCCGAACGACGTCGGCCGATGGTCCACGTATTCGAAGTCGGGTGAACCGAGCGCCGCCATCGTGTCGAGATCTCCGGACTGCATCGCACGGAGACCATCGGTAAACGAGGTCAGGAGGCGGACATGCTCGGCGCCCTCGCCGGCGAGATAGCGCGCGTCGAGCTCCGCGAGCGCGTCGGTGAGTTGGGTCTCGTCGTAGTTGGCGAGGAACGCCGCGCGGTCGGTCGCGTCGCTCTCCTGGAGCGTCAGGAGTACCAACTCGTCGCCACCGGCGCTGCGGAACACCTGACGGTAGAGGGCAAGGCGCTCACCCCGGACCGCGATCGGGTCCGCGGCCACCTCCACCAGGCCCAGCTCGTACATGGCCTGGAGGGAGTCGGCGACGCCGGGGCCGTCGGTG
>JANPMG010000167.1:0-66558 GCA_031422675.1 Acidimicrobiia bacterium | reverse complement strand
CCCAGGCGCGACGGATCGCGCTCGGCGCCCAGGGCTTTGGCGACCCCCGGCCCAAGGGCCGGGTGGACCGGCGCCACGAGCGCACGGTGTTCGACCGGATCGGCGTGATCCAGATCGATTCGGTGAACGTCCTGGTGCGGTCGCAGGAGCTGCCGCTCTTCGCGCGGCTCGGGCCGCACTCGCGGAACCTGCTTCCCCAGATGGTCGCCGCGGGCGAGCTGTTCGAGTACTGGGCGCATGAAGCGTCGCTGCTCCCCGTGGCGATGCACCCGCTCTTCCGCTGGAAGATGGCGTCGCGCGCCGGGATGTGGCGCGGGCTCGCGCGGCTCGCGGCGGAGCAGCCCGACCTCGTCGCGCGGTTGTTGGCCGAGGTGGACGCGCGGGGCCCGCTCGCGGCGAGTGACTTTGAAGGTCGGCGCGGGAAATCCGGACCGTGGTGGGGCTGGGACCAGACCAAACAAGCACTCGAGGTGTTGTTCTTCTCCGGCGAGGTGTCGGCCCGGCGGCGAAGCAACTTCGAGCGCGAGTACGACCTGGTCCATCGCATGTTGCCGGCGGCGGTCCTGGACGCACCGCTACCCACCGAAACCGAGGCGCGCCAGGAGTTGTTGGTGCGAGCGGCGCGCGCCCTCGGCGTGGGCACAGTTCGCGATCTGGCCGACTACTACCGGTTGAACATCCCGGCGAGCCGTCCGGTGATCACCGAGCTGGTGGAGGCGGGTCGCCTGTTGCCGGCGCGCGTCGAAGGATGGAAGGAGCCGGCATTCGTCCACCCCGAGGTCACGGTGCCGCGCCGTATCCGGGCCCGGGCGCTGCTCTCACCGTTCGACTCGCTGATCTGGGAACGGGCGCGCACCGAGCGACTCTTCGACTTTCGGTACCGGCTCGAGATCTATGTCCCCGCGCCGAAGCGAATCCACGGCTACTACGTCTTGCCGTTTCTCCTCGGTGACCGGCTGGTCGCCCGCGTCGACCTGAAGGCCGATCGAGCGACTCGAGTACTGCGGGTCCGGGGCGTGTTCGCCGAGGAGCCCATCCCGCCGCCCGAAGTCGCGGAGGAGTTGGCCGCCGAGCTCGAACTGCTCGCCGGTTGGCTCGGGCTCGACGTGGTGAACGTGGAACCCCACGGTGACTTGGCCGCCGCCCTGGCCGGCGCGGTCAAAGCGCTGGCGCGATGAGCCCGCTTAGACCACCGTGCCGAGAAGATTTCCGATCACCGCGGCCAGCGCCATCGCAATACCACCGATGACCGTGACGCGGACCGCCGCCCGCACGATCGGTGCCGCGCCGAGTCGCGCGCCGGTCGCACCGATGGCGGCGAGCAACACCAGTGCGGTGAGCGCGACGACCGCGATCCGGCCGCCGGCGGGGACGAGCGCGACGAGGGCCACCGAGGGCGCGCTGCCGAGGAGGAATCCCACCGAGGACACGCCGGCCGCCTGCAACGGCCGCGCCACGTCGGCGCGGTTGAGGCCGAGTTCGTCGCGGACGTGGGTTCCGAGTGCATCGGCCTTCGTGAGTTGGATCGCGACCTGACGTGCGAGTGGACGGTCGAGCCCGCGATGTTCGTAGATCTGGGTGAGTTCCTCGAGCTCGACCTCGGGGTAGTCCTCGAGTTCGGCGGTTTCCCGGGCGATGTCGGCGAGTTCGGTGTCGCGCTGGGACGAGACCGAGGTGTACTCACCGGCGGCCATGGACATCGCGCCGGCGACGATGGCCGCCACCCCCGCGATGATGAGCGGGTCACGTTCATTGCTGGCGGCCGCGATCCCGATCAGCAAGCTCGCGGTGGATGCCACCCCGTCCTGCGCGCCGAGCACGGCGGCGCGCAACCAGCCGACCCGGGTGGAGCGGTGGACCTCGCCATGCAACCGACCGGGCATGCCCCCAGCATGGCGCGCGGCGCCCGCAGAACCTGGAACAAAACCTGCGGCTGGTGGTTGCGGGTGATACGAAGACGTTCCGGTTTGAGTGGGATAGGGGTGGGGTCGTTGGAAATCGCCATTTTGGTCGTGGTTCTCTTGGCCGCCTTCGTGGCGTTCAAGTCCGTGCACCTGATCGGTCCGGCCCAGGTCGGATTGGTGAACAAGCGGTTTGCGCTCCGCAAGTTGCCGGAGGACAACCCGATCGCGTTTCACGGCGAGGCGGGATATCAGGCGACCCTGCTGACCCCCGGTCTGCGGATCGCGCTGTGGCCGGTGAACGCGGTGCAGAAGTACCCATGGGTCCAGGTCCCGGCGGGCGAGATCGGTGTGGTCATCGCCCAGGTCGGGAAGCCGCTCCCGATCGGCGCGAAGAGCGGGGTCTACAAGCCCCAGTTCGCCAGCTTCTCGAACCTGGTCGATTTCATCGAGGGTGGTGGACAGAAGGGCGTGCAACGCCCCGTCCTCCCCCCGGGCACCCTGGTACCGATTCACCCGGTCGCGTTCCTGGTGCTCACTCCCGGCCAGGTCTACGGCGTACCCGTCTCGCCGGATGTTGCGGCCCAGACACGCGGCAGTGGAGGAATGCTCTCGCCGGCCTCGTTCGGTCTGGCCGCCGAAGCGCTGCGGGTCGTGGTGATCTCGCCCGAAGGTCCGACGGACATGATCGGGATCGTGACCGTGCTCGAAGGTGAACCGCTGCCGTCGGGAGACATCGCGAGTCGTCTCGCGGGTTACGAGGACGTCACCTCGATGGAGCAGGAAGCGGTCACCGGCGGCATCTCGCCGAGTGAAATCGACGCGCGCATCATTGAGGTGCTGCTCGGGAACAAGAACATCCAGCACAACAACTACCAGGACATCCAGGCGTTCCTGGACGCCGGCGGGAAGATCGGTTTGCAACACGACCCGCTGCTCTACGGCGCGTACCTGCTGAACCCGTTCCTGGTGCGCGTCGAGATGGTCCCGATGCTCGTGGTCAACCAGGGCGAGGTTGCGGTCATCAAGGCGTTCGTCGGGCTGGCCACGCTGGACACTTCGGGGAGTGAGTTCAAGTTCGGGTCCATCGTGTCCCCGGGTCATCGGGGAATTTGGCGGGAACCGTTGCGGACCGGGAAGTACCCGATCAACCCCCGGTGTTACGCGCCGGAGATCGTGCCGACCTCGATCCTGACGCTCAACTGGTCGAAGGAAACCAGCGCCTCCCACAATCTGGACGCGCACCTGGCACCGATCGAAGGCAAGAGCCGCGAAGGCTTCGTCTTCTCGATCGAACTCCAAGTGCAGATCCATGTGCCGGACACGCGGGCGCCGAAGGTGATTTCGATGGTCGGCACCATGCTGAACCTCGTCAACGAAGTCTTGCAATCTGCGGTCGGGAACCATTTCCGCAACACGCTCCAGGACCAACCGGCCGTGACGTTTATCGAGACGCGCATGGAAGTGCAGCAAGCGGCACTGGTGCGCATCAGTGAGTATCTCGGTCTCTACGAGGTGGAGACCAAGGGTGTGTACATCCAGAACGTGCACTTCCCGGCCGAGCTGGTCGAGGTGCTGACCAAGCGGGAGATCGCCAACCAGGAGAAGGCCACCTTCGAGGAAGAGCAACGCGCGCAAACCGTCCGCGTCGAGATGGAGAAGGCCAAGGGAACCGCCGACATGCAGGCGTCGTTGGCGCAGTCGGCGGTCTCGGTCGAGATCAACCGCAACCAGGCGAGTGCGAAGAAGGCCGAGGCCGAAGGCCAGGCGGCGTACGTCGAGATGACGGGTCGCGCAGAGGCCACCAAAGTGCAGGCCATCGGTCTGGCCGAGGCAGCCAAGGCCGAGGCATTGTTTCGCGCCGAGGCGGTTCGTGCCGAAGCCGTCGGGGTCGGGGAGGCGAGAGCGGTCGAAGCGCAAGGTCTGGCGGAGGCCACGGCGATCGAAGCGCGCGGTCTCGCGGAGGCGAAGGCCGTCGAGGCGGTCGGGTTGGCCCGCGCGGAGGCCACCGAAGCAGTCGGAATCGCCGCGGCGAAGGGGTATGAACCGCAGGTCGCCGCATTGGGTGCGCCGGCGACGGCGCTCGTCGCGATCGCACAAGCCATTGCCGACGGTCAGGTCAAGGTGGTGCCGGAGGTCCTGGTCGCCGGCGGCGGGGGCGGAAGCCTCGACGGCCTCGCCGCGAGCCTGATCCGGTACCTCGGTGCGGGCAACGCCAAACGTCCGGACCTCCCCCCGGCGAACGGTGCCGCCACCGTCGCCGCCGCGCCGGAGTCCGCCGCGGGCTCGACTGATGATGTCAGTGCGCCGCGCGAGCGAGCGTGAGAATCGTTCGGTGCGCCACACCGGTGTCGGCCGGTCCCAACCGGCGGACTTCGATGGTCTGACCGCCGGTCAAACCGAGGAGCAACCGCGACCCGCGCCACGACCGGCGGTTCGCCACCCGTTCGACGTCGGTGATCGGAATGGTGCGTTCCCCGGTGGGCGTCACGAACTCCAGGCGATCGGCGAACACGTAGACCCGACCGCGATCGCGCCCGATCCGCACGTTGGTGAGCGCCAGCAGCGCCGCGTCGGCCATGCCGGGACACTGTTGCATTCCCGGGGCCGTCGCGCAGCACCGCAGTCTCAACGCGGTCGCCGACGCGTGGTCGATCGCGGCCCCGTAGCCTGCGGCGGATGCGCGCACTCCTGTTCGGCACGGAGCCCGAGTCCGTCCCCGAGCCGGACACCGACATCCGGAACCTGAAGATGCTCGCGGCCGCGCCGATGCGGGTGGTGGAGGTGGACGAGCCCGCTCGGTTCGGTCCGGACTGGGTGATGACCAAGCCCCGACTCGTCGGGATCTGTGGTTCGGAATCGAAACAGGCGTTCTTCGACTACGCCAGCTTCACGTCACCCGAACGGTCGGGCTCGTTCCGAGACAACCCGATGAAGAACTTCGTGTCGTTCCCCCATGTGATGGGGCACGAGGTCGTCGCCGACGTCGTCGAGATCGGCCCCGAAACCGAAGGCCTCGCGGTGGGGGACCGCGTAGTCCTGAACCCGTGGCTCACGTGTGGTCCACGCGGGGTCAAGGAGTTCTGCCCGGCGTGCGTCGCCGGTGATCTCAGCCAGTGTTGGTCGTTCGGGGTCGGACCGATCGCACCGGGCATCCACATCGGGATGTGCACGGATGTGCCCGGTGGATTCGGAGAACGCATGGCCGCCCACGACTCGATGCTGTTCAAGGTCCCGGATGCGATGAGCGACGAAACTGCGGTGTTCGCCGATCCGTTCGCCGTGTCATTGCACGGGATCACCCGCCATCCGCCGCGTCCGGACTCGAAGGTTTTGGTCTACGGCGCCGGTGCGTTGGGCGCGAGCGCCGTCGCGATCCTGCGCGCGCTGTACCCGAGTGTGGAGGTGATGGTGGTGGCACGGTTTGCCCCGCAGCGGGCGCTCGTCGAGTCGTTCGGTGCGGTAACGGTCGCGCCCGAACCGCGCGAGGTCCTGATCGAGTCGGCGGCGGCGTGGTCCGGCGGCGTCCTCCAACCCGCCGACGGTCTGGCGATGGCCTTCCCCGGTGGCATCGACGTCGTCTACGACACGATCGGTGCCGCAGAAACACTCGAGGTCGGCGCCCGGCTGCTGCGCGCCCGGGGGACCTTGGTGAAACTCGGGATGCACGGACCGGCGCGGTGGGAAGACACCCCGGTGTACTTCAAGGAGCTGGTGTTCACGGGGTCGAATGCGTTCGGGTTCGAGTTGGTCGACGGCGTGCGCAAGCACGGCATCGAGCACTATCTGGACTTCGCCGCGTCCGGGCGGATCGATCTCACCGGCATGCTCACGCACACGTTCCGCCTCGACGAGTGGCGAGACGCGTTCACCGCACTGGCGGATCAGGAGACCTCGGGCGCGATCAAGGTTGCCATCGACCATCGCGAGTTCAGTTGACCTGGCGGGTGCGGCCTTCCCAATAGGGCGCGCGGAGTTTGAACTTCTGCAGCTTTCCCGTAGCGGTCCGCGCTAACTCGGAACGGAACTCGATCGAAGTCGGACACTTGTAGTGCGCAATCCGCGCCCGGCAGTGTTCGATGAGCGTGTCCTCGCTGACGTCGTCGTGTCCGGGACGCAACACGACGAGCGCCTTCACCGTCTCGCCCCACTTGTCGTCGGGAATGCCGATCGCTGCGGCTTCGGCCACCGCCGGATGCTGGAACAGGCAGTCCTCGACCTCGATGGAGCTGACGTTCTCGCCGCCCGAGATGATCACGTCCTTCTTGCGATCCGAGATGACGACGTACGCGCCGTCGAGTTCGCCGCCGTCACCGGTGCGGAACCACCCGTCGACGAGCGCGGCCGCGGTCTCGTCGGGCTGATCCCAATAGCCCTCGAACACATGGTTCGACCGCGCCAGCAACTCCCCGTCGTCATCCACCTGCATCCGCACCCCGATTGCGGGGACACCGGCGCGTGCGAGGCGCCGGGCGCGTTCGGCCGGTTCGAGGTCGTCGTATTCGGCCGGCGCGCGATTCACCGTCAACAGTGGTGAGGTCTCGGTGAGTCCATAGATCTGCATGAACTCCCAGCCCAGTTCGGCCTCCACCCGCTCGATCACCTTCGACGGTGGGGGCGCCCCCGCCACCACCATGCGCACCGAGCCTCGGCCCGGCACCGGCTCACCGCGCCCGGTCCGCGCCGTGGCCGCGTCGAGGGTGGCGGCGACGACAGCCGGCGCGCCGGCGAGGAAGGTCACCCCTTCGCGTTCGACGCGCCGCAGAATGTCTTCGCCGTCGATCTTGCGGATCACCACTTGGCGCGCGCCCATGCCGGCCACCGCGAACGGGAGACCCCAGCCGTTGCAGTGGAACGTGGGCAACGTGTGGAGGTACACGTCGCGATCCGTGACGCCCATGTGCCAACCGAAGGTCACCGCGTTCAGCCAGAGGTTGCGGTGCGTCATTTGCACGCCCTTCGGGCGGGCGGTCGTTCCCGAGGTGTAGTTGATCGTGGCCGTCGCGGTCTCGTCGTCGGCGTCGAACCTCGGGGTGCCGGCGCGTTCGAACAGTTCCGGATCGGTGGCGGTGCCGAGCACGAACCGATGCGCGACCGGAATGTCGCGGGTGAGATCGTCGTACTCCGGATCGACCAAGAGCGCGGCCGCACCCGAGTGCTCGATGATGTACGCGATCTCGTCGCGGTTCAGCCGAAAGTTGATCGGCACCAGCACCCGTCCGTGCGCGGGGATGCCGAAGAGGGCAATCAGGAATCGGCCCGCGTTGGGGGAGAGGATGGCGACCCGTTCGCCGGCCGCCAGACCGAGTTCGTCGCAGGCCACTGCAATCGAACGGGCGCGCCGGGCGAGGTCGGCGTAGGTGAACCGGCCGAGTCCGGCACTGTGACTGTGACCGGCACCGTCGGGCTCGTCGACGACGGCGCACCGTTCGCCGTAGACGGTCTCGGCCCGGTGCAAGAAGTCGAGCGTGGTCAACGGAACGTGCATGGAACGGCTCCCTTGGTCGAGTCAGGGAGCGTATTCGCCGCGGTCGAGTGAGGCGCTCGCCGGCTCGATATCGCCGGCGGGGGTCAGGCCGCGGTGGCCGGTGGACGCGCCGCAGCCGTGACGGGGTGATCCGACTGAGCCCGGCGCAGCACGTGGAGCGCGACGACGGCGACCACGGCCGCGGTCACGCCGCCGAGCGCAATGCCGAAGCGGGCGCCGAACACCTGGGAGATACCGCCGACGATCGGTCCGCCGATCGGCGTGCTCCCGAGGAACGCAACGGCGAAGAGCGCCGCGACCCGACCGCGATATTCCGGTGCGGCTCGACTCTGCGCGAGCGCACCGGCCGCGGACAGGAACGCGATCGATGTGGCCCCCATTGGCACGAGGAGCACGGCGAAGACGATCAGCGAGGGGGCGGCGGCCGCACCGAGCATCATGACGCCGAGACCGAGTGCGCAGACGCTGACGAAGCGAGTGGTGACCCGCTCGCGATGCGCGACGTACAGCGACGCCACCACTGCGCCCACGCTCATCAGGGCGTACAAGGTGGCGAACTGGTCGGCGTCGCCGCCGAATACCTTGCGGGCCATGAGTGAGATCGTGACCTGAAAGTTGAAGGACAGGGTTCCGATGATCGCGGTCATGAGGAGCGTGGTGCGGAGCGTCGGGCTAGCCCACACGTACCGCAGCCCGGCCACGAGCTGTCCTTTCTCGCGTCGCACCGGTGCCGACGGTCGCACCGCGGTCAGGTCCAGCGCGAGGAGGGCGGCGATCACGGCGCCGAACGAAACCGCATTGGCGATGAAGCACCAGCCGATTCCCGCGGTGGCGATGATCACAGCGGCGATCGCCGGCCCGATCACGCGCGCGGCGGTGAAGACGGAACTGTTGAGACTCACCGCGTTGGCGGCATGATGATCGGGCACGAGTTCGGTGACGTACGCGCGCCGGGCCGGACTGTCGAGGGCCGTCGCGAGACCGAACATCGCGGCCAAGCCATAGACCATCCAGAGTTCGACGACGTTCGTGAGCACGAGCACACCCATGATCGCGGCGCACACCGCGGCGCCGGCGGACGTCGCGATGAGAACTCGACGCTTGTCGAGCCGGTCGGCGAGCACGCCGGCCCACGCGCCGCCGATGAGGACGGGTGTGAACTGAAGCGCAGTCACGGCGCCGACGGCGAATCCGTTGCCGTGAGTCAGGCGCACGACCAACCATGTGAGCGCGATCTGTTGGACCCAACTTCCGCTCGCCGAGATGATCTGTCCGACGAGGTAGCGCCGGTAGTTGGGGTGCTCGAGCGACCGGAACGTCTGCTGTCGGGCGCGGCGGAAACGCTTCATCGGGTGAGTGTTTCCATGATCGCGGCGGCACGTCGTAGCACCGAGCGATCGTCGTCGGACAGGGCGCGGAGGCGCCGTTCGAGGAATGCGTTCTTCTGGGTGCGCTGCCGGGCCAGTAATCGCGCGCCGTCGCGGCTGACGGTCACCCGATGGATCCGCCGGTCGGTGGGATCGATCGACCGTTCGACGAGACCGGCCGCCTCGAGCTTGCCGGCCAGTGCCGTCATCGTCGGTGGCTGGACCTGTTCCACGCGGGCGAGGTCCCCGAGGGTGATCGGACCATCGCGCTCGATACTCGCCAACGCCGAGAGCTGCGAGATCGTGAGCCCGGGATCGGCGCTCTGACGGAGCCGCCGGTGGAGTCGGGCCACACTCAACCGGAGTCGAGCGGCCAGCGCCGCGTCGTTGTCGACTTCGGTGCCGGTGGTGTGGGAGGCGGCGGGTCGCGGTGTGGTTCGCATAGTTCGTCGAACAAATTAGTGCAACGAACTATTCCACCGCCACCCGATTCCGCTCGGCCTGGGTGGGTGTGGGGGTGGGGGTGGGGGTGGGGGTGGAGTGGGGGTCGGCTATTTGGGTGGGGAGAACATGGGATGCGGTGGGCCGACGCCGAGGTAGTCCTCGAGGCGGCCGATCCGGTAGCCCTCGGCGCGGGCTTGGGCGAACACCAGCTTGAGATTCTGGAGCAGGTCGGTCCGAAAGTGCATCAACAGGATGTCGCCGGGATGAAAGCTGTCGCCAATCATGTCGAGCCGACCGTCATTGGTGGCACCGCGCCAGAGGATGAGCGCGTTCAGGTCGCACTCCCTGACGACCGAACGCGTGGTCTCGTTCCATTCGCCGTACGGCGGGCGGAAGAGCGTGGGGGTCGTGCCGTACCACGTGGTGAGATCCTCGAGTCCGTCGCAGATCTGGTGACGTTGATCGGCGTAGGCCAGCTGCTTCAACTGGGGATGGTCGATCGTATGAGCTTGGATCGTCGCGCCGACCGCTTGCAGCTCTTTGAAGAACGACTGCCCGTCGATCGCCGGCCGGCGAACGAGGAAGGCGGTGATGGGAACTCGTTGCTCGCGCAGGTACGTGATCACCGCCGGGTCGCGGACGAGGCCGTCGTCGATTCCGAGGAAGATCACCTTGTCGGTGGTGGGGACCTGGTCGATGGCGGCCGTCGCCCGAGGCAACGTCACCGGGTTCGGGGGCGAGGGATGGGCGAGCGGTCCGGGTCGCAGACGAGCGGCAGTCGCCACGATTGTCGTCGTTGTTGTCGTCGTTGTGGTGGTGGTGGTCGTGGTGGATGTCGCGGTCGTGCGCGATGTCGCCGGTCGGGTCGACGGGACTGGCTCGGTGGGTGGTGAAGTGACGGAGGTCGACGATGCGGTGATGTTGCGTCCGAGCACCTCGACCGCGGTCGTGGCTTGGGACCGGCCGGTCGGGATGAGGCTCGCCACCCCGATCGCGCCGGCGATCAGCGCGAGGGAGGTGAGCACGAGGGCGAGGAGGTGGCGAGTCATGAGAGTCACCGCGCCGGGCGCGGCTCTCCGAAGTGTACGAACTGGACACTCACCGATGACAGTTCAGCCGCCGCGTGACAGGCTCGGGCCATGCCAGCAGCAGTGACCGACATGCGGGAATGGGGACTGCCCGGACCCGGCGAACTCGACCGGGTGGTCATCCTCTCACCCCATCTCGACGACGCGGTTCTCGGCTGCGGCCGCTTCATGGCTGCCCATCCCGGCGTCACCGTCCTCACGGTCTACGCCGGAAAACCGACTTATTACCCCGAGCCGATGACGCGCTGGGATCGCATCGCCGGCACGGCGTGACAATCGAGCGGCGCGCGCCTAGATTGCACGGGTCGTGCAATCACTCCTGGGGGAACAACTATGACTGCCACGCCCACTCGTCGCCGCCGCGCCACCCTGGCCGTTGGCGTTGCGATCGTCGCGGTGGCGACCTTCGCGGTCGCACCTGCCTTCGCCGACAAGGGCGGTCACGGGTCCACCAAGAAGTCCGAGGCCGGGTCCAAGAAGGCAACCGACCACGGGTCCATGAAGGGCATGAAGGGCACGAAGGGCATGAAGGGCATGAAGCATCCCAAGTCCGGGATGCACGTGCTCACCGGTGCGCTCACCGGTGATTCGCCCTGCGAGAAGTCCGGACCGCCGGCGTCGGAAGGTCAGGTCCAGAAAGACGCTGAGGGCCATGACCAGCGCGGTCCCCTGCTCCAGTACCCGCTGACCCAGGCCGAGCGCGTGACGCTCATCGAACAGCAGCGCCTCGCCCGCGGCGTCGCCGACAAGTACCCCACCGTGGCCACGGCGGAAGCCGATGGTTACAAGAAGTCCACGGCGTACGTCCCCTGCATCGGCGCCCACTACACCAAGGTGTCGCTCATCGGTCGTTTCGATCCCGCCGCTCCGTCGGAGTTGCTCTTCGACGGCACTGAGCCGGAGGCCAAGATCGTCGGCCTGAGTTATCTGAACTTCAACCGGGGCGGCCCGCCGGAAGGGTTCGCGGGACCGAATGACCAGTGGCACCAGCACAATGCCAACGGAGGTCTGTGTCTGAACGCGCAGGCCGTCGTGGTCGGGAACGAGGCGACGTCGGAGAAGGAGTGTGCAGCTCGCGGTGGCCGGAAGGTGCCGCTGGATGACATCTGGATGGTGCATGACTGGATCGTTCCCGGTTGGGAATGCAGCTGGGGTGTCTTCGCGGGCGAGTGCGCGGAGCTCGGCGGTCGGATCGGTGGCACCGCGTTCGACAAGCCGGACCCGGCCTCGTTCAAGCGGGCGCTCGACGGGAAGACGACGGAGAAGTCCCGCAACAAGTCGGGTTCTTCCGCCGCCAAGAAGTAGTCACTGCCAGAGGCGGGTGAGGGCCGTGGCCGTCTCGGCGGCGCGGTCCCACGCCCACCAGTGGCCACAACCCGAGTAGACGATCAGCTCGGCTCCGAGCCGGTCGGCGAGTCGGGCCGCGATCGTGGTGGGGACGTGCGGGTCGTCGGCGCCGTGGAACACGATTGCGGGTCGCGCCGGCATCGCGTCGACGCCGGGCTGCCACTCGGCGCCCACCGTTATCGCGGACCGGTAGAGGGCCAGGATGCAACCGGCCATCCGGTCGTCCACTGCGGCAGCCTCGATGGTGGCCAACTCGGGGTCCGAACCGCCCGCCACCAGACCGGCGGCGAGATCGTCCGCCGACATCGATTTCATCGCCGTCATGACCTGCTCGCCCATCTCCGGTGTCTGCCAGGCCTGCGCCATCGGATGCCACTCGTACTGCTCATCGAGTGGGCCGCTCCCGCACGCAAGGGTCCGGATCAGGTCGGGTCGCAGCGACGCCACGCGTTGACACAGGATTGCGCCCCAATCGTGGCCGACGAGGTCGATCGGTGCGGCGAACTCCTCGAGTCGGGCCACGAGCCAGTGGGCGTATTCCTCTTTGGTTGCGGTCCAACCCACGGGAACGTCGGTACCGAACCCCGGCAGCGACAACCGCACGACGTCGTCGCGGTCGATCTCGGCGAGCAAGCGGTTCCACATCAGTTCCGTGTCCGGAACTCCGTGGACGAAGACGGCGGTCATGGGCGCGTCCCTCTGGCCGGCATCAGAAGAGGGGTGACCACGACACGGTCCGCAGGATGCGGCTCTCCCAGTCGTCCCGGACTCGCAGTGCATCGTGCATCCAGGTTCCCGGCGCCCGGTGTTCGGCCGGCACCTCGGTGGTGAGCAGACCCAGGAGACCGGCCGGGCGGGTCACCTTCTGCCAGAGGACCACCTCCCGGTGGCGGTGGGCGGCTCCCCACGCGGGGGTGAACACGGCCTGGAGTTCGAGGAGCGATCGCCCTCCGTGGCGGCCCTCGGCGAGACTCGGCGCGTAGTTGTCCCGCGCCGCGTCGAGGTATTCCTCCAACATCCCCGCGTGCGGCCACGCGGTGTCCTCCATGAAGAGCGTGAGGTCGTGGTCGCCACCGTCGGACGGGACGTGCGCGAAGTCGACGGCTTGCATCGGTGACCACTCGGCGGGTGCCAACGCCTTACTCGTGACGTCCCAGCGCAGCTGGTCGAGCGAACGACCGAGCGCGCGCAGGTCGCCGCGCTGGAGTCGCCAGACGAGGCTCTCCCACGCGGCACCATCGCGCACGGCGGTGAGGGTGACGAAGTTGTACGCCCGGCCGGTGCCGTGCGTGAGCCGGAGGAAGTAGAGGAGCCGGGCCTCGTCGGTCTGTCCGAGGGTGGGCATCCACTCGTTCCGGAAACAAGCCTCGAACTCGCCTTCGTGCGCGCCCATGACCCGATGGACCTCGTGGATGAAGAGCATGATCCGGACGCTACCGCTCGGGCGGGCTCCCGGTGATCGAGGCGAGGACGGCGTCGAGCGCGTCGTCCGCGAGTGCTCGAAGCTCGTCGTCGGTTCGGTCTTGGATCGGATGCGGCACGAAGACGACCGCCGGGTCCGCGCCGAGCGCACGCGCTTGCGCCGCCGCGGCGTCGATGAACTCGGTGGACGCGAGGAACACGCCCGCCAGTCCGGCGGCTTCGAGGTTCACGATGTCGTGCACACTGCACGACGTGCAGGATCCTCAGTCGGCGAGGGCTTCGATGACCACGTCACACTTGGTCGAGATCTCGTGCCGGAGGTCGATCGGCGCGGGTTTGGTGAACGTGGGTTTGGCGAAGCGCACCACGGTGTGACCGAGCCCTTCGAGGCGTTCGGCAATGCGGTCCAGGAACACGTCACCGCGCGCCTTGGTGATATCGAGCAGGCCGATGGTTCGGCCTTCGAGCGTCGACGGCCGGGGCGCGCGTTCGCGCGTCCCGGGGGTCTGTTCGCTCGTCGGGTCGAGCAGTGTGGTCATGAACCGACCTCTCTCGTGACGGGTTCGGATCCCATCTTTCCACTGGCCCAGCCACCGATGATGCCGGAGAACAACCCGGCGCCGCCGCCGGCGTGGGCGATCAGGAGTCCGCCGTCGCGGAACTTCGGCAACGTCACATCGGCCAGACTGCCGGGAATTCCTTCTTCGATGCCGTCGGCGCCGCGCACCATCTCGTGACCGTCGATCTGGAGGAGGGCGCCGAGTTCGGCTCGGAACCGCGCCTTCGACCATCCCGCCTCTTCATAGACCCGCAGGTGGTCCGGGGTCACGATCAGCATCGCGTCGAACGCGATCGGCAGCTTGGGATGGGCGGTGGTCCGGAGGCAGGCGGCGAAACTCCGGGTCAGGGACTCGGGGGTGCGAGACAGCTGATCCACGACGCCGCGCACGCCCTCGCCGGCGAAGAGCGTGACGGTGTTCTGTTCGGGCCGGTACCCGCGTTCCACGTGCAGGGTGTCCCAGTACGCGTCTTCGTGTTCCGCGAAGCAACACGTGTACTTGCCGGGTTGGCCGAGCGTGGCGCGGTCGACGGCGCCGGGGCGCCCGCCGCCGACGTTGCGGATCACCAGTTGGAGCGCTCGCCCGATGGTGGCGTTGGCGCGGTTGCCGGGTCCGAGTGCGTTGATCCCGCTGTTCATGCCGATGGCTCGGGTGATCGGACCGTTGACCACGATGACCGGCCCGCTGAACCAGGTGGTGGCCAGGAGTCCGTGCATGTTGAACTCGTCGGTGCAGGCGGCTTCGACGGCCGCGAGTACCACGGGCAGGTATTCGGGTCGACACCCCGCCATCACCGCGTTGATCGCCACCTTCTCGACCGTGCAGTCCACGAGGTCGGGCGGGATCGTGGCCACGATCTCCTGGGAATCGCGCGTGGTGCCCGTGAGCATGCGCACCACCCGGGCCGGGGTGGGCGGAACCAACGGCAGGCCGTCCGACCAGCCCCGCTCGTACATCGCTTCCGCGTCGTCCTCCTCGGCACCGAGGTCCAGCCGTCGGGATCGGAGTGTGCGTTCGCCCAGCGCGGTGGCGTGCGCCAACGCAATCGCCGGGTCCTGCGTGCGCGATCCGCATCCCGGCCGATACTCCGGGAGTCCCGCGCCGAGCGTGCTGATTCCGGTGAGCTCGGCCCAGTGATCCCGGCTCCACCCGACAGTGCGGGCCGTCTCCCGTCCCCCTTCCACGCGCAGGAGCGTGGGCACCGTGTCGAGCTCGAGCGAGAAACTCACCTCGAGGTCACGGTCGTCGATGGCGCCGCCGGTGGTCTCGGGGAAACTGGGGTCGTCCTGGGAGTAGATGGTCACCGGGCCGGGATGCTTCGCCCGCAGTTCGGCGAGGACGGGTGCAACCAGCGTGCACGTGGGACATTCACGTTTGACGATCGCGACGAGTCCGTCGGGCAGCCGGGTCTCCACCGCCGTCATCGTGGCCTCGGATCACACCACGCGCAAACGGGAAGTGCGTTCGTTACCCGGCGAGTTCGCCGATGACGTAGTCGATGGCCCGAGTGAGGGTGGCGATGTCGTCGGGGTCGATGGCTGGGAACATCGCGACGCGAAGCTGGTTCCGGCCGAGCTTGCGGTACGGCTCGGTGTCCAGGATCCCATTCGAGCGAAGGACCTTGGCGACGGCGGCGGCGTCGACCGAATCGACGAAGTCGATCGTTCCCACCACTCGGCTGCGTTCGTCGGGCTTCTGCACGTACGGCGTGGCGACGGGCGACGCCTCCGCCCAGCCGTAGAGGATCTCGGCGCTGGTGTCACACCGGCCGGCTGTCCACTCCATGCCACCCTGGCCGAGCATCCAATCGAGCTGCTCCGCGAGCAGGAACAGCGTGGCCAAGGCGGGCGTGTTGTAGGTCTGATCGAGGCGTGACTGTTCGAGGGCAATCCCGAGGTCGAGGCTCGCGGGTGTCCATCTCGATGACGCGTGAATACGCTCGATTCGTGCGATCGCTGCCGGAGCGAGCGCCGCCAACCAGAGTCCGCCGTCGCTTCCGAAACTCTTCTGGGGCGCGAAGTAGTACGCGTCGAACTGGGCGGGGTCCACCCGCAGGCCACCGGCGCCCGACGTCGCGTCCACGAGGACGAGTTGATCCTCGGACGCGCCCTCGGGGCGTCGCACCGGAAGCATCACTCCGGTCGATGTCTCGTTGTGCGGCCAGCAGTACGCGTCCACGTCGGGATTCGCACGGGGACTCGGGTGGGATCCGGGCGGTGACTCGATCACCTCGGGGTCTGCGAGGTGGGGCGCGGTTCGGGTCACGGCGGCGAACTTGGACGAGAACTCGCCGCACACCAGATGCTGACTACGGGTCTCGATCAGCCCGAAACTTGCGGCATCCCAGAACGCGGTGGAGCCACCGTTTCCGAGGATCACTTCGTACCCCGCGGGCAGCGCGAGCAGCTCGGCCACCCCGGTGCGCACTCGGCCGACGACGGACCGCACCGTGGCCTGGCGGTGGCTGGTGCCCAGGTAGTCCGCCGCGCGGGCGGCGAGGGCCTGGACCGACTCGACGCGCACCTTCGACGGTCCGGATCCGAATCGCCCGTCCTGGGGTCGCAGGTCCGGGGGGATCACGATTGCAGCGAGGTCGGGGCCGTTCGGGTTCGTGGTCACCCGGCCGAGGTTACGCGTCGGCGAGTTCGGCACCTTCGGTAGTAGCGGGGTGTTCCTCGGCGTACCACCGGGGCCGATGGTGACGGGCCCAGCTGGTGGACACCGTGCCCCCGGTCATGCCCCGGAGCGATTCGAAGTCTCGGAACGCCAGCACGACATGGCCGAAGACGGTGATCCAGATCAACCATCCGAACCACTGGTGTACGAAGTCCGCGCCGACGCGCGTGTCGGTCGAGAATGATTGGTTCCAGTACATGATCGCGCCGCTCCCGGCCAACACGATCGCCGCCGCGCCGACGAACACTGCGTTGAGCTTCTGGCCGGGGTTGAACTTGCCGAGCCGTACCGACGGGTTCCGCCCGAGTGATCGCAGCCACCGGACGTCGTCTCGGGACCAGCGGTTGATCCGGCTCAGGTCGCGGCGCAGCGACCGACCCCAGCGCGGGACGATTGCCACTGCGAACGCCGCGATGATCGCGAAGCCGGAATAGACGTGGACCACGCGGACGAGCGCCCGGTCCGCCAGCAACGACTGACCGATACCGAAATAGAACATCGCTCCCGTCGCCATCGCGATCGTGAAGAGCACGGCGTTGACCCAGTGCGCGATGCGTTCCAGTTTCGTGAAGCGCGCAACGCGCGTCGCGGGCTCAGGTTGATTCATCGTTACGTCCGTTCGATCGTCCGACCCAGGCGTCGATCGAATAGCCGCGTTCTTCCCAGTACCCGGGGATCACGCGGTCCACCACCTCGATCGCGTCGAGCCACTTGATCGACTTGTACCCGTACATCGGCGCGACGTACAGGCGGACCGGACCGCCGTGGTCACTCGAGATGGGCTTACGGTCGAGTTTGTACGCGACGATCACGTCGCGTCGTCGCGCCTGATCCATCGTGAGGCTCTCGGTGTACACGCCGTCGAAGCTCGTGAACCGCAGGGCCGTGCCCTCGGGCCGGACGCCGGCCCGGTCGAGCAGGTCCGCGAGGCGGACGCCGCGCCACTTCACGCCGAGGACCCGCCAGCCGGTCACGCACTGGAAATCGCGGTCGAGCTTGGTGGGTGGCAGGGCCGTCAACTCGTCGTAGGTGAGCGTGAACGGGGTGTCCACCAGGCCGCTCACCCGCAGGCGGTAATCGCCCGGGGCGCGGCTCGGATAGTCGCCGGTGACCGTGTAGAAACGCCAGCCCCCACCACCGGGGAACACCGCGGCGCTGATTCCGGTGGGGTCACGCTGGGCCAGCTGCTGCCACCAGTTCGAGATCGTCGAACCGGTCGCCACGCCCACCGCGCCGAGACCCACGAGGCCGAGGAAGAATCGGCGACCGATGGGGCTACCGGGCTCGTGGGTCACGCCCCCAGGCTACGAGCGCCGCCCGCACTCGGGAGCGCCGAAGGTCTTACTAATTCATTACTCCGCGAGCGCGAGGACGTCCGCGAAGGATTCCTCGAGACAGTTCATAAAAAAGTCTCGATCGGGAATCGCCACTGCGTCCAGGTTCACGCCGATGCAGCAGGTGCCGCAGTTCGAGAGCAGCGTCACGTTGACCGCCGCTCCCGACAGGGGGCCGAATGCGTACATGCGCTCGAGTTCGGCGCCGCCCGCGTAGATCGGGAAGGGCGCGCCCGGCACGTTCGACGTGACGAAATCGGCGCCCTTGAGCATCGAGCCGAACACCGCCGTGGTCACCGTGGTCGGGAGTTGGTTGAGGATGCCAGCCAAGGCATCGGTGAGCGCCACCGCCGGCTCGTCCCGCACCGCGCGCGCGATCTGACCGAGGGCGACGATCCGCTCGGCCGGATCCTTGATCCCCATCGGGACGAGGAATCGCGCGGGCGTGAAATGGTTCCCGCCCATCGTCGCGCCGGATTCGCGCAGGTTGATCGGCATGACCATGCGCAGCTCGTCGACGGGCGCGCCGTGGAACTCGTGGTAGCGCGCGAGGCCGCCGATGACCCCGCCGACGAATGCGTCGTTCAACGAGCCGCCGGCGGCCTTCCCGGCGCGCTTCAGGTCGTCGAGCGGGACATCGAACGATCCGAGTGCACGCGACATCGTGCGGGCCCGCATGATCGGCGAGTGCGGGACCGTGGCCGGCGCGAGGAACCGCGCGATGGAACCGCCGACGACCGCCGCGTGGGCCACGGTCTCGCGCGGGTGACGGGCGACTGCGTTGGTGCCGGCCCAGATGTCGGACGCGGTGCGGCGGGCCATGCCGACGAAGCGCCGACGCCGATGGCTGAGTGATTTCAAGACGAGGTCGGTAGGTCCGAACGTGGGGATGGCTTCCACTTGGTCGAGCGGTCCCGGATCCGGTGCGGCGCGCTCGAAGTCGAAGAGCATGATCAGGAGCTTCATGCCGCCGACCCCGTCGGTCATCGAGTGGTGCACCTTCATCACGAACGCGGCGCGGCCACCCTCGAGGCCCTCGACGAGCGTGTACTCCCACAGCGGCCGTGATCGATCGAAACCGGCCATCGCCGCGTTGCGGGCGATGTCGAGCACGGCGTCGTCGGAGGCTTCGCAGGCGCGCACCCGGCGGAGGTGGTACCCGAGGTCGAAGTGCGCATCGCCGGACCAGTGCGGCGGTCCCATACGCATCATCGGCGTGGCGACCCGCTGACGCATTCTCGGGATGAGCCACGAACCCCGCTCGATGCGTGCCACCAGCGTGGGCCAGTCGGGTGCCTGATCGAAGAACAACACGGTCACGATCGTCGATCGCAGCAGCGGATCCTTCTCGATGTTCCACATCAGCGCATCCGAGTCGCTCATATGGGCTTCGAACCGTTCGGCGTCGAGGGGTCCCGGCACTGCACTCTCCCTGCACGATGAAGCCGCCATCGTACGCCCCGCTCAGCCGCGAGCGAACTGGCGCGCGGTCAGTCGGTTTGGGATTGGCCGCGACCGATCACCTGCTCGCGGCGGCGGCCGATTTCGGCGGGGTCCAGCCGCCAGGCGCGGAAGTACCGCTGCTCCTGCTCGATGCCCTCGCCGACGGTGACCTTCTCGTTGGCGTCGTACAACTGCTTGAGGTTCCGCACCGCGGCCTGGTCGTTGCCGGCGATGTCCACGCCGAGCCGCTGGGCCGTCGGCAGCAGATCGGCGTGCGGAACCACGTGGTTCACGAGCCCGGCGCCGAGCGCGTCGGTGGCACTCAGGAAGTTGCCGGTCAGGCTCATCTCCTTCGCCCGGCGAACGCCGACCGCGGCGGGGAGGAACACGCTCATCCCGCCGGCGGGCATGACACCGACGCGCGCGTGGGTGTCGCCGAAGAACGCGAGGTCCGATGCCACGAGGAAGTCACAGGCCAACGCCAGCTCGAAGCCGCCGGTGACGCACGCACCGTTGACTGCGCCGATGATCGGCTTCGTCCCGGTCCAGAGCGCCGCGAAGGGGCTGACCGACGCGGCATCAGTTCCGCCCACGAGGTTCTTCGCCCCGTCGGCGAGTTCACGAAGGTCGAGCCCGGCACAAAATGCCGGATCCGACCCCGTGAGGATGACGACATCGACGTCCGGGTCGGACTCGGCGGATAGGAGCGCGGCGCCGAGCTGGTGCTGCAAGGCCAGGTTCAGTGCGTTGCGGGCTTCCGGCCGGTCCATGGTGATCGTTCGAACGCGGTCGGAGGTTTCGACGAGGACGAGGTTGCTCATCGCGCCAATGTAGGGCCGGGGCGCGTCACCGGATCTCGTAGACCACCGTGACCTGGATCTGGAGATCCTGAGTTCCCGGGGAGACGGGAATCGCGGACCGAAGGCTGGCGTCGGCGGCGGCGAAGTTCTGGAACACCGGTGGTTCGCCGCTGCGCTCCTCCACGATCGAACGCACGCGACCGAGCGACACGTCCGCGGCGCGCGCGAGCTGTTTCGCCTGGTCCCGCGCCGCGGTGACGGCTTTGGTGCGAGCGGCGCGCACGACCGGGCCGGTGTCCTCGATCGACAACGCGATGGTGTCCACGCGCAGGTCGTCGCCCGCGAGCTGTGCGGCGGCGTCGATGACCTTGCCCGCGTTGGGAACGTCGTGGGTCTTGGCCGTCATTCGAGTGGACACGGTGTAACCGGTGATGCGGCCGCGCGTGTCGAAGGTGGGGTACAGCGAGATGTTGCTGGTCTGGATGTCGGCCTCCTTGACGCCGACGAAGAGCATCGCCTTCGTCACACCGTCGACGCGTCGGGCGTTGGCTTCGAGCGCGGCCGTGGCTGTGGTGGCACGCGAGTCGGCACCCAGGCTGATCGTCGCCGTGTCGGGAACGCCGGACGCGGTTCCGGTCGAGGTCCCCGTGATGGTCCGCACCGAACGATCGGACGCGGCGCCGGCCGCGGGTGGCGGCGAGCCGGTCGCCGTGACGAGCAGCGCACTGCTGGCGATCACCACCGCGGCGATCGTCGGACCCGCGAATCTGCGGATCGTTCGCCCGCGGGACGGAACGAGGGGCCCTTTGCGGGCGCGCCGGGCGCCGGGCGCCGGGGTTGCGGTCGGTGCGGTTGGTGCGGTCATCGTGGGCTGCTTCCGAAGGAGGCGAGGGTCATGGCTTCGACGTCCACGAGCGGGGTTCGGTTCCCGGCGTCGGCCGGCCGGGAGTTCACGGCGCGAGATTGCGGCGGACTGGAGCTTGCGGTGCCGGCGGATTGACCCCACAATGGTGTTGACATGCCAGAAGTGCGCTCCGACTCCACGATCGAAGCTGCACCGGTCGGCGGCGGGGACGCGGGTGTAGTTGGCGGTCCGACGTTGAACCTTCGGCCGCGCCTGGTGTTCCGCCTGGTCGGCCCGGTCCTGCTGGTTGCCGGCGCAGCTGCGACGGCGGCGGGATACCCGCAGGCATTCGTTGTGGTGCTGCTCGGACTCGTTGCGCTGGCGGCCTGGGTGCCGTCGGTCAGCGTCGACGACCGGGAGATCCGATTCCGCGGGTTGCTCGGCACCGACACGATTCCGCTCACTGGCATCGACGAAGTCCGGCTCCGCCGCGTTCCGTTCGGCCCGAAACGCCCGGGCGGACGTAACTTCCGCTTCGGAAAGTTCTGTTCCACCCCCATGCGGCTGCGGGTCATGGAGAACGAGATCACGCTCGCCCAGATCACGGTGGTCTATTGGGAGGGTTGGTCCAAGCTCGCTCGCTACCTGCTCTCGATCCCGTCGATCAACTCAGAGGGTCGGACCCGCGGCCGCCTGGACCGCTACGGCTGAGATCGGTCACGTACCAGGCGGGACCCGGAGCGGCCCGTGAGGTTTGGCGGCGGCCCGGTCCGGTTATGACGATCGCATGGAACTCATCTTGTGGCTCATCGCAGTTGTTCTGGTCGTCGGTGGCATCGTCGCCGCAGTCCGGGGCGCGGTCTTGTACGGCGTCGTCCTCGTGATCGTCGGACTCTTGGTCGGTCCGGGTGGCGTCAGCCTCTTCGCGTAGAACGGAACGTTCTGCGCGGGCCCGCGCTCGATCGCCCGGTGCTGGATATCCGTCATCCGGAGTGTGAAGCTCCGTGTATGAAGGTGTTCCTAACCGGTGGGACCGGCGTCGTCGGACGGTCGCTCGTGCCGCGGCTGATCGCCCGCGGTCACGAGGTTCGGGCGGTTTGTCGGCGTGATGATGCCGCCGACGCACTCGTCTCGGCCGGAGCGGAGCCGGTGCGGGTCGATCTCTTCGACGCGGCGGCGGTCACGGACGCAGTTGCCGGAAGCGAGGCCGTGCTGCACCTGGCCACCAATGTCCCGGTGCTCAGTAAGGCGGCGCGGCCGAAGGGCTGGGACATGCACAATCGGTTGCGCGTCGACGCCACCCGGAACCTCGTGGCCGCGGCGATCGCGACGGGCGCGCGCCAGTTCGTAAAGGAGTCGATCACCTTCGTCTACGCCGACGCGGGCGACGAATGGATCGATGAAACGGCGCCGCTGATCCCCGACCTCGGTTTGCTGGCGTCGACACTGGAAGGCGAGCACCTCGCGCTCGGATTCTCGGAGTCGAGCGGCGCGGCCGCGGTCCTGCGATTCGGGCTCTTCTACGGAGGGATCGCCAACCGTGGCACCGACGACATGCTGAAGCTCGCCCGGTTCCGGCGCTCCACGGTGGCGGGTTCCCGCGCGCCGTACATGTCCTCGATCCACTGCGCCGACATTGCGACCGCAGTGCTCGCGGCACTCCACTTCGAAACTGGCGTCTACAACGTGACCGACGACGTCCCGATGCGGCGAGGTGACTATCTCTCTGCCTTCGGAGCCGCGTTCGCCATCAAAACGCCGAAGCCGACCCCGAGCGGTATCGTCAAGATCGGGGCCGGGCCGGGTGCTGCCGGTCTGATCGCATCGCAGCGGGTTTCGAACGCGAAGTTCCGGTCGGCGACCGGCTGGTCGCCGCAGTATCCCGATGCACGAGCAGGCTGGGTCGCGGAAGCGGCATCGAGAAGGGAACAACGTGATGAGAAGCCGAATCCTCCGAATCGGATTGATCTACCAATCGGCCGTGATGGCGCTCGTGGGGATCTGGGCCGGGTTCGCGCCGCGCTCGTTCTACGACGACTTCCCCGGCGGCGGTCGTCACTGGATCTCCGCGGACGGACCGTTCAACGAACATCTCGTGCGTGACGTCGGCGAACTCAGCATTGCGCTGCTCGTCGTCCTCGTGGCGGCCGCGGTCACCCTGTCGATCCCGCTCGTGCGCGCCGTGCTCGCCGCGGTGATCGTGAACGGGCTGATGCACGTGGTGTACCACGCGCGGCATGCCGACATGTTCTCCGGGGGCGATGCCGCCGCGATCCTGGTCTCGCTGGCGTTGCCGCCGGTCGTCGCCGTGGTGCTGTTGACGATGACGAGGAAACCACCGGTGCCCGCTGCTCCGTGAACCGCTTGCGTGCGGTCAGTCGTGTTTGACGATCCAACGAGCGATACGGCGTAACTCGGCGTGATCGGAACCGGCGATCCAATAGGTGCGGCCGTCGACTTCGAGGTGGGGGCCTCGGCGCGCGGACGCGCGGGTCGCATCCAGGATCGGGGTCCACTCGCCCCGATGGATCACCCCGTGCGGCGTCCAGCGGCCGGGCACGCGTCCGCAGTCGAGCAGGAGCAGCGCCTGATCGGTGACCGCGGCTATGACTCGGCGCCGCAGCGACGAGATGACGAGGAGGATCAACGCCCCGAGCGCGAGACCGACCAACAGGGTCGGGACGATGGCGATCGGTGAGAAGGTCACCAACGCGATGTTGACCGCCAACGCGATGGCCTCGGATCCCGGCCGGGGTCCGCACGTCGAGCGCACTGCTCCGACCACGGTTTCATCGGAAACGACGAACGGTGCGACCCGTTCGGCGGTGGGAGAGGTTCGAGCCACTGATCGGTGGACCGGCGGAACCGATCGGGTCAGCGGCGACCGACGTTGGGCCGCTTGCCGTGGTTGGCCTTGTTGCGGCGGGCCCGCAGCTTGCGCTTCTTGGTCTTCTTGCTCACGACACGTCCTCTCTTGGCCCTGCGGGCCGGGCCGCTCGGGCCCCGCTCGACGAGCACGCCGCAGGTTCACGCTGCCCAACGTCTCGCTCACGACTGATCCTCCGAGACGGAGCGGGCCACGGTAGTCGACCGCCGCTTCACCCGGCGCCTCGGGGTCCCGGGGGCCGCGGCGACGACGAGCGCGCGGGCGCACACGAATGCGGAGGGTCGACTACCAGGACATTCCAATGGTGGCACGCATGGCGGCTTCGAACTCCGCGTCGCCGAGACGCGAGCGGGTGGCGAGCACCATCTCGGAGTCGGCACCGACGGGAACCCGCAGCGGTGTGCCCGGATCGGTGATGGCGCTCGCGATGGCGCGGGCGACGAGTTCCGGGCCGGGCCGGCCGTCGGGTCCGGTGAGTTTGGAGTCGGTGCCGGTCCACTGGGTCCACAGGTCGTCGTAGGCGTCCGGTCCGCGGTGGTCGTCGCCGTGCTTCATGCCGGGTGCGATGTAGCCAGGTTCGATGATCACGATGCGGATCCCGAAGTGGCCGAGTTCGTAGTGCAGTGTCTCGGAGAGGGCTTCGAGCGCGTACTTCGACGCCGCGTAGGGACCTTCCAGCGGGGTGGCCACGCGACCCTGCACGCTCGAGACGTTCACGATGACGCCCGAGCCCCGCTCGCGCCAGCGCGGGGCCACGGCCTGGATCATGCGCAGCGGACCGACGGTGTTGGTGTCGAGCACCCGCTGCAACTGCGCCAGCGGATAGTCCTCGAGCGGCCCGGCGCCGATGACCGCGGCGTTGTTTACGATTGCGTCGAGTTCGCCGACCGCGGCGAGGCACGTGGCCACGGACTCGTCGCTCGTGACGTCGAGTGCATGAACCCGAACCCCGTCGAGGTCTCGCAGGAGTTCGGGATCACGGGCGGTGGCCACCACATCGTGGCCCCCGGCCGCCAGTTCCACGACGGTTGCCCGGCCGATGGCGCGTCCCGCGCCCGTCACCAAGATTCGCATCCGGGTGAGCGTAGGGGTCACGGTCGCGTTCTCACACAACCATCACATGACCATCGCGGTTTGGGCACGAAACCCATGGGAGCATCTTCGCCATGGACAAGGGCACGATCCTCGTGGTCGAAGACGAGCCGAACATCGCGGATCTCGTCGATCTTTATCTGAGTCGTGACGGCTATCGGGTGTTGAAGAAGGCCACGGGCGAGGAGGGTCTCGCTGCGGTACGGGACCAACGGCCGCGTCTCGTGGTGCTCGATGTGGGGCTTCCGGACATCGACGGACTCGAGGTGTGTCGCCGGATCCGGGCCACGAGCACGCTCCCGGTGATCTTTCTCACCGCGCGGGCAGACGAGATCGACCGCGTGCTGGGGCTCGAACTCGGCGCCGACGACTACCTCACGAAGCCCTTTTCGCCGTCCGAACTGGTTGCACGGGTGAAGGCGGTCCTACGGCGGACCGATGGCGCACAACCGGCGGAGGTCGTCCAGGCCGGTGCCGCAGTCGTTGACATCGGTCGGCGCGAGGTCAGGGTCCGAGACCAGCCGGTCGATTTCACCACCAAGGAGTTCGAGCTGCTCCGATTCCTCGCCGAGCGCAGCGGACTCGCAATGAGCCGGCAGCAGATTCTCGATCAGGTGTGGGGCCACGACTGGTACGGCGACGAGCGCACGGTCGACGTCCACATCGCTCAGGTGCGCAAGAAACTCGGCGACGCGTGTGTGATCGCGACCGTACGCGGGATCGGGTACCGCCTGGAGCCTGCACCGCGGTGAAGGCCCGCGACAGTCTCCGGACGCGCCTGCTGGTCGCGATGGCGGCGATCGCGGTGGGGGTGCTTGTCGTCACCGGGGTCACGACGATCGCGCTGGCGCGCCGGAGCGCGGAGCGCAGCGCGATCTCGCACCTGGAGGAGCAGGCTCCGAGCGTGACCGCGCAGTTGCGCGGCTTGGCCCGGATCGTGCGGAATCGCACGGAGCGCGACCAGCCCGCGATCGGGCTGGGCCGGCTGGTGACCGCCGTCCTCCGAGTGACCGGTGGGACGGTGCTCACCGTCGGTCCGGACGGATCGATCAGTGAGGGGGTTTCGGGGCTGCTCGGATCGCGCGCTGGTGGCACCGATACGCCGTTGGGCCGGCGGACGCGCGATGGCGTGCGTCGATCGGGCTCGGCGGCGGTCAACCGGTTGCCCGTGGACCTCGCGGTCGAAGATTTCGACGCGGTGCAGTTGCGCAACGGCGAACGGCAGACCGGGACGGTGGGCCAGCGGGTCTTCGTGGCCGAACCGATTCGGACCGGCACGGGTTCCATCCCGGTGTTGGTGCTGACCGAGAAGTTCGACTCTGGTGCCACCGGTCGCGCGCGCGGATACTTCGCCGTCGGGGCGGCCCTGGCGTTGGTGGCGGCGTTCGTGATCTCGTACGTCCTCGCCCGCCGATTGACGCGTCCGCTCGCCGCCATGGGCGCGACTGCGAGCGCCATCGCCGCGGGTGACCTCACCGCCCGGGTGGACCTCGGCGCGCATCCCGACGACGAACTGGCGGAGCTGGCCCAGACGCTGAACACGATGGCCGTCCAACTCGAACACGCCCGTCACTCGGACCGGTCGTTCCTGCTCTCCGTGTCGCATGACCTGCGGACCCCGTTGACGTCGATCCGCGGTTTCGCGGATGCGCTGACCGACGGGACCATTCCGGCCACCGAGGATCAACGCCGTGCCGGTGAGGTGATCGCGGCCGAGGCCAATCGCCTCGAACGCCTGGTGGCCGATCTGCTCGATCTCGCCCGGCTCGACGCCCGCCAGTTCTCGCTCACACCGCGAGCATTCGACATCGCCGGGTCGGTCCGGACCGCGGTGGAGGCGTTCCGGCCCGCTGCCGGCGATCTCGGCATCGGACTCGTTGTCCGGACTCCGAACGAACTCGCCGCCACGGGAGATCCCGAGCGCACCGCGCAGATCGTTGCGAACTTGGTGGAGAACGCCTTGAAGTTCGCTCGGACCCGAATCACCGTCGAGGTCGTCGCCGCCGACGCGAGCACTGCGGAGATCCGAGTGGTGGACGACGGCCCCGGCGTGGACCCGGCCGAAGTCCACCGCGTGTTCGAGCGGCTCTACGTGTCTCGCGCCGGGCCGGGCCGGAGTGTCGGAACCGGGTTGGGGTTGGCCATCGTCGGCGAACTCACGCGCGCGATGGGCGGCGACGCGGCGGTGGATCGCGCTCCGGACGGTGGCGCCAGATTCGTAGTGCGGCTCCCGGTACTTACCTTGGTCGCGAGCCCGCCGGCGTGAGGGAGGTGGTGCACGCGGTGGAGTCCCGCCAGCACGCAAGCAACGCGGTGGCCAGCTTTTCCCCGACGTAGCGGGCACCTTCGGGTCCGTAGTGCGCGCCGTCCGGGCGGAGTTCGATGTTGGCGACCTCGCTCGAACACCGACCGTTCGGGCAGACGATCGGGCCGAGATCGAGAACACTGACCCGCCCGTCGGCGGTCGGTGCCGATCGCTCGTACAGCCGGTTGAGGGCGCGCACGCGTTCGGCCTCTCGCAGCCCCGGGAGCGCCGAGACACTCCCGGGAACCGGATCCGGCAGGGCGAGGATGACGAGCCGAGCGCCGTGCTCGGTGAGCAGCGCGGCGGTGCGACGGACCTCGCGCCCGAGGATCATCCGGTCGGCCCGCTTCCCGATGTCGACCCGCCGCCCGCCGAGCTCCCGGTCGGCCGCATCCCACGTGGCGAGCCACACCACGAGATCGGGACGGGGTGCCTTCTCCACCACCGCGCGCAGCGCGGGTGGTATTGCCGTGTCACACGCACGCGACCAGGGATAGGGACGCCCGTTCTCTCCCAGGGTGACGCCCCGAAGCATCGAGCAACCCGGTGTCGCGGCAGTCTCGAACGGCACGCCCTGCGCAGCCAAGGCCTCGCCGAGTCCGTCCCGGAGCGAGATCGCGATCGAGTCGCCCACCAACAGCACGCGCGTCGGGTTGCCCGACCGGGGCGGTGCGAGCGTCGTGCTCGAAGAGACGACGGGTGGATTGCGCTGGGCGAAGTCCGGTGCCGCCGTTGCCCCGGTGGTGCCGACGATGGTCGCCAGGAGTCCGAGCCCGATGGCGGCCGGAGCCACCGGCCACCGCAGAGATGTTCGCCAGCGCACGCGGATCGGCCGCTCCACCAGGAAGTACGACGCGATCGAGAATGCGAACGTGAGGCCCAACTGCACGGCCTGGAGTGCGGTGCCCGAAACCCCGACTCGGGCTTCGGTCGCGTACACGATGACCGGCCAGTGCCAGAGATAGAGGCCATAGGAGATGAGTCCGACGAGCACGAAGGGCCGGAATGCAAGGAGGCGAGCGACCGCGCCGCGTGGTGCGCGCATGATGGATGCGATCACGACGGCGACGGCCACCGCGAATGCGAGCGAACCGCCGCGGTAGAGCCGAGCGCTGTCGGCATTCGCCAAGCCGAACGCGGCCACGATCACGGCCAGCGCGACGATCGCGGCGGCGTCCAACGCGCGCCGGGCGCGGCGACCGATCGTCGGGCGATCGACGAGCACGAGGGCCAGCAGCACGCCGACGAGGATCGGGTGCGCGTGGGTGTCGGTTCCGTAGTACGCGCGCGAGGGGTCGTCGGCGTTGAAGAGCCCGGCCATCAGTGCGACCGACACCACCGTGGCGAGCCCGGTGACGATCGCAAGAACGCGCATCCGGCCTCGACCGAGACGCAGACACGCGATCGTGACCAGTGGCCACACCAGATAGAACTGTTCTTCGATCGCGAGCGACCAGAGGTGGCGGAACGGCGAGGCGGCACCGAACAGGTCGAAGTAGGACTGCTCCGTGGCGACGAACCGCCAGTTGGCTACGTAAAAGAGACCGGCGATGCCATCCCAGCGAAGCCGGCCCAGCTCGGTGGTCGGCACCTCGAAGTGGGCGAATGCGGCGACCGCGAGGAGCAGCAGGATAAGTGCGGGGAGAAGGCGCCGGGCCCGTCGACCCCAGAAGGCCACGAGTCCGATGCCATGCGTGCGGCGCCATTCGAGCACGAGCAGGGTGGTGATCAGGAACCCGCTGAGGACGAAGAACGTGTCCACGCCCAGGAATCCGCCGGTGAGCCCGGTCTCGTCGAGGTGGAACACCACGACCGCGGCCACGGCGAGCGCCCGCAGCCCGTCCAGGCTGGGGGAGTAGGCGAGCTGGTTCGGCGCGTCGGCGTCGGTCGACGTCACGCTCGGATGGTACCGGGCGCCCGGGAGTGGACTGGGTCGGATCGAGCGGGGCGATACCGTCGGTCGATGATTGCGGACACCGGAGACGAGTGCAATGTGGCTCGTGCGTGACGGTCAGGTGCTCGCCGCCGCCGAGGAGCCGGCCGGATCGCGGGGCCGGGCACGCGGGTTGCTCGGGCGCGATGGAATCGATGGCGTCATGGTGCTCCGACCGTGTCGGAACGTGCACACGTTCGGCATGCGGTTCTCGATCGACGTTGCGTTCTGTGATCGTGACGGCCGCGTGCTGCGCACGTGCACCCTGCGTCGGCGCCGCATCTCGCCGGTCGTGCTGCGCGCCGCATTCGCACTCGAGGCCGAGGCCGGCGCACTGGCGCGTTGGAATGTGACCCCGGGTGACCACCTCGAACTCCGCTCATGACTGAGCGGAAGGGTGCGCTCGTGTTGGTGGGGACGCCGATCGGCAACCTCGGCGACCTCAGCGAGCGCGTCCTCGACACGCTGCGTGATGCCGATGTACTCGCGTGCGAGGACACCCGACGGACCCGTGCGTTACTCAGTCACGCGGGGATCTCGTCGGGCGGACGGTTACGCGCCGTCCCGGCGCACGACGAACTCGAAAGTGCGGGTTGGGTGGTGGAGCGGGTCACGGCCGGCGATCGGGTGGCCGTGGTCACCGATGCGGGCATGCCGGGAATCAGTGACCCCGGTGCGCGTCTCGCACGCGCGTGTCTCGACGCCGGCCTCGCCGTGGAGGTGGTGCCGGGACCGTCGGCGGTCACCGCGGCACTCGTGCTCTCCGGGCTCCCGACTGACCGCTTCGTCTTCGAGGGCTTCTTGCCTCGGAAGGGAAGTTCCCGAGCAGAACGACTCGCGGCCGTGGCATCCGAGACCCGTACGGTCGTCATCTTCGAGTCACCGCGCCGAGTCCTCGCCACCCTCGGCGATCTGGCGACGCACTGCGGCGAGGACCGGAGCGCAGCGCTCGCCCGTGAGATCACGAAGGTGCACGAAGAAGTGCAACGCGGGACCCTCGGCGAGCTGGTGGTGCGCACGGAGGCGATCGAGCCGCGCGGGGAGTGCGTGCTGGTGATCGGTGGCGCGGCTCCGGGGCGCCCGGTGGCGTCGGCGGCCGAGGTGGACGCGGCACTCGGGGCCGAACTCGCACAGGGAACGTCCACGCGGGACGCGGCGGCGATCGTGAGTGCGCGCCTCGGGATAGCGCGCCGTGAGGTTTACGCGCGCGCGGTACAGATCAAGCAGTCGGCTCGGTAACACCAGCCGCGCGACGAAGGACTTCGGCTAGGTGGCGATGAGCCGTTCGACGCACGGGGCGCAAACCACTTTGCGGCTGAAGTCACGGAGCTGATCGGTCGAACCGCAGAACACGCAACGCTGCTCCACCTTCTCGAGCGTGATGCGGTCCGACTCCGCCGACATCATCACCAGATCCCCGACGTCGATGGTCAAGGCCTTGCGCATCTCGACCGGGATGACGACCCGACCGAGTTGGTCGACCTTGCGAGCCACGCCGTTCGCCATGTGTCAGAGACCCCCACAATGAAGCTCGAATCCGCCCGGACCGTCGGTACTGTAGGGCGCGTGCCCGACTCCTTCTACGTGACGACGCCGATCTACTACGCGAACGACGCGCCGCACATCGGCCACGCCTACACCACGGTGCACGCCGACGTCCTCGCCCGCTGGCGCCGGTTGCACGGTGACGACGTCCTGTTCCTCACCGGCACCGATGAACACGGTCTGAAGATCCAGCGCGCCGCCGAGGCTCGCGGGGTGAGTGCCCAGGAGCAGACGGACCTCACGAGCGGTCGGTACCGCGACGCGTGGGCCAGCCTCGACATCAGCAACGACGACTTCATCCGGACGACCGAACCTCGTCACCGCACCGCAGTGCAGGCGTTGTTGCAGCGTATCTACGACAACGGGTTCATCGAACTCGCCAAGTACGAGGGCCTCTACTGCGTCGCCTGTGAGGCGTACTACCTCGAAGACGAGGTGGAGGACGGGAACTGTCCGATCCATCACCGTCCCGTCGAGCAGGTCTCCGAGGACAACTACTTCTTCCAACTGTCCAAGTTCGAGCAACCGCTCCTCGACTATTACGCCGCCCATCCCGAGGCCGTACAGCCCGAGGGGAAACGCAACGAGGTGCTCGGGTTCATCCGCCAGGGCCTGCGCAACTTCTCGATGAGTCGCACCGCGATCACCTGGGGCATACCGCTTCCGTGGGACCCGGACCACGTCACTTACGTCTGGTTCGAGGCCCTGATGAACTACGTGACGGCAGCCGGGTTTGGCGTCGATCAGGACCGGTTCGAACGCCGGTGGCCGGCGCAATATCACCTGATCGGCAAGGAGATCCTCCGGTTCCACGCGATCTGGTGGCCGGCGATGCTCATGGCGGCCGACCTGCCGCTCCCCGAGCGCGTCTTCGCCCACGGTTGGCTCCTTGTCGGCGGCGACAAGATGAGCAAGACCGCGCTGACCCAGATCGCGCCGGAGCAACTGCTCCCCGAGTTCGGGAGCGACGGTTTCCGGTACCACTTCGTTACCGACCTCCACTTCGGTCAGGACGGCGACTTCAGCTACGAGGGAATGGTCGCCCGGTACAACGCCGATCTCGCGAACAATTTCGGCAACCTCGCAAGCCGAGTCCTCAACATGGCGATGTCCTATTGCGACGGCGCAGTGCCGGACACGCGCGCCGACGGGCCGTTGCGCGCGCAGGCCGATACTGCGCTGACGGCGATGGAAGCGGCGCTCGCCACTCTCGACTTCAGCGGCGGGTTCGCCGCGGTGTGGCAACTCATTCGCGATGCGAACGCGTACATCGAGGATGCGGCGCCGTGGAAGTCCCACAAGGCGGGCGACGCCACGACGACCGCCGCCGTGCTCGGCGACTGCTTGGAGACGCTGCGCATCGTTGCGTTGCTCGCGTCGCCGGTGATTCCGAAGGCCGCCGCCGAACTCTGGCGCCGACTCGGGCTCGCGGGCACCCCCGAAACCGCCCGTTTACCGGACGCCGCCCGGTGGGGTTCGGTCGCCACGGCGGGCAACCGGCTCGAGAAGGGTGACGCGCTCTTCCCTCGGCTCGATTCCACCCCGTGACCGTTCAACCCGTGACCGTTCAACCCGTGACCGTTCAACCCGTGACCGTTCAACCCGTGACCGGATGGGTCGACAGCCATTGTCACCTGCCGGCGGAGTTCGGGGCTGCGGATGCGATCGTGGACCGTGCGCGTGATGGCGGGGTGGACTGGATGGTGTGCGTGGGCACGGACCTCACCACCTCGCGTGCGGCGGTCGCCCTGGCCCGCCACCGGAACGATGTCGTGGCGACCGTCGGGCTGCACCCCCACGATGCCGCGGGCCTCGACGCGCAATGGTCCGACCTCGTCGAGCTCGCGGCGGATCCCACCGTCGTCGCGATCGGCGAGGCCGGGCTCGATCACCACTACGAGCACTCGCCGGGGCGGGCGCAGGCTGCGGCGTTCCGGGCCCAGATCCGGCTGGCCCACGAACTCGATCGGGCCCTGGTGATTCACACTCGCGAGGCGTGGGACGAGACGTTCGAGATCCTCGACGACGAGGGGGTGCCGCGCCGAACGGTGTTCCATTGCTTCACGGGGGGCCCGGCCGAAGCGGCGGCCTGCACCGACCGCGGCGCGTACCTCTCCTTCAGCGGCATCGTCACCTTCAAGAACGCGTCGGAGGTGCGCGCCGCCGCGCTCGGCGCGCCCGCGGACCTGCTCCTCGTCGAGACCGACAGCCCCTTTCTCGCGCCCGTCCCGCACCGAGGTCAGACCAACGAACCGGCCTGGGTCGCGGTGGTGGGTACCGAACTCGCCCAGGTTCGTGGGGACACCGTCGAAAGTGTGCGAAGCCGGACCCGCCAAGCCGCTGACCAGGTCTTTCGCGTCGGCTGACCGGACGAGCCGCTCCGGATTTCTGGCAGATACTGGTATTCAGATTGACCCCGGCAAGGGTCGTCGTTAGCTTCGCCAGGTCTTGAGCGGCCGCCGCGGAGTGCGGCCGACCCACCTGGAGGCGGACCTCATCAGCGAGCACCTCACTCGTCGCGACGCGCGCAACGCGCCCGCTGACTCCCGAGCCCGGCGGTACGCGTTGCGCGCCGTGGGGCCGTCGCCGGCGCGGCTCGACGCGCCGGAGCCGAGCGCGTGGCTTCCGATCCTGGACCTCACCGAGGAACTCGAAGCGATCGACATCACCGGCGAACTCGAACTGATCGCACTCGAAGAGGGTCGAGTCGATCTGGAGGAAGAACTCGCTGCGCTCGAGTCGGACTTCTGGCGCACCGCCGAGGCCGAGCATCCCTTTCTGACCGGCGAACTTCCCGCGGTCTCGGCCACCGATCCCGGCGATGAAGTCGGAGCCGAGGACCGCGACCGGACACCGGTGACCGCCGATCCGGTGCCGGTTCCGGTGCGGTCGAGTCTCGTGCCACCCGCCGCACCCGAGGCGCGAGCCGCCGCGCCGGTTGGGGCGATGACCCCACGTGCGGTGGCCCCGCAGCTGCTGGCGCCGGAGCCCGCGCCCACTCTGACGATGCCCGTGCCCGAGGCGTATGCGCAGCTCCGACCGAGCCGTCCCGCGATCGTGCACCGTCGGCGGGCCCTGCGGTTACGCCGCCGCATCATCCTGACCGCGCTCGTCGTGGCGGTGGCCGCGGCCTGCATCGGCGCGACGGCGCGGGTCCTCGGCGGCACCCCGCCGCGACGCGATGTCACCGTGTCCATCGATGGCCGGGCGAACACCGTCGTGACCCGAGCCGGCACCGTCTCGGACCTGCTGGCCGCGCAGGGCACGGTCATCCGGGCCGGTGACCGCGTGATTCCCGGCCTGGCCACGCCGCTCCGTCAGGGCATGCCGATCCAGATCGTGCGGGCGTTTCCCGTCGTCCTCGATGTCGACGGGGTCGTCACGAAGCACCGCACTACCCGCCGCTCGCTCGGGCCGCTGCGCCGTGAGCTCGGCCTGGCCGCCTCCCTAGTGGCGGCGGACGGGCCCCGCCGCCTCGCTCGCGGGAGCCGCCTCGTGTTCCGGACTCCGCACGCGTTCGACCTCGTCGTCGACGGCACCACGACTCCCCTCACCGGGGTCACCGCGCTGACCGTGCGCGCGCTCCTTGGCGAACAGTCCATCACCCTCGGTCCGAAGGACGAAGTCCAACCCCCCCTCGACGCGGCGCTCGCCGACGGTCAGACGGTCCGGGTCTTTCGCCTGGCCGAGGACGAGGTCGCCGAGGACAAGCTGATCCCCTTCACCCGGGAGTTGCGCAACGATCCGACGATTGCTGCCGGGCAGACCGCGACCATCCAGGCGGGCCGCAACGGCACCGTCCGGGTGGTCTCCACCGTGGTGCGCAAGGACGGGGTGGTCATCCAGTGGACCGAGAACCGTCGGATCGTGCTCGCGGCCCCGGTCCCCGAGATTCTGCGGCGGGGGACGAAGCCGTCCGGAAAGGCCCCGCCGGTTGCGCCACCGGCGTCGGGCGGCGGAGGCCGGCTGTTCCAGACCGGCACGGCCACTTGGTACGCCAGTCACGCGGGCGCCGGCGCGTGCGCGCATCTGACGCTGCCCTTCGGGACGATCGTGAAGCTGGTGAACACCGCCAACGGCCGGACCGCGCAGTGTCGGGTCGGAGACCGCGGTCCGCAGGCCTGGACCGGCCACATCATCGACCTCAACCCCGATGTGTTTGGCGCGCTCGCGCCGCTCGGAACCGGCACCATCACGGTCCGGGCCTACATCTGACCGGCACCGCGCGCGCATGGCGCTGACCCCGGCCACGATTCCGGCGTTGCTCGCGCGTCACGGACTGCGCCCGAGCCGCGCGCTCGGTCAGAACTTCTTGGCCGACCCGAACACCGCCCGGCGGATCGTCCGCCTCGCGCGGATCGAACCCGGTGACCGGGTGCTCGAGATCGGACCCGGAATCGGGTCCCTCACCGTCGCGCTGATCGAGGCCGGCGCCGAGGTGACCGCACTCGAGCTCGACGCGCATCTGATCCCGGCGCTGACCGAAACTGTGGCCGCGGCCCCGATCCGAATCGTTCGCGGCGACGCGCAGCGCGTGGACTACGACGATCTGCTCGGACCGGTCACGGCGGGCCCGGATGGTGGCGAGACCGTGCGCCGTCTGTGGTGCATGGTGTCGAACCTGCCGTACAACGTAGCCACCCCGATCGTGATGCGAGTTCTCGAGGCCGTGCCGCAGGTGGGCTCGCTGATGGTGATGGTGCAACGGGAGGTCGGCGAACGCATGGTCGCGGTACCCGGGACGAAGGCCTACGGCGCAGTATCGGTGAAGATCGCGTACTACGGCCGGGCCGAACTCGTGGGAACGGTACCGCCGACGGTCTTCGTGCCGGCGCCGAAGGTGGAGTCCGCGCTGGTGCGGATCGTGCGCCACGCCGCGCCGCCGGTTGTCGTGCCGTCGGCGGCGCGGCTGTTCACCTTGGTGCGGGCGGGCTTCGGCCAGCGGCGCAAGATGTTGCGCGGCGCGTTGCGCGCCGAGTTGGGAGACGACGTGGAGCAGGTGCTTGCGGCCGCCGGCATCGACGGCCGAGCGCGCGCGGAGACGTTGACCCTCGATCAGTGGGCTGCGCTCGCGCGGGTGGCATCGTGAGCGCAGCGGACGATGACGGAGCGCCACCGCGAGTGCGGGTGAGCGCACCGGCGAAGCTGACCCTCACGTTGCGCGTGCTCGGCACGCGGTCCGACGGCTTCCACGAGCTCGAGGCGCTGACCGTGATGACCTCCGCACCGGCCGACACGTTGACGGTCGGTTCAGCGCCGGCGGGCACCGTGACGTTGACGGTGGTCGGTGGCAGCGACGACATTCCCCACGACGATTCGAACCTCGTGGTTCGCGCCGCGCGGGCAGTGCTCCCGGCCGATGCCGGCTGCACCATCGAACTCGTGAAGGTCACGCCGTCGGGCGCCGGGCTCGGAGGCGGATCTGCCGATGCCGCGGCGATCTTGCGTGTCCTGCGTGACCGGCATGGCCTCGACGACGCAATGGTGATGGGCGCCGCGGCCGAACTCGGATCGGACGTGCCGGTCTGCGTGCGGGGTCGGCCGGTGATGATGCGCGGACGCGGCGAGCGCCTCGACCCCGTCGAGCTCGCCGACGAGTTGCACCTCGTGATCGCGAAACCGGCCTTCTCGTTGGCGACACCCCCCGTGTTTCGGGCATGGGACGCGCTCGGTGAGCCCACGAGCGACCGGACCATCGCGGCCCCGGCGGCCGTGGCCCATCTCGTCGCCGAGCTGGTCAACGACCTCGAACCGGCCGCCGAGGCGGTGAACCCCGAGATCCGGGGTTTCCGCGACCGACTCGAGACGCTGACTGCACACTCGCCACTCCTGGCCGGAAGCGGGTCGTCCTACTGGTTCCCCGTCGCCGATGCCGTCACTGCCGCCGACCTCGCCGCTCGCGTGCGGGCCGAACTCGGTGTCGAGTGCTTCGCCGCGGCCGCCCTGTCCGGCCACGAGTCGAGTTCGGGTGGGACGGGTTTGGGCGGGACGGGTTTGGGCGCGACCGATCCACAGGACTGAGATCGAGACGGTGCGCCGGACCGGGAGGCCGGCCGGGCGCGCGATGATCGTCTGATCAGATCCGGGGCCTGCGCTCCGGCGGCACTCGGTCGCTCAGCGACCCTGCTGCCGACGCTGCCAGCGCGTCTTCTTGAGCAGCTTCTTGTGCTTCTTCTTGCGCATGCGCTTGCGGCGCTTCTTGATCAGTGATCCCATGAAGTGCCGGAGACTAGCGGCCGCCGATCGTGGACGACACATCCGCCCGTCGACCCGACCGTGGCACGGACCCCGTCGCCGGCCGATACGCCGATCGGGGTCGCGAACCACCGCGGGTAAGGTCTGCGACGGTCCTTCGGGGGTGGTGTAACGGCAGCACGGGGTCCTTTGGAGTCCCAAGTCGAGGTTCGAAACCTCGCCCCCGAGCTGGTGTGGCCAGTGACGCGAGGCCCGAAACGAACCACAACGGGGAGCGGCGAGTGACCCAGGAACAAGCGGGCATCGGATGAGCGGATACCGGCCATTGGCCGCGGTCGTACTGGCCGCGGGCGAGGGGACCCGGATGCGTTCGGCGACTCCGAAGGTGTTGCATCCCCTCTGTGGTCGACCGATGCTGCTCCACGTCGTGGACGCGCTCGGTGCGCTGCCGCTCGAACGGATCGTCGTCGTGGTCGGTCACGGTGCCGAGCGCGTGACCAAGACGCTCCAGGAGCAGGTCCGGACCGAAGTTCCGGTGGTGTTCGTCGATCAGAAGGTCCAGCGGGGGACCGGCGACGCCGCCAGCGTTGCCCTCACGGCCTTCACTGACGACCCCGACGTCGAGGGCGACGTTCTCATCATGCCCGGCGATGCGCCGCTGGTCCGTTCCGAGCTCCTGGCTCGGCTCGCCACCGCGCATCGAGAGGAAGATGCCGCGGTCACGCTCCTGACCGCGGATCTCGAGCCCTGGACCTGGAGCTTCGGGCGGATCGTGCGTGATGCCCAGGGTCGCGTGGATCGAATCGTGGAACGCACCGATGCCACGGCGGAGGAGTTGGAACTCCCCGAGGTCAACACGTCGATCTATTGCTTCCGGCGCAGCCTGCTCGCGCCGGCGCTGCGCCGTTTGAGTCCGGAGAACGCCCAAGGCGAGTACTACCTCACCGATGCCATCGCGGTGTTGCGCGAGGCGGGTCACAAGGTGGTGGCGTTCGCCGCCGACGACCCGGCCGCCGCGCGCCACGTGAACGATCGGGCGCAGCTCGCGACGGCCGAGGCGATCCTGCGGGAACGTATCAACACGCGGTGGATGGAAGCCGGTGTCTCGCTCGTCGACCCTGCGGCCACCTACATCGATACCACCGTCACGCTCGCGCCCGACGTGCGCGTGCTCCCGGGCACCATCCTCGAAGGTCACACCACCATCGCCACCGGCGCGGTGATCGGTCCCGACACCCGGCTCGTGGACACCGCAGTGGGGGAGCGGGCGGTCGTAGCGAACACCGTCGCCCGGGACGCGGTGATCGGCGACGACTGCACCGTCGGGCCGTACGTCTCATTGCGTTCGGGGACTCGTCTCGCCCCCGGCGCACACGTGGGCACCTTCGTCGAGACCAAGAACGCCGAGATCGGTGACGGCGCGAAGGTGCCGCACCTCTCGTACCTGGGTGACGTCGAGATCGGACCGCGGGCGAACGTCGGCGCCGGCACGATCACCGCCAACTACGACGGCCGGAACAAGCACGCGTCGAAGATCGGCGCGGACGCACGCATCGGTTCGAACTCGGTGCTCGTCGCGCCGGTGGAGATCGGCGACGGCGCCTATACCGGCGCGGGCTCGATCGTGACCAAGGACGTGCCTGCGGGTGCACTGGCCAAGGGGGTACCGGCTCGGGTGGACCCCGGTTGGAAACCGGATCCGCCGGTAGCCGCACGCGACCATCGTGACCACGGCGACACCGCACCTGACGACCAGCCGAAGGACTCCCCATGATGGAACTGACTCCCACCAAGACTCTCCAGCTGTTCGCGGGATCGGGCAACCCCGAGTTGTCCCAGGAGATCGCGGCGAACATGGGCATGGAACTCGGCGACGTGAAGTTGTCGCGATTCGCGAACGGCGAGCTCTACTGCCGGTTGGGCGAGAACGTTCGGGGCGCCGACGTGTTCGTGATGCAAGGTCACTGCGACCCGATCAACGACCACATCATGGAGCAGCTGATCATGATCGATGCGCTCAAGCGCGCGTCGGCTCGGCGGATCACTGCGGTGTGTCCGTTCTACGCGTACGCGCGCCAAGATCGAAAGGCCGAAGGTCGCGAGCCCATCACGGCCCGACTGCTCGCGGACCTCTTCACCGTGGCCGGCGCGGATCGGGTGGTGGTCGTGGACCTGCACACCGGCCAGATCCAGGGCTTCTTCGATTTCCCCGTCGATCACCTCACCGCAGTGCCGCTGTTGGCCGACCACCTGGTGGGGGTGCTGGACCGCAACACGGACGTCACGGTGGTGTCGCCGGACGCGGGTGGTGGCAAGCTCGCCCGCCGATTCGCGAACTGCCTCGACGGTGAGGGCGTGCACGCGGATCTCGCGTTCATCGACAAGCGACGGCCGAAGGGAACGCACAACGTCGCGGTGGCCACCGAGGTCGTCGGTCTCGTCGAGGGCCGCCAGTGCATCCTCATCGACGACATGATCGACACCGCGGGCACCGTGGTCAGCGCGGCCGAGCTGCTCATGAGTCGCGGCGCACAGTCGGTTTCGATCCTGGCTACCCACGGCTTGCTGTCCGGCCCCGCGGTGGATCGGCTGAAGAACGGCCCGATCCGCGATGTCGTGGTGACGAACTCGTTGCCGGTGCCGTCCGAGAAGCACTTCGACAACCTCACCGTGCTCTCGATCGCACCGATCGTGGCCGACGCCCTGACCGCCGTGTTCCAGGAACGCAGCGTCAGCGAACTCTTCTCCGGCGACAACCAGTAACGGCCCGGTCCGGATCGGGCCCGATCAGGTCTTGATCCGTCCCGGGCGGGCGGAATCGCCCCGTGACATCGTGGAGCGCCTCGGTCTCAGGTGACCCGCCGAGGCGTCCGGCTCGAAATTGAGCGGCCCCGAGATCTGGCAGTTTGGTCTGGAGGGCTCCGCTCGGTCAGAATGGACGGTCTCCCGTGCACCTCTTGAAGGACTTCACGCGCCATGTCTGACGTCAAGCTCTCCGTCGAGCCCCGGACCGAGTTCGGATCCGGCCCCGCGGGCCGGTACCGCCGCGAAGGCAAGGTGCCGGCGACGGTCTACGGCCTCGCCGCCGACCCGCAGTCGGTCCTGTGCAACGGCCGCGAGCTCGAGCGCATCCTCCACGGTGCCAGTGGCGCGAACACCTTGATCACACTGAACCTCGGTGACGGTGATGCCCTCGCGCTCGCCCGCCAGATCCAGCGCCACGCGACGCGCGGCGATCTCGTTCACGTGGACTTCGTGCGCATCAGTCGCAACATCGCGGTCACGGCCGAAGTCCCGTTGCACCTCGACGGTGAGGCTCCCGGCGCACGCCAGGGCGGGCTCGTGGAACAGCTCCTCTTTTCGGTCACCGTCGAAGCCATGCCGGGCAACATCCCGAACGAGCTCGTCATCGATGTCTCCACGCTCGAACTCGGTGACCAGATCCACGTGTCGGATCTGAAGGTGCCCGCCGGCGTCGACGTCCAACAGGACGCCGAGGCGCTCGTCGTACAGGTCGCGATTCCGCGCGGCTTGGGTGACGAGGAAGGCGAAGAGGGCGAAGGCGAAGAGGGCGAAGGCGGGGACGCGGCGGACGCGTCCGGCGAGGGTAGCGACGCCGGGAGCGACGACAGCTGACCCCGATGGTGCGCCGGTCCGGCGAACGCCGGGGCACACCGGCCGACCTCGTGGTGGTCGGGCTCGGGAATCCCGGCGCCGAGTACGCGCGGACTCGTCACAATGTGGGCGCCGAGGTCGTGGAACTGCTGGCCACGCGCCACGGCGCGACCCTGCGCAAGGGCAAGGAACGCGCCCTCGTCGACGAGACGCGCATCGAGGGAAAGCGCGTCGCACTCGCAGTGCCGCTCACCTACATGAATGACTCGGGTGACGCCGTACGTCTGCTCGCCCACCGCTACGGGGTCGAGCCAGAACAGATCGTCGTCGTGCAGGACGAGTTGGATCTTCCGGCGGCCATGCTGAAGCTCAAGGCCGGTGGCGGCCTCGCGGGTCACAACGGGTTGCGCTCGATCAAATCACATCTGCACAGCGACGCCTTCCTCCGGGTGCGCATCGGTGTGGGGAAACCGGCGAGCCGGGAGCAGGGCGCCGATCACGTGCTCAACCGGTTCTCGAAATCCGAGCGGCGCGAGATCGACGTGACCGTGGCCCGGGCCGCTGACGCGGTGGAGGCGATCATCCGTGACGGCATCGAAGCCGCGATGAACGAGTTCAACACCGGCGTCCCCTGATCGGCATGCTGTACAGCATGCTGGAAGCATGCTATCATCGGCCCGTGAGCGCGTTACAGGTGAAGAACGTTCCGGAGGAACTTCACGATGAGCTTCGGCGCCGTGCCTCGGCGTCGGGCCTGACCGTCGGGGAGATCGTGCTGCGAGCGATTCGCCGTGAGCTTCGATCCGAAACCCTGGTCGAATGGGCCGAGCGATCGGCGCGGTTGCCGTTGAGCGTGACGCGGCCAACGCGCGCTCAAGCACAGGCCGCTCACCGCGACGCGCAACTCGAGCAGCGGTAACTCGAATGCCGACGGTGGTGGATGCATCGGCCGTCCTCGAACTGCTCCTCGGTCGACTGCCGGCGAAGTGGCGGTCGCGCTTGGAGGGCGAGGTGTACGCGCCGGACCTCGTTTTCCCGGAGTCGGCCAGTGCGCTCCGCCGCCTGCTGCACCAGGGACTCCTGGACTCGGTGAGCGCGGCGCTCCTCCTCGACGCCCTCCTGGAACTCCCGCTGGAGATCGTGCCGACTCGCGAGCTGGTGAGCCGGGCGTTCGAGTTCAACGATCGCGTCAGCGTGTACGACGGGTGCTACGTCGCCCTCGCGGAATCGTTGGACGCGCCGCTGCTCACCGCCGACGCCCGGCTTTCCCGGGCCCACGGTCTCCCCGTCACCGTCCGGATGCTCTAGCCGCGCGGGTCGGTCACGAAACGCGCGAAAGCGTCCAGGTCGGCCCAGGCCGGCACGGCGGGGAAACGCCGTGCCGTCGCCTGCCCCTTGCCGGTACGAACGAGCGCCGGGCGGACACCGAAACCGAGCGCGGCCTCCACGTCACGATCCGCATCGGCCACGAACCAGGTCTCGGTAGGCTCGAAACCCAGGTCCCGATGGGCCTGTTCGAGGAGCAGCGTGTCGGGTTTCCGGCACCGACAACCGGCCTCGGGCGCGTGAACACACACGTACCAGTGAATTGCCAGACCACCCAGGCGGCGACCGATCTCAATGTTTACCGAATCGAGGGTCTCGGTGGTCATCCATCCCCGGCCGACCGCGGACTGATTCGTGATGACCGCCAGGGTGAATCCGGCGTCGTGAAGGCGGGTACACCCCTCGACTGCGCCGGTCTCCATTTGGAGCTCGTCGAGGCCTTTGACCGAATCGGCACGATCAACGTTGATGACCCCGTCCCTATCGAGCAGGATCACCCGGTTGCTACCCTCAAGCACTGTCCCGGTCCCGTCGAGAGATGCCGCGTGAACTTCGAAGAAGCTATTCGCGAACACCAATCGATGATGACGGGCCTCGTATCCGCGTGGCCCGCGCTGGAGGCGACGGCGGAGGAAGTCATCGAGCGGGTGGCCGCGGGCGGCACGGTCTTCTGGTTCGGCAATGGCGGGAGCGCCACCCAGGCGCTCCACTTCGCGACCGAGTTGGTGGGCCGATTCGAGCGCAACCGGCCGGGCATCCGTTCCTACGCGTTGGTGGCGGACACGGCCTTGATGACTGCAGTGGCGAACGACTTCGCGTTCGACGTGGTGTTCGCCCGCCAGATCGAATCGCTGTGCCGTCCGGGCGACGTCGCAATAGGTCTCTCCACGTCGGGCAACAGCCCGAACGTCCTCCAGGGGATCGACGCGGCGGCGTCGATGGGTGCACTCACCGTGGGCTTCACCGGGGGTGATGGCGGAAAACTCGCGCGCACCGTGGAGCATCCGATCGTGGTGAACAGCAACCGCACCTGTCGGATCCAGGAAGCACACCTGTTTCTCGGCCACTTACTCTGCGAGATGATCGAAGCCTCCATCCCGGAGAGTGACGATGTTCGATCGTCCTGACATCGTCCATGCCGCGGTGCGTGGCGGGTTCGCCGGTGTCCGCATGCTCGTCGTCGGCGACCTCATGCTCGACCGGTACCTCATCGGCGATGTCGTGCGGATTTCGCCGGAGGCGCCGGTTCCGGTGGTGCGGCTCGGGCGGGAGACGGTGTCGGTGGGTGGCGCCGGCAACGTTGCGTTGAATCTCGCCGGCCTCGGGGTACACGCGGATGTCGCGGGCTGGACCGGCGACGACGAGCCCGGTGCACGGTTGCGTGAGCTGCTCGGCTTGTCCGGGGTGCGCGTGCAGGGCGTGGACGTCATCCGGGGCCGGCCCACCACCACGAAGACCCGTGTTTTGTCGGGCCAGCAGCAGCTCGTCCGCATCGACGACGAAGACCTGACGCCGCGGCCCATGGTGGAGCGCCGGGCCTGGGACGACCGGGTGGTCGGTCTCCTCGAAGACGGCTACGACGCGCTCGTGATCTCCGACTACGCCAAGGGGGTCCTCGCCGATGACCTGTGCCGGCGCCTGATCAAGCACGCCCGCCACCGCGGTATCCCGGTCCTGGTAGACCCCAAGGGTCTCGATTACGGGAAGTACCGCGGCGCGACCACGGTCACACCGAACGAGACCGAGCTCGCAGCCACCACGCAGGTGTCGGCGTCGAACGCGTTCGAACTCGTGGAAGCGGCTACTCGCCTGCGCAGCTTGTTGGACCTGGACTTCGTGACCCTCACCCGCGGGGAGGCCGGCATCTCGCTGGTGGAGGCCACGGGCACTCGGCACGTCCCGGCGCGCGCCCGCGAGGTCTTCGACGTGTCCGGCGCGGGCGACACCGCCATCGCCACGCTGGCAGCCGGGATCGCGGTCGGTCTCGATGCCCACGACGCCGCCGTGCTCGCGAACCTCGCGGCCGGCATCATCGTCGGCAAGACCGGCACCGTCCCGATCCGCCAAGACCAACTCCTCGCCGCGCTCGGACCCGCGGGCGATATGCCCGCTCCACTCCACGAGAAGGTGGTCTCGCTCGAGTCCGCGGTGGCACTGGTCACACGTTGGCGGAACGAAGGCCACGAAGTCGGCTTCACCAACGGGTGCTTCGATCTGGTGCACGCGGGACACGTGATCTATCTCGACTGGGCTCGCCGGAACTGCGATCGGCTGATCGTCGGACTCAACACGGACGCGTCCGTGCGCGATCTGAAGGGCACCGGTCGGCCGCTCAACATTGAAGACGCGCGCGCGCAGGTGCTCTCGGGGTTGGCGTCGGTCAATGCGATCGTGCTCTTCGCCGAACCGACGCCACTCGCGGTGATCGAAGCCATCCGGCCCGATGTCCTGATCAAGGGCGAGGACTACGCCGACGAGGACATCATCGGCGGGACTGAAGTCCGGTCCTGGGGTGGTCGAGTCCTGCGGGCGCCGCTGACCGAGGGCCAGAGCACGACGGCAACCCTCGACCGCCTCCTGCAACGCCCGTAGCGCGTCCACGTCGGTCGCGCACCGGTCACGCACCGGCCCGATCGCGGGCGGCGCCGGGTCAGAGCGCAACGTGATCCCGTTCGCCCGGCCGCCGTCGCGTCGGTCAGAGTGGAGTGATGTCCGAGCCCCCCCTCGCCGCGCTGCCGACGCTGCTCGCCGAGGATGACGCGGTCGCTGCGGTGGCGTCGGGGCGCGCCGAGATCGTGGCAGTCCCCGAAGCGGCCCGGCCGATCTTCGCCGCCGCCGTGCACCGACTCGCCGGTGTCCGGCCGGTGTTGGTGGCGGTGCCGACCGTCGCCGAAGCCGAGCGCATCGCGGGCGACCTCGTTCCCATGCTCGGCGCCGACCAGGTGGAGCTGTTCCCGGCGTGGGAGACCCTCCCGTTCGAGCGGGTGTCCCCGGCGCTCGAGACCATGGGCCGGCGGCTGCGCGTGATGTGGCGGCTCCGAGAAGGTGGCGACACCGCGCCCGCAGTTGTGGTGGCGCCGGTTCGGGCGCTCGTGCAACGCCTCGGCCCCCACGTCGAGGCCATCGAGCCGGTGCGGCTGCGCGCCGGCGACTCGATGGACCGGGACGAGCTCGTGGAACGGCTCATCAGGATGGGCTACCGCCGGGAGTATCAGGTCGAGGGCCGGGGCGAGGTGGCCGTACGCGGCTCGATCGTCGATGTGTTCCCGGCGACCGCCGAACACCCTGTGCGGATCGATCAGTGGGGTGACGAGGTCGAGCGGCTGTCGCAGTTCGCAGTGACCGACCAGCGCAGTACCCACGTGATCGAGGAAGTCACGGTGTTCCCGTGTCGGGAGCTGCTCCCGACCGAGGAAGTACGCGAGCGCGCTCGCGAGTTGCTCACCGATGCTCCGTGGGGTCGGGAGCAGTGGGATCGCCTCGCAGAGGGCCAGATCTTCGACGGCATGGAGTCGTGGCTGCCCTGGCTGACGGCCGAGGACCACCTCCTCCCGGATCTGCTGCCTTCGGGGGCGCGCGTCCTGCTCGTGGAGCCCCGCCGGATGCGCGACCGCGCGCAGGATCTCCTGGAAGAAGAGGCGTCGCTCGCCCAGACCTTGGCGGGCACCTGGGGCGCGGCCGACGACGAGTTCCCGCGGCTCTCGTTGCCGTTCGACCGCCTCCTCGCGCGGACGCGCGTTGCCACCACCTCGGTGTTGTCGACGCCGGAGTCGCCCGATACGCCCCAGCTCGGCGCGGCCGCGTTCGATCCCGTGGTCGGCGATGTCGAGGCGCTCGCGGAGCGGATCCGCCAGCTCGTCCGCAACCAGCATCGAGTGGTGCTCGCGGCCGAGGGTGAGGGCTCGGCGCGGCGGCTCGCCGACGTGCTCGCGGGCGAAGGCGTCGACGTGATGGTGGGCGGGCCGATCCGGCCCGGTGTCGTCACCGTGGTGGTCGCCCCGCTCGAACGAGGTGTGGTGATCGCCGCCGCGCACCTCGCGTTGGTGGCCGAAGCGGACCTCACCGGGCGGCGCCGGGTTCACCGCACCGCACGCGGCGCGCGCAAGGCCGTCGACTATTACGACGACTTGAAGCCCGGTGACTTCATCGTGCACCAAGTGCACGGTGTCGGGAAGTACGAGGGCATGGTCGCCCGGGCGATCGGCGGGGTGGAGCGGGACTACCTGCTCATCGCCTATCGCGGCGGGGACAAGTTGTACGTCCCCACCGATCAGGTCGGCACCGTGCGGCGCTACACGGGCGGCGACTCGCCGTCGTTGTCGCGCATGGGCGGATCGGAGTGGTCGAAGACGCGCGCCAAGGTGCGATCGGCGGTGCGCGAGATCGCGGCCGAGCTCGTGATCCTCTACCGCAAGCGGTTGGCTACGCCGGGCTACGCGTTCTCGCCGGACACCGTGTGGCAACGCGAGCTCGAGGACGCGTTCCCGCACGAGGAAACGCCGGACCAACTCCGCGCCATCGAAGAGGTGAAGGCCGACATGGAGGCCACGCTGCCGATGGATCGGCTGATCTGCGGGGATGTGGGGTTCGGCAAGACCGAGGTCGCGCTGCGGGCCACGTTCAAGGCGGTCCAGGACGGGAAGCAGGTGGCGATCCTCGGCCCGACCACGCTGCTCGCCAACCAACACGGCCAGACCTTCCGGGAACGCTTCGCCGGCTATCCCGTGCGGGTCGAGGTGCTGTCCCGATTCCTCACCACGGCCGAACAGAACGCAGTGGCCAAGGGGTTGAAGAGTGGCGAGATCGATGTGGTCATCGGGACGCATCGCCTGCTCTCCCAGGACATCGAGTTCAAGAACCTCGGGTTGCTCGTGATCGACGAGGAGCAACGGTTCGGCGTGACGCACAAGGAGAAGATCAAGCACCTGCGGGCCCACGTGGATGTCCTGACGCTCACGGCCACCCCGATCCCGCGCACGCTCGAACTGAGTCTCACCGGGATTCGGGATCTGTCTCTGGTGCAGACGCCGCCCGAGGCACGCCAGCCGATCCTCACCTACGTCGGTGAGTACGACGACCGCGCGGTGAGTGAGGCGATCCGGCGGGAACTGCTCCGTGAGGGTCAGGTGTTCTACGTGCACAACCGCGTGCAGGACATCGAACACGTCGCCGAACAGGTGCGCCACCTCGTCCCGGAGGCGCGCATCGCGATCGCCCACGGGCAGATGGACGAAGGTCGGCTCGAGCGCGTGGTGCTGGACTTCGCGGACCGCGAGTACGACGTGTTGGTGTGCACCACCATCGTCGAGAGCGGGCTCGACATGCCGACGGTGAACACGATGGTCGTCGATCGGGCCGATCTGCTCGGACTCGCGCAGCTCTACCAATTGCGGGGCCGGGTGGGTCGGCGCGGTCAGCGCGCGTACGCGTACCTGTTGCATCCCGCCGACCGCGCGCTCTCGGAAGAGGCCTACGAGCGGCTCAAGGCCATCGGCGAGTTCACCGATCTGGGGTCGGGCTTCAAGCTCGCGATGCGAGACCTCGAGATCCGCGGCGCCGGCAATCTGCTCGGGGGCGCGCAGAGCGGCCACATCGCAGCGGTGGGCTTCGACCTCTACTGTGAACTCGTCACCGAAGCGGTGGGCGAGTTGAAGGGCGAGAAGCCGGTGGAGCCGTTCGAGGTGGTGCTTGACCTCCCGCTCGACGCGCATCTGCCGCGCGAGTACATCAGCCGCGACGACGTGCGGATGGAGGCGTATCGGCGCCTCGCCGCGGTGGTGGACCCGAATGACGTGGAGGACATCCGCACCGAATGGTTGGATCGCTACGGCCCGATCCCGCCATCGGCCGAGGCGCTTCTCGGCGCGGCCCGGCTCCGCGCCGAGTGCGTGCGTGCCCGCGCGACGAGTGTCTCCGTGCAGAAGGGCATCGCGCGCATCGACGGACTCGAACTGCTCGAAAGCCGCAAGGTCCGGCTCAAGCGGCTCTACCCGAAGTCCGTCATCAAGGACGACGGCGAGATCGCGGTACCGGTCAGCGCGCCCCCGGAGGCGGTGGCCGACGCGTTGGTGGATCTGCTGCGCGAGCTGGTCCCCGCAATGGCCCCGGACCTCGCGCCCGCCCCGGCGTAGGAGATCGCGGCCGAGATGACGAGTCGGCGGGTCGGCGGGTCGACGAGGCGCTCCGTCCGCTTGTCGCAGTGGTCCGCCGATAGGCTCCGACAGCCATGAAACGGACTCTTTCCCTCATCCTGCTCGGCGCGCTCGTTGCACTGTCGGCGTGCTCGACCAAGTCTGCGGTTGCGGCCAGCGTGAACGGCCACGACATCTCGAGCGCGACCGTCACCAACGACGTGTCGGACTTCGCACAGTCCGCGTTCTTCCGCACCTCACTCAAGCAGCAGGGCGTTCGCCTGACCAAGAACGGTCCGGTGCCTACGAGCTTCGCCGCACAGTGGCTCGTGTCGCTGATGCAGAACGAAGCCATTGCCTTGATCGCGAAGCAGCGCAAGGTCACCGCCACCCAGGAAGACAAGGCTGCGGCGCGCACGCAATTCGAACAGGGTCAGTCCAGTGGCCCGACCTTCGCCCAGCTGCCGGCCCGCCTCCGCGCCAAGTTGGTGGCGTCGGCGGCGCTGCAAGCGGCGTTGCGCGCCTCGTTGAAGCCGGTCTCGAACGCACCGGCGCTCCAACAGGCGTACCAGGCGCTCGAGGGTGACTGCGCGAGCAAGAAGCTCGTCGCCCACATCCTCGTCCCCACCGTCGAGCAGGCGCAGCAGGTCATCGACCAGATCAAGCAGGGATCCGCCTTCGCCGACGTTTCGGCCCAGGTGTCCACCGACACCGGCGCCAAGGAACAGGGCGGTCTGTTGACGTGCGTCGACTCGTCGCAGTGGGCTCAGTTCGATCCCGCCTTTCAGGCGGGTGCCGTGGCCACGCCGGTCGGTGGATTGTCCGAGCCGGTCCAGACCCAGTTCGGGTATCACGTGATCCAGGTATTGGAACTCACCCCGGACAACGCGGCGCCGCTCGTGAACGCCACCGCCCCGCCCGCCGATCCACTGGCGCCGATCGTCGAGAAGTTCTTGAAGCGGGCCAAGCTCTACGTCAACGCCCGGTTCGGAACGTTGCGGCGCCAGGGCGGTCAGTTCACCATCGAACCGCCGACCCCGAAGCCCTCGAAGAGTCGCCCGCCGACGCCGCCGTCGACGGAGCCCGGTGCGCCCTCGTCCACCCCGCCTGCGTCCGAGGGTTCGACCCCGCCGCCCGAGAGCACGCCGCCGGAGAGCACGCCGCCGCCGAGCGCGCCGAGCGGGACGAGTAGTACGACCACCCCGTGACCACGGCGCGCGTCGTCGTGGTGGGGCTCGGCCCGGCCGGGCTGGATCTGCTGCTGCCGGCCGCGCTCGCCCCCATCGAGCGCGTCGCGCATCGGTTCGCCCGGACCGGGCGCCATCCAGCGGTCACCGAACTCGAGGCCGCCGGGATCACGTTCAGCACGTTCGACGCGGCGTACGACGCGGCGGCTGATTTCGATGTGCTCTACCGCACGATCGTCAACTCGCTGATCGACGCGGCGCGTGACCATGGCGAGGTGGTTTACGCGGTGCCGGGAAACCCTGGTGTGGCCGAGCGCACCGTCGGACTCCTCCGGCACCGCGCCGGACCGGACCTCGACGTGGTGGTGGTTCCCGGGCTGTCGTTCGTGGATCTGGCCTGGACGCGCCTGGGCCGGGATCCGATGACGGGCACCCACATCGTGGACGCACAGGATTTCGTCCCGTCCGCCGCCGGTCGGAGTGGGCCGCTCCTGATCGGACACTGCATCAACCCGATCGTGCTCTCCGATCTGAAGCTCGCGCTCCTGGATGCGCTCCCGCCGACCACGCCCGTGGTGGTGCTCCAGCGGTTGGGTCTGCCCAGCGAGCTGATCTCCGAGGTCTCGCTCGTCGATTTGGATCGCGCCGTCGTACCCGATCACCTCACGTCGGTCTTCGTCGACGCCGGTGAGCATTCGATCGCAGGTGATGTGGCGCGGTTGGTCGGGCTGGCGCGTCGCCTCCGCGGTCCGGGTGGCTGTCCGTGGGACGCCGAGCAGAATCATCACTCGCTCACGCGTTACCTCCTCGAGGAGGCGTACGAAACTGTCGAGGTCCTGGAGCAGCTCCCGAGCGACGCGCCAGCCGGCGACGTGGATCTCGACGCGTACGCGCGGGTCGAGGACGAACTCGGTGACCTGTTGTTCCAGGTGGTGTTCCACTCGATCCTCGCGGCCGAGGCCGGCGCCTTCGATCTCGGGAACGTCGCGACGGCCGTGCACGACAAGCTGGTGCGCCGCCATCCGCACGTGTTCGGTGAGGTCGATGCTGCGACCGCGTCCGACGTGCTCGCGAACTGGGAACAGATCAAGAAATCCGAGCGGTCGAGCACGTCGTTGGTCGACGGCATCAGCCCCGGGCTGGCATCGTTGCTGTACGTGCACAAGCTGTACCGCAAGGCCGCCAGCGTGGGGCTCGAGCCGGATCTCGATGCTGACGGGTTCGCCGCAATGGACGCGGCCCTGGCCGCGCTGCGCGTGAGTGCGGATGCCCGAGCCACCGAGCACGCACTCGGTGAACTGCTCGCCGGCGCCGTGGTGGTGGCGCGCGCACAGGGCGTGGACGGCGAGAGTGCCCTGCGCGGGTGGGCCGGCCGGTTCCGTGACCGCTTCGTGCGGATGGAGCAGCTCGCCATGAGTCACGGCGTGGAACTCACCGCGGCCACCGGCGATCGAGCCCAGGAGTTCTGGGCGAGCAGCGAGCAGTCACCATGGCATCGCTGACGCGACGAATAGGTGGTAATGCCCGGTTCGCGCGCCGCACAGCACTATTCTCGGCCCACCGACCACACGCGTAACGTGGTTGTCCGCCGCCCGGACACCGTGCCCAGCCGAGGGGGAACGTGAGCAGCATCGTCGACATCAGTGCTCGGGAGATACTCGATTCTCGGGGGAATCCGACCGTCGAGGTCGAGATCGAGCTGCTGTCGGGGGCGCGCGGGCGGGCCGCGGTACCGAGCGGAGCCAGCACCGGCGCGTACGAGGCCGTCGAACTGCGAGACGGCGGTGTTCGCTTCGGCGGCAAGGGCGTGATGAACGCGGTCGGCCACGTGGAGGGCGAGATCGCCGACGAACTCCTCGGGATGGAAGCGCTCGACCAGCGAGACGTCGACCGCCTGCTCATCGAGCTCGACGGTACGGACACGAAGCGCCGGCTCGGCGCCAACGCGATGCTGGGGGTGTCACTCGCCGTCGCCAAAGCCGGCGCGGACGAGTGCGACCTGCCCCTCTACCGCTACGTCGGTGGCGTGAACGCGCACGTATTGCCGATGCCGTGCCTCAACGTCTTGAACGGCGGGGCGCACGCCGACAGCAACGTGGATCTCCAGGAGTTCATGGTGGCGCCGGTGGGCGCAGCGAGCTTCTCCGAAGCGGTTCGGATGGGCACCGAGACGTACCACGCGTTGAAGAAGTTGCTCCAGGGGCGGGGACTGTCGACCGCGGTCGGCGACGAAGGCGGCTTCGCGCCGAACCTCCCCTCGAACGAGGAAGCGTTGAAGTTGCTGATCGAGGCCATCAGCACGGCGGGATTCGTGCCGGGTGAGGAGATCGCGATCGCGCTGGACCCGGCCTCCACCGAGTTCTACTCCGACGGCGTGTACGACCTCGCGGGCGAAGGCCGGAAGTTCAGCTCGGAGGAGTTCGCCGCGTACCTCGTCGACTTGTGTGACCGCTACCCGATCATCTCGATCGAGGACGGGATGGCCGAAGACGATTGGGACGGTTGGGCGACGCTCACCCGTTCGATCGGGGATCGGGTCCAACTCGTGGGTGACGACCTCTTCGTCACGAATTGCACCCGGTTGCGCCAAGGCATCGATCTCGGCGTGGCGAACTCGATTCTCATCAAGGTCAACCAGATCGGAACCCTGAGCGAGACCCTCGACACGATGGCGCTGGCGAGCCGCCACGCGTACACCGCGATGATGTCGCACCGCTCGGGTGAGACCGAAGACGTCACGATCGCCGACCTGGCGGTCGCCACGAACTGCGGTCAGATCAAGACCGGCGCGCCGGCGCGGAGCGACCGCGTCGCGAAGTACAACCAACTCCTGCGCATCGAGGAGGGGTTGGGTGAGGCTGCCGAATACCTGGGTGGGCGAGCGCTGTCCGCGGGCGCCGGAGGCAACTCGTGACCGACACGAATCGCGTGGACTCGTCCGATGCCGGCCCGCGGTTCACCGCCGACCAGGTGCGGCGTCGCCGGGCACTCGCGTTGCGCACCAGCGTGGCCGTCCTCGTGGCCGTCGGGTTGTTGTTCGTGGTCGTGTTCCCCGTGAGTGCCTGGCTGGACCAGCGCGCCGACCTCGATCGATCCGAGCGTCGACTCGAGACCTTGACGCGCGAGCGGAAGCGACTCGATCGCGCCGCCGCGCGGCTGACCTCGGCGGCCGAGATCGAGCGGATCGCGCGGGAACGCTACGGAATGGTCAAGCCGGGCGAGCAGGCCTACGCCGCGCTGCCGGGCTCGTCGACCACCACCACGAGCACGACGCGCCCGGCTGCGCCGTAACTCGCGGTCGCTACGCTCGAGCGATGTCCGATCTCGCCGATGTCGCCGATGTTCATCGCGTCACGGATCTGCTCGGACGGACGCCTCGGGCCAAGTTCTCGGTGGTGCTACGCCGACCGAACGGTGATCCGATGGTGATTCGCAACGCCGCGTTTCTCGACGACGGGACGCCGCTTCCCACCCGCTACTGGCTCGTCGACCCGGAACTGATCCGTTCGATCTCGCGGCTCGAAGCCGGGGGCGGGGTGCGGGCCGCCCAGGCCGCGGTCGACCCGGACCGGCTGGCCGCCGCGCACCAACGGTATGGCGCGGAGCGCGATTCGACGATTGCGCCCGACCACGACGGTCCTCGTCCGTTCGGCGGCGTCGGCGGTACCCGGGCCGGCGTCAAGTGCTTGCACGCGCACTACGCGTACACCCTGGCGGGCGGGGACGACCCCGTGGGCGACTGGGTGGCCGAACAGCTGGGCGCCGCGGCAACGGCCGCACCATGAGAGTGGCCACGATCGACATCGGCACCAACTCCACGCGGCTGCTCGTCGCCGACATCGACGCGCCGGACGGCGAAATCGTGACCCTCGACCGGCGCATGACCATCACCCGGCTCGGGCAAGGGGTCGACGATGCGCGCCGGCTCGCGCCGGACGCAATCGACCGGACGGTGGCGGCGTTGCGGACCTACCGCGGAGTGATCGACGACATCGGCGCGGTGACGCGAGTTCGCGCCACCGCCACCTCGGCGGCGCGCGACGCATCGAACCGCGAGGACTTCTTCGCCGCCGCCACCGATGCCCTCGGCGTGACGCCGGAACTCCTGAGCGGCGCCGAAGAGGCCCGCCTGTCCTTCCTCGGTGCGACCACCGGTCTCGCCGCGATCGCGCCGGGCCCTTACCTCGTGGTGGATATCGGCGGCGGATCCACCGAGTTCGTCGTGGGGACCACCGAACCCGAAGGGCTGATCTCGGTCGACATCGGGTGCGTCCGGCTCACCGAGGCGTGGTTGCATTCGGATCCGCCCACGGCCGAGGAACTGAGCCAGGCCGTCCACGTGGTGCGTGAGCATCTCGCCGACGTGGCGCGCGAAGTTCCGGGAGTGCGATCGGCGAAGACGCTCGTCGGTCTTGCGGGCACCGTCTCGTCGATGGCGATGATCGAGCAGGGTCTCGCGGTGTACGACCGCGATCGGGTGCACCACTTCCGACTCACCAAATCCGCGGCCGAGGACGTGTTCCGGACGCTCGCCACCGAGGCGATCGAGGATCGTCGTCACAACCCCGGGATGGAACCCGGTCGGGTCGATGTGATCGTGGGTGGTGCGATCATCCTGGTATCGATTCTGCGCACGTTTGGGCGCAATGAGGTCCTGACGAGCGAATCCGACATCCTCGACGGGTTGGTGCGCGATCTGGCCGATTCCTGACCCCACGGTCGGAACGCTGAACCACAACTTTCCCTCAACCCGTGGCTGGAACACGCCGTTTTACATCGGGTGGAGCTCGTGGGTTTCGTCGAGATGCTCGGTCGGTTGAATGCCGACGAGATGCGTGCGGTCGCACGAGCGATCGACGCGTCGCACCAGACCGCGGCCGACGAGGTCGCGGCGTGGGAGGACCTCATGCGCATCGACGACGCGTTGCGCTCGCGCGGGCGAACCCGCGCCGCGGCCCGCGCCGCGCACGACGCGGTGCAAGCAGTTCGATGCGCAGTCGCCGCCAACGATTCGGACATCGAGGACACGGTGGTGACACGAGTCGCGCGCGAAGCCGCGCTGCTCGCACGCGCGATGGTGGCCGGTGCCGAGGAACCCGTCGCGCACCTCGAGCGCGAGTTCGGCTGCATCACCCACGCCGCCTGACGCTGCCGACCGCGTCCGTCCTGCTCGTTCGGCCTGCTCGGCGTTGACCGCGTCGGTACCATGCGCGCATGACACTTCCGGACCGACTGTTGATGGGACCAGGTCCCTCGAACCCGTATCCGGAGGTGGTCACTGCGTTCGGCCGCCCGCTGCTCGGCCATCTCGATCCCGAGTTCCTCCACGTCCTCGACGAGACCTGCGACCGCTTGCGCACCGTGTTCCGAACTCGGAACCCGCTGACGCTGCCGATCTCGGGGACCGGTTCGGCGGGCATGGAGGCGTGCTTCGTCAACCTCGTCGAGCCGGGCGACACGGTGATCGTCGGAGTGAACGGAGTCTTTGGCGAACGCATGACCGAGGTCGCGCGTCGAGCCGGGGCGAGTGTCGTGCGCGTCGAGGCCGAATGGGGTGCCCCGATCGATCCGCAGCGGTTGCTCGACGCGCAGACGGGCGCGCCGCACGCTCGCCTCCTTGCGGTTGTTCACGCGGAGACTTCCACCGGAGTCGAGAACTCGATCGCGCCGCTGCGCGCCTTGCAGTCCACCGAGACGCTGCTGCTCGTCGATGCCGTGACCTCGCTCGCGGGCATACCGCTCGAAGTCGACGAGTGGGGGATCGACGCGTGTTACTCGGGCACCCAGAAGTGTTTGGGCGTGCCGCCCGGGCTCGCTCCGGTCACGTTCTCCGGCCGCGCCATGGATCGGATCTCCACCCGGACGACGCCGGTGCAATCGTGGTATCTCGATCTGGGTCTTATCGGCGACTACGTGGGCACGGCGCGCAAGTACCACCACACGGCGCCGACGGGCATGATCGTCGGGCTCCATGCCGGACTCGGCGCGATCCTCGACGAAGGCCTCGAAGCCGGGTGGTCCCGTCATCGCGATCTCGGAACCGCACTGCAATCCGCGCTCGAAGACCGGGACTTCTCCCTGATTGCGCCCGACGGTGCTCGCCTTCCGCAACTCACCTCGGTCCGGCTCCCCGCCGGACTCGATGAGGCCGCGCTGCGCACGCGTCTGCTCCGCGAGTACAGCATCGAAGTGGGCGGCGGACTCGGTGTCTTCGCCGGCGTGGCGTGGCGCATCGGCCTGATGGGCCACACCGCACGCGCTCGGAACGTTGCCGCTCTGCTCGGCGCGCTGGACGATCTGCTCTGAGTTCCCCGCTCTTGTTCGCTTCGCTCACGGGCCGCTCGGGCCACGGGCGAGCGGACGTTGCCTGAGCGTCGGTGTTTCTCTCCGCTCGTCCTCTGGCTACTCCGCGGCGCGAGTGAGCGCGTCGAGCGTCTGCTCCATCGTGGCGCGATTGTGTGCGTCCCGGTCGGCGACGCCGCTGATGATCCGGCCGAGGATTTTGATCGCCGCGCCGCGGTGGTCGGTCCAACTCTCGATCACGTGACACCCCGCGGGCGTGGGGGCGATCGTGTAGTTCCAGTCGGCCACCGGAAGTCCGCCGCCGCGGACGCTGAAACCGAACTCGCGGCCCGGTTCGCAGGCCGTGATCCGACAGTCCGTCGACCACGACTTCTTCCCGTTCGAGTTGGTGCCCTTGAACCGCGCACCGAGCGCCGCCGCGGTGACTCCCTTGTGCCAGACCGCGCCAGTGGCCTCCGGTGACCACTCGCCCATCCGGGTCACGTCGCTGATCAACGCCCAGACCTTCTCCGGCGGGGCGGCGATGTCACGCTCAACAGTCACGGTGGCCATGGTCGGTTCTCCCTCGTTGGCAAGGGCGGGATGGTACCCGCCCGCTCCGCTCGGGAGGTCCTACGCTGGTGCCGGCCCCACGAACCGCGGGCGATGATGAGGACAGCGATGGATGTGTCGGCAGGGCTCACCGTGGTGACATGGAACGCACAGGGAAGCCGCGGGCTCGATATTGCGGCGGCGGCGCGCGCGCTGACGGAGTTCGAGCCGCAGCTGGTGTTCTTACAGGAAGTGCAACGCCGTCAGGTGGGTGCGTTGCGTCGGGCGATGCACGCCACCGACGCCCGCTGGCGGTTCAAACACTGGTCATTGAAGGTTCCAGCCGAAGGGCTCGGCATTCTTTCGATGATTCCCTTGCGCGATGTCACGAGCCACGTCTTGGCCCACCGGTGGGCGGTGTTGAACTGGCGGCGCCGGATCGCGATGTCCGCCGGGGTGACGGTGGACGTGCGCGTCGTTCGGTGCGTGAACGTCCATCTCGGCGCGGGGGTTCCGATCCCGGAACGGGTCCGCCAGGGTCAGTCGGTGCTCGATCTTGCGGGAACTGCGAAGGTGATCGCCGGCGACCTCAATGCCGGTCCCGAGAGCGCCGAGCTGCACGAGTTCGCGAGTCACGGTTGGTGTGACGCCGAAGCACGCGCTCACCCCAATGGGCGCCGGCCGGCCACGAACTGGCGCGCCGGTCCTCGCGTCGAGGCGCCGACCCAGCGACTCGACTACTTGCTGATCCGGGATGCAGTGGGCGTGACGGACGCGTTCGTGCCGACCGATTGGGAACGGTGGGCGCCGCTCAGCGATCACCTCCCCGTGGTGGCGCGGCTACGGCTCTGACGGAGGCAACACCAGGAAGTGATCGCGGTAGTAGCGCATCTCTTCGATCGACTCCCGGATGTCGTCGAGCGCCCGGTGCGTGGACTTCTTGCCCGGCGCCCCCTTGGAGATCGACGGGTGCCAACGGCGGCAGAGTTCCTTGAACGAACTCACGTCCACGCTCCGGTAGTGCAGGTACTGATCGACCTCCGGGAGATAGCGATCCAGGAAGCGACGGTCGACGCCGATCGAGTTTCCACAGAGGGGCGCGCTGCGCTCCGGGACGCGCGCCTTCAGGTACTCCAACACCTGGGCGCCCGCGTCCGCGAGTGAGAGCGTGGAGCCCTCGATCTTCGGGAGCAGGCCGGACTTGGTGTGCATGGTGCGCACGAAGTCGTCCATCTTGGCGAGCTCATCCGGACTCGCGTGGACGACGAGGTCGATGCCGTCGTCCACGACGTCGAGATTGGTGTCGGTGATGAGCACCGCGATCTCCACGATGGTGTGGTTCGCGGTGTCGAGTCCGGTCATCTCGAGGTCGATCCACACGAGTGGTTCGGCGGTGGGTGATTCGGCAGTGGGTGGCTCGGATTCGCTCACGGCGAGCACCCTACGCGCGCGCCACCGGTATCCTGCGCCGGTGCCCGAGACCGTTTTCCCCGCGTGGTCGCCGACCCCGGAGCTGTTGACCGACAGCAACGTCGGACGGTTCATGGCCCGTCACGGTTTCACCACCTTCGAGGCGCTGCGCGCGCGATCAATCGATGACCCCGAGTGGTTCTGGGACGCGTTCATCGAGTTCGTGGGTCTGCCGTTCACCACGCCGTATTCGGCCGTCGTCGACGAGCGCAGCGGTATCGAGTGGGCCACGTGGTTCACCGGCGGCCGACTCAACGTGGCCTCGGTCTGTGTCGATCGCTGGGCCGACGATCCGAGTACATGTGATCGGCCCGCGGTGGTGTGGGAGGGTGAGGCCGGGGAAACGCGCTCCATGACCTACGCCGAGTTGCGCGTGCTGACCGACGCGATTGCGGGCGGGCTCGCGGCGCGCGGCATCGGTGAAGGCGACGCCGTCGGGGTCTTGCTTCCGATGTTGCCCGAGACCGTGGCCACGGTGATGGCGGTCGCCAAACTCGGTGCGATCTTCTTGCCGATCTTCTCCGGCTACGGCGCCGATGCGGTGGCGATCCGGCTCGAAGAGGGTGACGCCAAAGCGTTGGTCACCGCCGACGGAACCACTCGGCGCGCAACGGTCGTGCCGATGAAGGAGACCGCCGATGCCGCGCTGCAACGAGCGCGCGGGGTGCACACCGTGGTCGTCGTCGAACGCCTGGGGCGTGAGGTGCCCATGACGCCCGGACGGGACCTGACTCTCGCCGAGTGTTGCGCGCTCGCGCCGACTCCCCGGTTCGAGACGCGTGCGGTCGACGCCGAACATCCACTCTTCGTGGCCTACACGAGCGGCACCACCGGAAAACCGAAGGGTGTGGTCCACGTGCACGGCGGCTTCGTGGTGAAGATCGCCGAGGAAGTGGGTTTCCAGACCGACTGCCGGTCACGGGCGACCGGAGGCGACCGTGACGACGTGCTGTTCTGGCTCACCGACCTCGGCTGGATCATGGGTCCGTGGCAGATCTTCGGCACTCTGGCCCTCGGCGCCACGATGTTCGCGTACGACGGTGCGCCGGATTTCCCCGGACCCGATCGGCTCTGGGCGATGGTCGAACGCCATCGCATCACGATCCTGGGCGTCTCGCCCACGCTGATCCGCGCGTTGATGGCCAAGGGCGACGAGCCGGTTCGGGCGCACGACCTCTCCTCCTTGCGGGTGCTCGGCTCGACCGGCGAACCGTGGAACGACGGCCCGTGGTGGTGGTACTTCACCACCGTCGGCGGCGGCCGGTGCCCGGTGATCAACGTGAGTGGCGGTACCGAGGTGGGATGTTTCCTCTCGCCCCACGTGGTGGAGCCGATCGCACCGTGTTCCCTCGGCGGGCCGGCACTGGGCTGCGCGGTGGATGTGGTCGACGACGACTGCCGGTCGGTACGCGGCGTGGTCGGTGAGTTGGTGTGTCGCAAGCCCTGGCCCGCGATGACGCGCGGGATGTGGAAAGCCCCCGAGCGTTACATCGAGACGTATTGGTCACGCTGGCCGGGGGTGTGGTGGCACGGCGACTGGGCGTCCATCGATGCCGCCGGTCAATGGTTCCTGCACGGACGATCGGACGACACCATCAAGCTCGCGGGGAAGCGGCTCGGACCCGCCGAGGTCGAGACCGTGTTGGTCGAGCACCCGAGCGTCGTGGAAGCCGCCGCCATCGGGATGCCCGACGAGCTGAAGGGCGAGTCCCTGGTCTGTTACGTCGTCCTCGCGGCGGACGCGGCGCCGAGCGAAGATCTACGCGAAGCCCTGCGCGAAGATCTGCGCACTCGGGTGGCCGACGCGTTGGGCAAGTCGTTCCGACCGTCAGCGGTCCGGTTCACGGCCGCACTCCCGAAGACGCGCAGCAACAAGATCATGCGGCGTACGATCCGCGCGGTCGCCCAGGGCGAAGACCCCGGCGATGTGTCCGGGCTCGAGGACGCCACCACGCTCACCGCGATCGCGACGGCCACGTGAAGCGCCACCACGGACCCCGCATCGAGGGCACCCGAGTGCTCCTCCGTCCGCTCCGGTTTCAGGACTATTCCGAGTGGCGGGACGTGCGCGTGGCGAGCCGAACCTGGCTCGAACCCTGGGAGCCCGCGCCCGAGCCCGGTGCGCCCGATCCGGTGGCCGACGCGGAGGCCTTCCGCGGCCGCTGTGGTGCGTGGGACCGTCAACGACAGTTCGACAACGCGTACGGATTCGGGTTGTTCCTCGCCGATTCGGAGCGCTTCATCGGCGAGGTGAGCCTTGGCACCGTGCAGCGCGGTCCGTTCCAGTCCGCGTCGATCGGCTACTGGGTGGACGCGCGCCACGCCGGCCACGGCTACGTCCCCGAGGGGGTCGGCCTCATTCTCCGATACGGATTCGACGAGCTCGCGTTGCACCGCATGGAAGCGGCGATCGTGCCCCGCAATACGGCGAGTCGGCGCGTCGCCGAGAAGCTCGGGCTGCGCGAAGAGGGCACGTCGTTGCGATTCCTACAGATCGACGGCGTGTACGAAGACCACGTGCGCTACGCCATCACCGTCGAGGAGTGGCGGGACCGGCGCGACGAGATCCTCGCGTTCACTGACGCGCCCACGAGGCGAGCGGTCAGCGAGGACCGAGGATCCGGAACGATGTGACGAAGTGCTTGAATACGGTGTCGTCGTCGTTCGGTGTCTTCGCGATCACGGTGTAGAGCCGGTCCTTCAGTAGTTCGATGCGCGCCCGCCAATAGCTGTCGCCCTTGCGGTAGAGCACTTCCTTGACCGCGACATCTTGGATCGGGATCGGCGGCGACTGCGTGACGATCTCTGCGCCCTCTTGCGCGGCGAGTTGGCCGGCGACCTGGTTGAGCGACGAGGCGAAGGAGTCCAGCGCGCTGACCGGCTCCGGCGTCTTGGTCACCGAGAACGAGTACTCCGGACTGGGTTCGCTCGTGACGTTGACCACCGTCCCGAGCGAGTGGGGGGTGGCGGTGCGACGCCAGGGGCTGGGCATGGTCACGCCGAACTGGTCGTTCGGATCCTCGAAGGTGAACGCCGCCTTGCCGCTGATGTACCGATCGATGGTCCCACCGGCCGACGGGTTGATCCACCGGGTCCAGATCCACGAACCCACGAAGACGAGGACCAGCGCGACACAGGCCCATGCGACGATTGTGGTCACCGGATTGGCGCGACGCGTCTCCACCACGATCGCCTCGAGTGGTTCGTCACCACCGTCCATGCTCATCGGAGCCACCGACGCTGTGCACCGTGACCCCTCACGGATGACTCATCGACTCGGCGCGGTGGGGCCGAAGGCCTGTTGGAACGACCAGACCTGGTGTTCCAACTCAAACCGCATCGCCGGGTCGTGATCGGCGAGTGCCGCGGTGTGGCGCAGGGTCGCCTTGGTGCGGGTGGAGAGTTCGCGCGGGACTTCGGCGGCGCGGGTCGCGAGGGTGATGGCTCGCGCCACGAGTTCGTCGTCGGCCACGCATTCCCATGCGAGTCCGATCTCGGCGGCGCGGGTGCCGTCGACGCGCTCGCCGAAGAGGTTCATTGCCGCCGCGGTCTGGGGACCGACCGCTCGGTCCAGCAACCACGTGTGACCACCACCGGGGTGAATGCCGATGCGCAGGAAGCGCGCGTCGAACATCGCACTCGTGCCGGCGATCCGTAGGTCGCACGCCAACGCCAGGTTGGCGCCGGCTCCGACCGCGGGGCCGTTGACCGCCGCGATCGTGGGGAGCGGTGAGTCGAGAATGCGCAGGAAACCGGAGTAGATGTCCCGGACGTCGGCCGGCTCCTCGGTCCCGTCGGCCATCGCCTTCAGTGCGGCGACGTCGGCTCCCGAACAGAACGCGGGTGCCGCACCGGTGACGACGACGGCACCGACGTCGGGGTCGGCATCGATCTCGTCCATCGCGGCGAGGATCTCGGCGACGAGCGGTGGCGTCAGCGCGTTGCGCTTCTCGGGATCGTCGAGCGTGAGGAGCGCGACTCGACCGCGGCGGGCAACGTGCAGCGGCATCGATCAGCTCTGGTCTCGGACGACGGCGGGGGAGTGACGGAAGAACGTCTCGACGTCGCCTTGGTACCGGTAGGAGGGTCGGTTGCTGCCGACCGCGTTCTCGAGCCGCAAGCTGCGAGCGAATGCATCGACGGTGCCGGCCGTGGAATAGCGGTACCGGAACCCGCTGCGTTTGAACGGGCTGTTGTCGACCGCACGGCCGTAGCGCAACAAGCTGAGCACTTCAGGGGGCAGATCGAGGATGCGGGCCATGCGCAGCGGCTCGGCCGCCCACTGGGTGAGCACCGGCGGCAGCGGGATCCGCCGCCGTCCGACGATCGCACAGACCTCACTCCACGGGATCGTGCCGTCGCCCGCGATGTTAAAGACTCCCGGGACGTTCGTGCGGGTGGCGAACACCATGGCGCCGGTCACGTCGGTCTCGTGCGTGAACTGGAGTCGGGGATCGAAGCCGAGAATCTCCGGCGCGAGGGGGAGTCGCAGCGCCTTCGAGAACGGCGTGGTCACGTCGTCGCCGAGCACGTTCGTGAATCGCAACTTGGTCACGATGACGTGCGGGTTGTCGATCGCGAAATCCCGTACGAACGACGCGGCTTCGAGCAATGATCGTTCGACGCGCGTGCGCGGCGGTCCCGAACGGGTCATCGACTCGCGGAAGAAGTACGGGTCCTTGTAATGCGCGCCGTAGGTGAGGGTGGAACTCTTCACGATGACCTTGCGGACCGGACTGCCGGCCGTGCCCGCCGCGGCGAGCAGGTTCATCGTGCCGATCACGTTGATCTCGTGGAGCGCCCGGCCCGGCAGCTCGGTGGAGTCCACGATGAGATGGGTGTGCAGGATCGTGTCCACCTGCGTGGCGCGCACGATCCGGTCCAGGATCGAGTAGTTCGAGTCGGCCTTCACGAACTCGGTGCGTTCGAGGGGCAGGCGCGGCTCCTCCGTGTCGAGACCGACGATCATCTCCACTTCGGGCAGCTTTTCGAGTTGTTGGGCGAGGTGGCTGCCCCAGAAAGTGCCGAGACCGGTGACGAGGATGCGCATCGGTCTGACCTACCCGAACCAGACGCTGCGGCGGGTCCGCAGCATGTCGTAGAGCGCGTCTTGGATGGTGTCGCGAATGCGATCGGACTCGGCCATCACCTGTGCACGCGGGTATCGCTCCTGATCCGGGGTCACTCCGAAATGCACGGGGGGCAAGACGCGGATGCGGAACTTCGACGGGAAGTAGATCGCGGCGCCGAGGGGTCCGAGCGCGAGCATGTTCGCGGTGATCGGGAAGTACGGAAGTCCGGTGAGCGCGGCGAGGCGACGACTCTTGAACAGAATCGGCATCGCCTCTTCGTTCCCGATGACCGCGATCGGTATGACCGGCACGCCCGAACGCATCGCGATCTCGATGAACCCGGCGCGCCCGAACCGATGCAGCTTGTAACGGTCCCGGTAGGTCTTGCCGGTGCCCTTGGTGCCCTCGGGGAATACGAGCACGAGCTGGCGGTCGTCCTTCAGGAGGCGATACGCGTTGTCCGGGTGGGCCGCCACGCCGCCGACGCGAGACCACATCGTGCCGAGGAACGGGATCGCGCGGAACAGGTTCTCGGCCAGGCCGTACACGGGGCGGTGAAGCTCGGTTTCGATCCCGTGCATGATCGCGGGCGCGTCGGCCGGAATGGCCCCGGCATGGTTGGCGACGAGGAGCGCGCCACCGTCGCGAGGAATGTGCTCGAGCCCTTCCCATTCGGTGCGGAACCAGTACCGGTACATCGGGTCGTAGAGCCGGCGCACGATCTCACGCATATGTTCGCTGCGTCCGTACGGGTCCACATCGCCCCGGCGGATGTCCGATTCGGCCGGTTCCAGATCGAGCCGTTCCGGCGGCGGCGTGCGCACGAGCGCCACTCCCCGCGCGACCTGCCCGCCGAGTTCGGCGAGATCGACGACCGGTTCGGACGTCGTGACCTTCGGCGCGGGTCGGTCGCGGGACTCGGGGGGATCGATCACGTGGGCTCCGGAGTGCTTCGTGCGGTCGTCGGACGGTGGGGCCACCCCGGAAGGAAACCGCGGAATGGCGGGGGATGCAACTCGACCCGAGACCGGTCGCGCTCCGTGGTCGTCTAGTTCATCACGTCGGTCCCGGCGCCATCGCACCGGTGACCACCCAGCGATCGGTACGGAACCGCCGGTAGAGGCCGTACCACCGAGCCGCGATCCAGACCGTGAACGCCGCCCACACCCAGCCGAGCGTGAGATCGTTGAACACGAGCACGCCGAGCAGCACGCCGTAGATCACCGAGGCGCCCAGCATTGCGCCGGCCAGATACTTCGCGTCGCCGGCACCGATCAGGATCCCGTCGAAGACGAACACGGCCGCGGCCAACGGTTGGAGACCGGCCACGAACCAGAGGATTTGCTCGGCCTGGGCGCGGACCGCGGCGCCGTCGGTGAACGCGCCCGCCAACCACGGCCGCGTCGCGATCACGAGGGCCCCGAGCACCACTCCGGACGCGATTCCGAGCTCGAGCATCCGGCGCGACACCGAGCGCGCGTTCGCGGGGTCGCCCGCGCCGAGGTACCGGCCGACGAGCGCCTGGCCGGCGATGGCGATGGCGTCGAGCGCAAGGGCGAGGAACGTCCAGATCTGGAACGCAATCTGGTGCGCCGCGAGCGCGACGTTTGAGATACGCGCCGCGAGTGCAGTGGTGAGGAGGAGCGCGGCGAGCAGCGATCCGGTCCGCACCATGAGCTGGCTGCCGACGACGGCGCTCGCGCGAACCCCGGCGCGGCGGGGGGTCAGGCGCGCGCCGGCGTGTCGGGCCCGCCGCACCACGATGCCGATGAAGGCGCCTGCGCTCCCAACCTGGGCGATCACCGTGCCCCATGCGGAGCCGGCGATCCCTGCGCCGAGGCCGTACACGAAGATGAGTTCCAAGCCGAGGTTCACGACGTTCGCGCCGATGGCGATGGCGAGCGTGGTCCGCGTGTCCTGCAGGCCCCGGAGATATCCGGCGCTGGCGAGGGCCACGAGGACGAACGGTGCGCCGAGCAGCGAGATGCTCAGGTACTCCGTGGCGAAGGGACGGACTGCGTTCGATGCACCCATCACGTCGATGACCGTGGGCACCGTCGCGAGGCCGACGATGCTCAGCCCGACGCCGAGCGCGGCGGCGAGCCACACGCCGTCGACTCCGTGTTCGGCCGCGGCGCGAGCATCCTCACCGCCGATGCGGCGCGCCACCGTGCCGGTGGTGCTGTACGCGAGAAAATTGAAGATGCCGAAGACCGCAGTGAGCACGATCGACGCGATCGCAATGCCGCCCAGTTGCCGGGTCCCGAGGTGACCGACGATCGCCGTGTCGACCAGCAGATACAACGGCTCTGCGATGAGCGCACCGAACGCCGGCACCGCGAGGCGGACGATCTCCCGATCATGCCCACTGCGCCACCGCGCCGTCGTCCCCACGCTGCACTCTCTCACGGGCGGTTTCCGGTGGCATCTTCCGTCGCCCCCCGTTCACTGGCCCGTTCTCTGGCTCGTTCACTGGCCCCGCAGCCACCGTGAGGGTGGCTCCGGGGCCACCAGTGCTCGTTCTTCGCACGCGCGGTCCGACCACGGAGCGGACGAGCAGAGAAGATGGTCGCACCCTCGTGCGATGCTCCGATGGTGGACGGAGTGGCGGCGACGAGATTTGCGACGATGGCCCGGTTCTTGGCGGCCGAGAGTCGTGAAGCAGGGCTCGCCGTGCCGGCCTTTCGGAGCCCGCCGCGGGTCTCGGGCGTCGCCCGCACGATCCGGCGGTCAGGAGACGGCGCGGTGATGGTTGCGATCGCGCTCCGTGGTCGGTGTGTCCACGATGTGGCGGCCGACATGATCGAGGGCATCGTCGCGGCCAATCGTCTCGATCCGATCGCGGCCGGCCCGATCCGGACGCGTCTCTGGGCGGTGGTGGACCCGGTCGACATCGACCTGACCGCAGTCGGCGTCGGCGCGTCGGCGCCGGGCCGTAGCCTGGCCGCGCACGCCCGGATGGCGGAACGGCAGACGCAGGCGGCTTAAACCCGCCGGCTCCGTAATGGAGCGTGAGGGTTCGAATCCCTCTCCGGGCACGCTGACCAGCACTTATAGAATCCCACCAGCCAGATCCTGGCAGCTCCGCCGCCGCCAAAAACGGATTTGCTAACGCTTTGCTAACGTGCTCCAGATGCGGGGTCACGTTCACAAGCGCGGAAGGACCTGGACCTACGTCCTGGATACGGGCCGAGACGCGGCCACCGGCATCCGGCGTCAGCGCACCAAAGGTGGCTTTCGCACCCGCAAGGCGGCGGAGGACGCGATGTCGATCGCGTTGACCGCCATGAATGACGGCACCTACATCTCGCCGGACCCTCAGACCGTCGCCGAGTGGATCGACCGCTGGCTCCCGGCGATGGAGCCGAAGGTTCGACCCTCGACGTTTCGTGACTACAAGATGGGTCTGACCCGGGTGAAGGACCGTCTCGGGAAGAAGCGGCTCCAAGATCTTCGGCCCCTCGACGTTGAGGACTTCTACACGTCGCTGTTGAAGACCGGTCACCGGTTCGGGGGTGGGCTCTCGCCGAAGTCGGTCCGCAACGTTCACATCGCGTTGCGCCGATCGCTGGCCGACGCGGAGCGCTACGGCGTCGTCCCGCGCAACGTCGCCGCGCTGGTGAAGCCGCCGTCGGTAACTCGGCCGGAGTTGACGACGTGGACCGCTGATGATGTCCGGACCTTTCTCGCGTCGGTGACCGACGATCGGTTGAGCGCGTTGTATCGGTGCCTGATCACGACGGGGATGCGGCGCGGAGAGGCACTCGGACTGCGATGGTCGTCGACTGATCTCGACGGGCGCCGCGTGTTGGTCGAGCGGTCGTTGGTCGTCGTGAACGACGTGGTGGGATGGTCGGCGCCGAAGACTCCGCGATCGCGCCGCGCAGTGTCGCTCGACGCAGCGACCGTCGTCGCGATGCGGGCGCATCGGAAGCGTCAACTCGAGGAGCGCGTGCTCGCTGGTGACGCTTGGCAGGACGAAGACCTCGTCTTCTGCGACGAGCTCGGTGGACCGCTGCACCCCGACCGATTCACGCGCACGTTCCAATCGGCCGCTCGCCGCGCCGGTGTGCCGCGGATTCGGTTGCACGATCTTCGCCACACGTGGGCGACGCTTGCTCTGACGGCGGGAGTTCATCCGAAGGTCGTCAGCGAGCGGCTCGGTCACGCGACGACCGCGATCACGCTCGACGTGTACAGCCACGTGCAACCGATACTTGACGCCGAAGCCGCCGGCACAGTCGCGGATCTG
>JANPMG010000166.1:0-2248 GCA_031422675.1 Acidimicrobiia bacterium | reverse complement strand
CAGTACTACCGCGGCGCGTGGGACGCGGGCACGCGCGCCGTCCTCGCGCACGGCGGCGCCCTGAGCCACCATCACGGCGTCGGTCTGAACCGATCCCGCTTCATGCGCGACGCACTCGGCCCCGCGTTCGACGTCCTGGCCGCGATCAAGATCGCGCTCGATCCCAACGGGATCATGAACCCCGGCAAGCTCGGCCTCGACGACCCGTGGGGGACCGCCGCGGATTGGCCCGCCGGATGGAAGTCCTCGTCTGTGACATCGGGACGTCGTCGATTCGCGCCGCGATTGTGCGCGACGACGGGACCGTGGACCACGAACAGCACGCAGAGTTCCTCCCGGACACCCCCGCGCCCGGCATGGTGGAGTTCGATGCCATGGAGATGGCGCGCGTCGTGCGTGACGCCGCCATCGCGGCCCTGGCCGCGCACGGACGCGCGGTGGCGGCCGTCGGGATCACCAACCAACGGGGCTCCACCGTCGTGTGGGACCGCGCCACGGGCGAGCCCGTCGGGCCGGCGCAGGGTTGGCAGGATCTGCGCACCATCGTCAACTGCCTGATCCACCGGGCCAACGGATTCCGCTTCGCCCCCAACGCCGCCGCCACCAAGATCGAGAACCTGCTCGACACCTTCGATCCGGATCGATCCCGCGATCTGTGTTTCGGCACCGTCGACTCGTGGATCGCGTGGACGTTGTCCGACGGCGCGCTCCACGTCATGGACGCGAGCAATGCCGCGGTGACCGGCATCCTCCGGGCCGACGGTTCGGGCTGGCACACGGCGGCGCTCGAAGCCCTGCGGATCCCCGAGCGCATGCTGCCCACGGTCGTGGACACCACCGGGCTCCTCGGCCCGGCCACCGCACTCCCCGGCGCACCGCCGATCGCCGCGCTCATCGGCGACCAGCAGGCGTCGCTCGTCGGCCAGGCCTGTGTGGCACCGGGCCCGGCCAAGATCACGTTCGGTACCGGCGGAATGCTCGACCTCGTCGTGGGACCGACGCGGCCCGGCTTCGAGACGCGCGGCGAGGGTGGCACCTTCCCCATCATCACGATGCGCACCGACGGAACCGACACCTGGGGCCTCGAAGCGATCATGCTGAGTGCGGGCACCAACGTCGAGTGGCTCCGCGATGATCTCGGCATCCTCCCGAGTTCCGAGGCCAGCCATGCCGTGGCGGCGGAGTGCCCCGATTCCGGCGGCGTGATGTACGTCCCGGCGCTGATGGGCCTGGGCACGCCGCACTGGGACTACGGCGCGCGCGGCACGCTGCTCGGCCTCACCCGCGGCAGCGGTCGGCCCCAGATCGTCCGTGCCGTGCTCGAAGGCATCGCGCAGCGGGGCGCGGACCTCGTCGAGTCGGCCGAGACGGATTCGGGTTCGGACATCGCCGTCCTCCGCGTCGACGGCGGCATGTCGCGCAATCCCACGTTCGTGCAGGCGGTCGCGGATGCCGCGCAGAAGCCGGTCGAGATCTCACCGGCGTGTGAGGCCACGACGGTCGGGGCGGGATTCATGGCGGGGCTCGCCGTCGGCATGTGGCCGAACGTCGACGCGCTCGCCGACACGTGGACACCGATGGCGCGCTACGAGCCCGGGGCGCCGACCGACCGCGACCGCTGGCAGGAAGCCGTGCGGCGCGCGTCGCGCTGGCTCGAGGAGCTCTCCGCCGTCGACTTCTGAGCTGGTCCGCTTGAGGGCGGGCACCGGCCGGGCGAAGGTCGGCCATGGTCGGCGCGACTGGGGGCCGGGCGTCACCCGAGATCGAAGGTCCCGCGGCTGTCGATCGCGAAAGCGTCTCGGCCCACGAGGAGTTCCCCGTGCACCAGGTTCGGGGTCTCCCATTCCAGGTCGTAGCCCACCGGGATCCGCTCGCCGATCTCGTCGTCCGGATCGTCGACGCGCAGTCCGAACGCTTCGAGGCCGAAGCTCCAGTGCTCGCCCGCGGTCTCACACGTGAACTCGATCCAGAGGCCGTCGCTGCGCAGTTCGATGATGCTCGCACGGCGCGGCCGCGGTACCTCGAGGTCACGCACGACGAGAAACCCGGCCCCGACCTGGGCCCCCGAGAACACCGCGTCGTAGCGGGCCGGTCCTGCCTCGGGGACGTCGAGTTCGACCCGACCCCGCACGCCATCGGGCCTTGCGGCGTCGAACGCCAGCCGATAGATCACCGGATCGGCGCGTAGTAGGGCACCGCCGGGTCGATCGTCACCCCTTCGGGCACGCCGTCTACGAGCGAGAACGCT
>JANPMG010000165.1:0-35218 GCA_031422675.1 Acidimicrobiia bacterium | reverse complement strand
CCTTGTCTCCCTTGTCTCCCTTGTCTCCCTTGTCTCCCTTGTCTCCCTTGTCTCGCTTGTCGGCTCGGATGGAGGCGACGATGGCGACGGTCAGCACAAGGGCGATGACGCTGAGCGAGATGTAGGTCGGCATGTGAAACTCGATGGGCTTGCCGATCAGAAGCATCTTGATGCCAACGAAGAACAGGATGACGCCGAGGCCGACGTTGAGGTAACGGAACTTGCCTTGCATCCCGCCGAGCAGGAAGTAGAGCGACCGCAATCCGAGGATGGCGAAGGCGTTGGCGGCGAACACGATGAACGGTTCACGGCTGACGGCGAGGACTGCGGGGACGGAGTCGACGGCGAACACGACGTCGGTGGCTTCGATCAGGATCAGCACTGCGAACAGCGGCGTGGCCAGACGCTTGCCGTTCTTCACCGTGAACAGTTTCTGGCCGTCGTACTGGTCGGTGGTCGGCACCAGGCGTTGCACGAGACGCATGGCGAGGTTCTTGTTGTAGTCGACCTGCTTGTCCTCGTCGTGACGCGCGATCTTCACCGCGGTGTACAGCAGGAACGCGCCGAAGATGTAGAGGATCCATTCGAACCGTTCGATGAGGGACACGCCGGCGAAGATGAAGATCGCCCGGAGCACGAGCGCACCGAAGATGCCCCAGAACAACACGCGGAACTGATACTCGCGCGGCACGGTGAAGAACGAGAAGATCACCGCCCACACGAACACGTTGTCGACCGACAAGCTCTTCTCGATCAGGAATCCGGCGTAGTACTCGCCGCCCGCCTGGCCGCCCTGCCAGACGAGCATGACGATGCCGAACAGAAGACCGATCGAAACCCAGATCGCGGATTCGATCGACGCTTCCTTGATCGAGATCACGTGCGCGGTGCGGTGGACGAGCAGGAGATCGGCCACGAGCAGCACGACGATCACGCCGACGAGGGTGAGCCACACCCACAGCGGAACGTCGAAGTTCGCGAACTTCTCATCGGCGGCACTCGCCGCGGCAAACGAAACTGACTGGATCATCTTGGGTCCTCGATGGGTGATGGCACCAGATCAGCCGACGCCCCTCGATCTGCCGGCGGCTGATGGGGAACGTGTCGGGGCGCGGTCGGCTTCGGTCGGATACCCCGATTGTGGCCTAGATCAACGCAGCAATGCTGTCTGGGATGCGAAGAAGTTTCGGGCGATCGGATCGCTGCTCGAGCGGAGGGTTATCCGCAGTCTGGCGGGCGGCCACGCCGCCAGCTAGTACAGCGCCGTGATCTTCGCTTCGGTGGCCACTTCGGGGAAGCGGTGAGCGACCGACCGGCCGGCGCCGCGCGTCGGATCGACTACGCGGGCAGCGTGCATGACGAACGCGAGATCGAGGCGGTCGTCGCGGTCCTGCGCGGCGGACCGCAGGCTCTCCGAATCGGAAAGTCGGTGCGGGCGTTCGAACAGGCGATCGCGGATCTCTTCGGCAAGCGCCGCGGGATCATGTGCAACTCCGGTTCGTCCGCGCTGTACCTCGCAGTCGAGCTGCTCGGCCTGGCACCGGGCGACGAGATCATCACTCCCGCCCTGACCTTCTCCACCGACATCGCGCCGATGGTGCGCGCCGGACTCGTTCCGGTGTTCGTGGACGTGGAGCCGGACACCTACAACATCGACGTTGAAGCCATCGAGGCGATGATCGGTCCGCGCACGAAGGCGATCCTGGTCCCCAACCTCATCGGCAACGTCCCTGACTGGGACCGGATCCGCGCGATCGCAGACGCACACGGGTTGGCGGTGGTCGAGGACTCGTGTGACGCGCTCGGCTCCACGTTGCGCGGCACGCCGACGGGCACCCGCTCGGACATCTCGGTCACGTCCTTCGCGCTGTCGCACATCATCACCGCGGCGGGCACGGGCGGAATGGTGTGCGTCGACGATCCCGAACTCGCGGACCGGTGTCTGCTGCTGCGGCGGTGGGGCCGGCGGTCCGAGGTGCAGATCTACGGGTCCACCAAAGGCGTCGACCGTCGGTTCTTCTCCACCATCGACGGCGACCTCGAATACGACAACCTCTTCATCTTCGATGAGGTGGGCTGGAACTTCGAGCCGTCTGAACTCTCGGCCGCGTTCGGGTTGGTCCAGTTGGAGAAGTTGGCCGGGAACCTCGTGTCTCGTCGGCGGAACTTCGATCGTTTGTGTGCCTGCTTCGCCGAGCGCGCCGATGTGTTCGTGCTGCCGCGCACCACCGAGGGCGCCGACACCGCGTGGCACATGTTCCCGATACTGATCCGGCCCGAATCGGGGTTGGCGCGCGGCGCGTTCCAGACGCACATGGAGGCGAACGGCGTGGACACTCGCATGGTCTGGACCGGAAACGCCCTGCGCCAGCCCGCGTTCCGATCGATCGCGCACCGGCAGCCTCCGGGTGGCCTGCCCAACACCGATCGGGTGATGGACCACGGTCTGATCCTGCCGTCGAATCACAGCCTGGATGACGATGACATCGACTACATCTGGTCGACCGCGGCGGCGGTGCTCCGGTGAACGATCGACTCGCAAGGGGTCGGTTCGAAGGCCGTCGATTTGGGGGGCGGCGGGCGCTCGTCACCGGCGCGAGCAGGGGGATCGGAGCGGCGACCGCCGTGCGGCTCGCCGCCGATGGCGCGGATGTGGCGATCGTCGCGCGGACCCGCGCCGCGCACGATCACCTGGCCGGCAGCCTCGACGAGACCGCGGCGCGGATCGAGGCGCACGGGGTCCGCGCGGCGGTGATCGTGGCCGACCTGGCCGACGAACGAGATCGGGCGCGCATTGTCAGCGACGCCGCCGCGCGTCTCGCCGGTCCGATCGACGTGCTCGTGAACAACGCCGCCGCGGCTATGTACGCGCCGGTGGCGGAGATGTCACTGAAGCGCCGCCGCATCCTGCTCGAGCTGAACACGCTCGCACCGCTCGACATCGCGCAGGGCGCGCTGCCCGCGATGATCGAACGCGGTGAAGGATGGATCGTCAATCTCACGTCGGCGGCGGCGCGTTCGGGTCCCAGCTCCACGATGGCGCTGTACGGCGCGTCGAAAGCGGCGCTCAACCGGATCACGATCGGTCTCGCGCAGGAACTGGCCGGCTCCGGCGTGCGGGTCAACGCCATAGAACCGCGCGCGGCGGTGCTCACGGAAGGCGCCGCGGCGCTCCTCGGTGACTCGCTGCGCGCCGATCAGATCGAGTCGCTCGAAGCCATGGTCGAGGCCACGGTCGCCCTGTGCGACTGCCCACCCGCACTGACCGGCCGGCTCTGCGTCAGCCTCGATCTCATCGCCGAGCTGGGCCTGACCGTCCCCGACCCGGACGAGCTCCCGTCCTGAAGCATCCGAGTCCTCGGAGGAGATGGCATTGACCGCATCACCGCTCTTCGATCTGACCGGGAAGGTCGCGATCGTGACCGGATCCACCAAAGGCATCGGCCGCGCGATTGCGCAGGGTCTGGCCGAGGCCGGCGCGTCCGTCGTGGTCAGCAGCCGGAAGCAGGATCTCTGCACCGAAGTCGCGGCCGAGGTGACCGCATCCACCGGTCGTGATGTCCTCGGACTCGCGTGCCACGTCGGTGAGTGGGACGCGATCCCCGGTTTCGTCGATGCGGTGGTCGGGCGCTTCGGTGGCGTCGACATCCTGGTGAACAACGCCGGAATCACCCCGGCGCGCGAAGGTCCCGGCGAGATCGAACTCGCGGTGTGGCGCAAGATCTTCTCGGTCAATCTCGAAGGACCGCTGCGCATGTCGCAGTGCGTCGTGCCCCTCATGCGCGAGCGCGGCGGCGGGAGCATCGTGAACATCGCGTCGATGGCGGCGTACTCGGGTGGCGCGTTGGTGTGCGCGTACGGCGCGTCGAAGGCGGCGTTGATCAACCTGACCAAGACCCAAGCCCAAACCTGGGCGCCTTGGAATGTGCGGGTCAACGCGCTCTCGCCCGGCCCGTTCCTGAGCGACATGGTGGAGGGTGCGGCCCGCCATGCGCCTGGGTTCAAGGAGCTGATCGCCGGCGGCACGCTGCAGCGGCGCATTGCGGATCCGCACGAGATCGTGGGTCCGGTGGTGTACCTCGCGAGTGACGCGTCGTCGTTCGTCACCGGCGACGACATTTCGGTGTCGGGCGGCATGGCCAAATGACCGGGCCACCGTCGAGGGGGGAGCGCCGGCGCGTTACGGCGTGATGCCGATGCGGGCCACGGGCGCGGCCGCGGCCTGGCGACGGTGGCGGGCGCGTGCGAGCGCGTGCAGCAGCGCGTTGCGGACCTCCCGTGGATCGATGAGTTCGTCGAAGCCGAACGTCTCCGCCGATCGGTAGGACGCCTCGACCTCGCTCGTTCGCAGCATCTCGGCTTCGTCGGCGTCGGACCCGCGCGCGCGGCCCATCGCCGCCGCGCCCATCGCGCCCATCGTGGCGCCCGGGAACGCGAACACCGCCGACTGTCCGTCGAACGGGAGCATGCCCATGACCATCGAACCGAAGCCGTAGGCCTTGCGCAGCGTGACCTCGAACTTGGGTGACACGGCGTGGGTCTGCGCGGCGTACATCCGCGCGCCCTTGCGCAGAATGCCGGCTTGCTCCGACACGCTCCCGGGCATCACGCCCGGATTGTCGGACAAGAAGATGAGCGGCAGGTGGAAAGAATCCGCAACGGTGATGAAGTGCGCGGCCTTGTCGGCGGCGTCGGCGTTGATCGAACCCGCCATCACGTGAGGTTGGTTCGCCACGATCGCCACGGGCGCGCCCCCGAGCCGGCCGAGCGCGCAGATGATCGACCGGCCGAACTCTGGTTGCACCTCGAAACTGGATTCGGCGTCGAAGACGACGTCGATGACCGCGTGCATGTCGTAGATGCGCCGACCGTTCACCGGGACGATGCGCAGGATCTCGGGCACCAGCCGCGGTCCCGTATCGAGGCCGTCCGCGTCCGGACCGGGCGCATCGGGCGGGTAGGACCATGCGGACGACGGGAAGTACGAGAGGTAGGCGCGGATCAGTGCGAGGGCCGCCGCGTCGTCGTCGGCGACGTTGTGGATCAGACCGCTGGCCAGCGCGACGCCCGGACCGCCGAGGTCCTCCTTGGTGATCGCTTCGCCGAGCGACTCGTACACGACCGGGGGACCGGCGGTGAAGATCGAGGCGTGACGACTCATCACCGAGAAGTCCGAGATGGGCGCGACGAGCGCGCCATGGCCGGCCGATGGACCGAGGACGGCCGTGACGAGTGGCACCCGCCCTGAACAGCGGGCCTGGGCGATCATGTCGGTGGGGGTCCGAGCGCCGTGGTTGCGCCCGTCGGCACGAAAGCCCGCACCTTCGAGCATCATGACCAACGGCACGCGGTCGGCGACTGCGATCTCGGCCACGCGGTAGCGCTTCGCGTTCGCCGCCGCACTGATCGTGCCGGCCTTCACGGTGAAATCCTCCGCCGCCACCATGATCGGCCGGCCGTCGACCCGGCCTGAACCCATCACGATGGCGTCCGCCGGGGATTCCTCGCCGCCGACGAGCGTGCCGAGTTCCTGGAACGAACCCGCATCGAGGAGCGTGTCGATGCGCGCCCGCGCGTCGAGCTTGCTGCCGTCCTGGCGCTTGCGAAGCCGCTCCTCGCCGCCCATCGCGCGCGATTCGCCGCGCCGGCGCGCCAGGTCCGCGAGGACGTCCTCCCACTCGTTCGCGTCGGCAGCAGCCACAGACCCTCCCGCTACCGACCCCCGAAGCGTGGTGTCCGCTTCTCTCCGAATGCGGCGAGCCCTTCCTTGAAATCCGGGGCTCGTGAGCTCAGTTCGAGGGCGTTGGCCTCGGCTTCCATCGCGTCGGCGAGGGAGGAGTCGAGGGCGCGGTGGATGGCGCGTTTGGTGAGCCCGAGCGCAACGGTGGGTGCCGCGCGCAGTTGCGTGACGAGATCGTCGACGGCCGCGTCCAGCGCAGTGTCGGGGACCGCGCGGTAGACGAGTCCCCAATCGGCGGCCTCCGCGCCCGTGACTTTCCGACCCAGCATGAGGAACTCTTTCGCGCGAGCGATCCCGACGAGGCGGGGGACGAGCCAGGTGGCACCGCTGTCGGGAGTGAACCCGCGGTCGAGGAACGGTTCCCAGAACTGACTGGACTCGGTGGCGATCGTGAAATCGGCGGCCAGTGCGATCTGGCAGCCGAGTCCGGCGGCCCACCCGGACACCGCGCACACCACCGGCAACTGCACCTCGACGAGCAGCTCCACCAGACGGTGGGCCTGGAGCGGAGTACGACGTTGGATGCTGCCGGTGCGCGGGCGCGCTCCGTCACCCCGATTGGTGGCCACCCAGTCCGCGCCGGCGCAGAAGTCTGCGCCCGAACTGCGCAGCACGATGACGCGCAAGGTGTCGTCCACGGATGCGTCTTCCAGGGCGCGCACGATTCGAATCACCGCGGCGGGATGGAGCGCGTTCTTGCGGTCGGGGCGGTCCAGCACGATGTGGAGGACGTCATCTGCGGCGAGGACCTCGACGCCGTCGACGTTCGTCTTGGTCACGGGCGCGCGGATCTCCTGAGTGGGGCCGAAGTAGCTGGACGTTCGAGTGTACGGGCGAGGTTTTGGCGCGGCAACGTGGCGAGTGGCGTCACGGCGTGACTCTGCTCGAGGTGAAAGGGGTCGCGGTGAGGGGGGTGATCACCTCGGCACCGAACGCGGCGAGCGTGTCGGGGCGCGCGAAGTCGCAGAACCACGTGTACACGCGCTCGATCCCCTGCTCGGCGAGTCGACCGTAATGATCGACCAGCTCGACGCCGGATCCGATCACGGGCCGGGAGTTGCCGAACCGCCGCTCGGCCAGTGCGGTGATCGCGTCTCGGTCCCCACCGCGCGGGACGAGCGCGACCATCTGCTGGATCGACGGGCGCGCGCGGCCCACCTGCGACCGGAGTTCGTCGACCTTGTCCACCATGCCGATGTGGACGTTCCACCAGTCGGCGTGGTCCCGCACGAGGGCGAGCGTCTTGGGTCCCGTTCCGCCGATGACGATGGGGATATGGCCGAGTGGGCGCGGCACCTGCTGCGCCGCGCGGAGCTGGTGGAACTGGCCGTCGTAGTCGAGCGTCTCGCCGGCCCAGAGCGCGCGGATGACCTCCAGCGTCTCGCGAAGTCGCTCCACGCGGTCGCGCGGTTCGACGGAGCCGACGCCGAACGTCGTGAACTCGTGCGGGACCGAACCCCACCCGATGCCCAGCTCAAAGCGGCCCCCGGAGGCGTGGTCGAGGGAGACCGCCTGGCGGGCGAGTACGGCCGGGTGGCGGAAGGCGTCACAGAGCACGAGCGATCCGACGCGAATCTGGTTCGTGTGCGCGGCGAGCCATGCGGTGGTGATCATCGCCTCGTACATCGGTTGATCGTCGGCCATCGGTGGCACGAGGTGGTCCATGCCACTCACGCCGACGAATCCGGCGGCTTCGGCGGCGCGGGCGCGCTCGACGAGTTGGTCGAACGTCATCCGCATCTGGGGGAGGAACAGGTTGAACTCGATCACCGGACTGCCCGGACGCGCCGGCGCGCGGCCGACCCAGAAGCGGCGGCTCGTGGAATAGGTCCGGAAGTTCGGAGCGTGGGAGTAGGTATCGGCGCAGCGTAACGCTGGCCACGAACGAAGTGGAACGACGCAGGGTCTCGACGTATGGTGCGCGCGATGAGCTGGCTCGGTGGCGCGAAATCCGGCGCGCGCGTCTCGGGACCACGGCTCAAATGACCGTCTCGCTCGAAGCCGGGCTCGTCGGGCGCGACGAGCCGACCCTCGCCGCCTTCTACGTGACGGTCATGGGATTCGAACTGTTCGAACGGCTCGAGTTCGATGTCGGGGTGGTGGGCAAGTTCCGTCGCGGCGATGCTCGAATCAAGATCTTCTTCCCGCGCGCCGCCGTCGATCCCGTTGCTGTTCCTGTCGCCGATTCCTGGTTCCGGCCCGGGGGGTGGCGCTACGCGGCGCTCTCGGTGCAGCACCGCGACGAAGTGGATGCCCTCGCGGCCGGCGTGGAAGCGGCCGGGGGCGCGGTGTTGATGGTGCCGACGAATCACCGGCCGGGTGCGCGCATGGCCATGATCAGCGACCCCGAAGGAAATGCATGGGAGATTCTCGCCGAGGTTTCGGACCAGATCCCGGACCAGGAGGGAGACCGATGAACGACCGCCTGTATATCCACGAGTTCATCGACATCATCGGGCATCACCGGGCGAACTACATGCAACACATGACCGCGAACTGGAGCCCGATCGGCCAGGAGGAACGGGGGCAGCTCTGCTACGGCGTGTGGGCGTTGCTCGGCTCCACCGGCGCCTGGCCCCGGACCGTGAACATGTGGGAGCACGAGAGTTGGCCCGGCCTCGCCGCGTCGTTCGGCACCGAGGCGGTCGGTCGAGGCGCGCAGGATCCGGCGCTCGAGAAGTGGTGGGCGAAGGCGGCTGAGTTCCGCCGCGGTGGGTTCGATCGCATCGTGGTCCCCGCACCATGGAGCCGCCCGATCGAGACGCTGTGCGCCGACGGTGTGCACGGAGACGTGTACGCGCACGAACTCGTGAAAGTCGAGCCGGGCGCAGCCCGTGATCTCCTGGAGCGCGCGCGTGACGCATCGGAACTGCACGCGCGTCACGGGTGGGAGCTGTTCGGCGCGTTCACCACCGCGATGGTCAACGACGACGAAGCGCTGCTGCTGTGGGCGATCCCCACCTGGTCGCAGTGGGCCGCGGGAGAAGCCGACGCTGATCTCATCGAGTGGCGCCGACGTCAGGGCGCGGCGCAGTGGCACCGGGTGCTGATGGTCGACGCGCCACTGGGTCCGCTGCACACCGGTCGCCAGCCCGCGCGCTCGGATCGCGTGGACTGGGAGGACTGAACCGCCGGCCGTTCGCGTCGGGCCGGTCGCGGCGGGTCGAGCTTGCGTGGATCCGGGGCCGGAAAATACCGTGACGGTTTCTACCCGAACTCGGAGGCCGGTATGCGCGCGCTCGAAGGCAAAGTTGTGGCGATCACCGGCGCGGGCCGAGGGATCGGTCGCGCGGTCGCCGAGTTCTGTGCGAGCGAGGGCGCCGCGGTGGTCGTGAACGACTACGGCGTGTCGATCGACGGCAACGAGCCCACGAGCGATGTGGCAGACGAGGTCGTCGCCGCGATCGAAGCCGCCGGCGGGAAGGCCGTCGCCAACGCGAGTTCGGTCACCACGATGGAGGGGGGCGCATCCATCGTGGCGAGCGCGGTGGACACCTTCGGCCGCATCGACGGTGTGGTCACGGTGGCCGGGATCCTGCGTGAGCGCATGTTCTTCAACATGGTCGAGTCCGAGTGGGATCCGGTCGTCGAGACCCACCTCAAGGGGACGTTCACCGTGTTCCGTGCCGCCGCCCCGTACTTCAAGGCGCAGAAGTCCGGCGCGTTCGTTGCGTTCACCTCCGGTGCGTTCGCCGGGTCGGTGGCGCAGGCCAATTACGCGTCGGCGAAGGGCGCGGTCGTGTCCCTCGCCCGTTCGGTGGCCGCGGGGATGTACAAGTACGGCGTGCGCGCCAACGTGATCGCGCCGGTGGCGAAGAGCCGCATGTCGGGCAACGTTCCGTTCGGAATCGAAATGGGCGAGCCCGAAGACGTGGCCCCCATGGTCGGGTTCCTGCTCTCGGACCGCAGCCAGGATGTGACCGGCCAGATCTACACGGCCAACGGCGGCAAGATCGCGGTGTGGAACCAGCCCGTGGAGGTGCGTGAGATGCGCACGGAAGGGCGCTGGACTATCGACAGCATCGCCGACCGCTTCTCCGAGGTGGGCCAGGAGGAACTCGGCCTGATCAAGGTCCTCGCCGAGCGCGAGGCTGCGGCCAAGCTCGTCAAGGAATCGGGCACGACTCCGAATCAGTAGTCATCCGTGGCGGGTTGCGCGACGAATGACTCACATGAACGCCGCCGGACTTCTCGCTCGAATGGGCGCGCCGCTCGAGTTGGACTCCTACGACTGGACGACCGCGGCGATGACGCGCGTTGCCGACGAGGAAGTCTTCCAGCTCACCTACGCCGCGCACGTGGAGTGGGGCACCGAAGCGACCTTCGCCAGTCTTGACGTCTCGACGGATCCCGTTGTCTCGCAGTTCCTCGCGATCTGGCTGGGACAGGAAGTCCGTCATGCCGAACTCCTCACGCGACTTCTGGCCAGTCAGGGCGTCTCGGTGGAACCGCGACACCGTTCACGCGCGCAGCGGTTCGCGGCTCGGCGCGAGCGGTGGATGAACCAGGCGGCCCTGCGGGTCCTCGGCACCGACTTCCTCGCGGTCCACATGACCTGGGGTGCCGTGAACGAGCTCACCACGCTCCGCTTCTACACGTTGCTGCGGCGCCGGACCGCCCACCCACTCCTGCGCGAGATCCTCGGTGATGTGATCGCGCAGGAGGCGATCCACTTCGCGTTCTATCGCGCCATGGCGATCGATCTGCTGCGAGACAACCGTCGGGCCCAGCGGATCACCCGGTGGGTCATGACCCATCTCTGGTCCCCGGTCGGTGCCGGTCTGCGCAGCCGGAGCGACGCCGATCGACTCATGCAGGGTGTGTTCGCCGACGAGCCGTCCGAGATCGAGTTCATCGACGCGCGGATTGCCCGGCTACCCGGGTTGGCCGGCCTCGACCTCGTGCGCGGCGTCGTGGCTGGAGTCGTGCGCGCCGCCTGAGCGCGCCAACCGGTCGCGGCTCATGGACGCCGCCGCATGCGGTGCGGCACACACGAAGCTCATCAACTCGGCTTCGGGGAGCGCCTTCGAGAACGCCCACCCCTGGAGCAGATCGAACCCGTAGTCGCGTAGCCGTTGCGCAGTCTCGTGATCTTCGACTCCCTCGGCGACGGCCCGCATCCCCAACTGGTGCGCGAGCCCGAGCACCGATCGCACGATCGTGTCGTCCGCCGGTGATGTCGCGGACGCGATGACGAACCGCTGGTCCACCTTCAGCTCGTCGACCGGGAGTTGGGGCAGGACTGCGAGCGATGTGTAGCCGGTTCCGAAGTCGTCGATCGAGATCCCGACGCCGGCATCGTGGAGGGCTCCGAGCCGGCCGAGCGCCTGTTCGGCGTCGAGCGCCGCGGTCTCGGTGACCTCGACGGTGAGGATCTCACCGGGGAGTCGCCGGTCGCGGAGCGCGCCGAGGACTCGGCCGGGAAGCTCCGGGTCGGAGAGTGAACCGGCCGAGACGTTCACCGACACCGGCAGCGTCAGCCCGACGCGGCGCCACCGAACTTGAGCGTCGAGAGTCTCTGCGATCACCCAGTCGGTGAGGCGGTCGATGAGTCCCGTGCGTTCGGCGAGGGCGATGAAGCGGTCGGGAGGCACCGAACCGTGGGTCGGACTCGACCACCGAAGCAGTGCCTCGACGGCCACGGTCGCGTCCGTACTCGGATCGATCTGCGGTTGGTACGCCATCTGGAGTTCGCCACGCTCGGAGGCGAGCCGCAGGTCGGCCAGCAGCGCGAGATCTGCTCCCGTCATCGCGCCGGTCATTTCGGGACTCCAACGCGCGGACACCCGCCCCGATGTCCGCGCGCGGATCGCGCCGAGGGTCGCGCGCCGGATCAGCTCGGTCGGATCCGATCCGTCAGTCGGGCCGAGGGCGATCCCGATGTGGGGACGGAGGATGACCTCGATCTCGTCGACGAGGTACCGACCCGCGCCGATCCCGTCGGCGAGGTGATCGGCCAGCGCGATTGCTGCCACTTCGTGGGCCGCCGGATCGAGAGAACCGGACGTGGCCCGGAACACGGCGAGTCGATCGCCGTCGACCCGTCCGATGGTGGCACCCGAGGGAAGGATCTGTCCGAGGTCTTCGACCGCCCGGCGCAACAGTTCCGTGCCGGCACGATGCCCGAGTGCCTCGCGCGCAGATTCGAGCCCGCCCAGATCAACCGCGGCGACCACCACGGTCGAACCAGCCAGCTCGCGGCCGAGCGCGTCGGCGAAGCCGTACCCGTTCGGGAGTCCGGTGTCGGCGTCGATCATGCCCGTGTGGCGCGCGGATGCGGCGGTGAGCGCGACGGTGATCGCGGCGCAGGTGGTACCGACGCCGGTCAGGACCGCCAGCAACGCGGCCTCACCGGGCGGCGACCCGCCGATGACGAACGCCGCCGCGACGGAACCACTGAGGAAGCATTGGAGGCCGAGCAGCGCGCGCCACGGAATGAACATTCCGACGAAGATGGCGACGGGGATGAACAGCATCACGCCGAGCGTTCCGCTCGCAGCACCGCCGCCGGCAGCCACGAGGAGGTCGATTATGAGGATCGCGACGCCGGCCAGCACGACGCAATGACGTCGGCCCAGCTCCTTCACTCGCGAAAGACCCATCAGCAAGCCGATCCCGAGCGTGATCACCGCCACCAGCCCGACCCGATGGGCACTCGGTGTCCCACGGATCACGAGGAGCGTTCCCGCCACGATCAGTATCGCGACGATTCGCAGCACGGACAGCGGGCTCAGGAGTTCCAGCGGTGCACCGAGCGCGAACCACGAGCGCACTTTGGGAAACGCTCGATTCTGAACCGGCGCGTCGTTCCCGAGGCGACTGCTCGTGACCAGACCGACGCGTCCGGAACTCGTCTCGTCCCATCCGCGCCACTGGGGGCGCTCGGACGTGGCCGTCATGGTGGAGTGATCGGAACTCGAACCGCCAACCTTGAGCCCGCGGTTCAGCGGCGAAAGAGTTCCTCGATCGCGTTCAGCGCCGCGGCCCAGGCCGCCCCGGTGGGCGCCACCATGGCGCGATGGTCGGCGCCGGGAATCGGTATGTAAGTGACGTCGTCGCCGGCCGCGGCCCCCGCCACGGCGTATTCGGTGCTCAGGGCGGCGGGGACCACGGAGTCGTCGAGCCCGTGGATCAAAACGTGGGGAACGCCGAGGGGCAGGTGCTCGATCGGCGACGCGCACCGGTACCGCTCCGGAACGTCGTCGGGGGAGCCACCCAGCCACGCGCGCACCGCGCCGCGACCGAGATCGCGCCGGTACGCGTCTCGGAGATCTCCGATACCCGCGAGGCAGACGGCACCTGACACCGCAACTCCGACGTCACTCCCGGGGTCGCCCACCTTCAGGCGGCGGCGCGCCGCCAGCCAGAGCGCAAGCTGCCCGCCGGCCGAATGGCCGCAGCTCACGACCCGATCGAGGTCGAGGCCCGGGTCGATGTCCGGGTGCGCGTGCAGCGCGTCGACGGCCGCGGCGACGTCGGCCAACGTCGTGGGCCAGCCGCCGCCGCCTCCGAAGCGGCCCACCCGTCGGTACTCGATGTTCCACGCGACCCAGCCCCGGTCGGTGACCGAGCGCACGAGCCGCCGCATCAGCAGCTTCGAGTAGGGGAACCGCCAGAACCCGCCGTGGATCAGGACGACAACGGGAAGGTCGCCGCCTGTCGCCGCCGGCCTCGAAAGCTCGCCGACCTGGCCACGATGGTTCCCGTACCGGATCGTCTGGTGCGCCACGCCGGGTCACGGTACTGCTGCACCGTGCCGATCCGATCTTTCGACTCGCCGTACGTCACTGCGACCGCGCGATTGGGTTCGTCGCTAGCGTGGGCGCGCCGCGGCTGACCATGAAGGGCTCGATGAGCACCGACGCACGATTGATGGAGCCGGAGTTCTGGCGCCAGCCGCTCGCAGACCGCATGCGCGAGTTCATTCCGATCCGCGAGGCCGGCCCGTTCGCGGCGGCCCAGTTCAACAACATGATGACCGGAGAGACCGAACACTTCCAGGTGGTCACCCGGTTCGCCGAGCTCGTGGATATCAGCAAACGGCCGAAGGAGTTCTGCTCGGGCCAGGGCGCGGTGGCCATCCCGGATCTGCCCGAAGCCGCGCTGGATTTCTTCGGGTCGTTCATCAACATGGACGACCCGCGGCACGCGCGGCAGCGAGCCATCGTCGGCCGGTCGTTCACTCCCCGCCAGCTCCAGGGCGTGCTCGACTCGGTGGAGACGATCTGCACCGAGGTCATCGACGGCTTCTGCGAGGACGGCGAGGTCGACCTCGTCCAAGTCCTGTCCCAGCCGTTCCCTCTGCTCGTGATCTGCGACATGATGGGCATCCCGCGCAGTGAGTTCGACACGGTCCTCAAAGCGACGAACGTGATCCTCGGTGGCGGCGACCCGGAGTTCATGGGCGAGGGCGACCCGATGATGGCCATGTTCGACGCCGGTATGAGTCTCACCAATCTCATGAACGAGATCGCCGAGGAACGCCGCGCGCACCCCACCGACGACCTCACGTCGAAACTCGTCCACAACGACGTCGGTGAGGAGATGCTGGCACCGAACGAGATCGCGCCGTTCTTCATCCTGCTCGCGGTCGCCGGGAACGACACCACCCGTACCGCGATCAGCCACGGCGTCGACCTCCTCTCGAAGCACCCCGATCAACGGCGGATCTGGCACGAGGATCTGGAAGCAATGACGCCGAGCGCGGTGGAGGAGATCGTGCGCGTCGCCTCGCCGGTGACATTCATGCGCCGCACCGCCACCACCGATGTCACCGTGTCCGACCACGAGTTCCGCGCGGGCGACAAGGTCGTGCTGCTCTACGGCGTGGCCAACCGCGACCCGCGCGCCTTCGAGGATCCTGAGCGGTTCGACGTGAGCCGGATGCCGAACCTGCACGTGGGCTTCGGTGGCCCGGGGCCCCACTTCTGTCTCGGCGCGCACCTCGCTCGGCGTGAACTCTCCGTGGTCTTTCGCCAGCTCCTGACCCGGTTGCCCGATCTGGAGTTGGCCGGCGAGCCCGTGCCGCTCGCAGCGATGGGGATGCCGCTCGTCGGCGGCATCAAACGGCTGCCGGTGAAGTTCACGCCGACCGCACGGAGTACCGCCTGAGACCGACGGATGTCCCAGCGTGGTGCGGAATGAACCGTTGCGTCGTCCGGCCCGAAGGATCATGCTGGAGCCCGCCACTCGCGCTCGCGCCGGGTGGGTCCGCCCCATGCCCGACCGCCGAACGCCCGATTGCCGAACACAGGAGGTTCCCAATGCTCGTCTCCGCCATCCTGGCCCGAAAGGGCAGCGAGGTCCTCACCGTTGCGCCCGATGCGCTCGTGCGTGACGTGGTGGAGCTGTTGCGGGTCCACCGCATCGGCGCACTCGTCGTGTCGGACGACGGATCGTCGGTGGTGGGCATCGTGTCCGAGCGCGATGTCGTGCGCCAGATCGCCGAGATCGGCCCCGAGGTGCTCACCGGTCCGGTGGCCGAGTCGATGACCAGGACCGTCGTGACGTGCGCGCCGACCGACACCACCGAGCAGTTGATGGAGGTGGTGACGACCCGCCGGATCCGCCACATTCCCGTGGTGGAGGAGGGGTCGTTGGTCGGGTTGGTGTCGATCGGTGACATCGTCGCGTCGCGGGTCCAGGAACTCGAGGAAGAAGCCCAGCTCCTGCGCGACTACATCACCGCTCGATAGCGGACCAAGACCGCCGCGGAACCGGCGGCTCGATGTCCTCGCGCCGGTGAGCGAAAGATGCGACCGCAGCGCCAAGGCCGGAGACAAACCGGGCTGGGGGTGTCGGGCTCACGGCCTCGGCGCTGCGGTGTTGGCGATGTGATACCCGGTTTTCTGAGCGCCAAACCAGGAAATCGGTGACCGTCGGGAAACCAGGGCTGCCGGACTATTCACGACGAACCTGGCGTGGGTCCTTGTCGGTGCGCAGGCCCAGATACGAGGGGTGGCGCAGATGGTCGCCGTCCGTCCATTCACTGAACCGCACCTCGGCCACCAGCTCCGGGCGGACGAACTGCACTTCTCGTGGCAGACCTGGATCTCCGAATGGGTTCGCGGTGCTCGCGCGAGCTTCCAGCCGCGCGCCGAGGCGCTCGAGTTCAAAGTCGGGGAACCCGGTGCCGACCTTTCCGGCGTAGCGGAGAGTTCCGGTGTCGTCGTACACGCCCACGAGGAGCGCGCCGATGCGGTTGGCCCGACGCCCTTGGCCGGGGACCCACCCGCCCACGACGAACTCCTGGCGACACTGGTGTTTGACCTTGCGCCACGCGGTCGAGCGCCGACCCGGCTCGTACTTTGAGTCGAGCCGTTTCGCGATGACGCCTTCGAATCCGAGGCGCCGGCTGGTGTCGAGTGCCTCGTCGGCATCGGCCCCGCGCGACGGCGTGCTCCACGCGGGACCGCGCGGGTCGAGCCGTTCGAGCACGGTCCGCCGCGCTTGGTACGACAGATGGGTCAGCAGGTGACCGTCGAGCCAGAGGATGTCGAAGATCATGAAGGTCACCGGCACCGTGGCCGCCAGCCGGGCGACGGCGGCCGGGTCGCGGCGGTGCATCCGAGATTGCAGGAGCTGGAAGTTTGAACGGCCGTGCTTGTCGATTGCGACGATCTCGCCGTCGAGCACCGTGGGCGTCGCACGCAGACGGTCGCCGAGCGCATGGAGTTCGGGATATCCGAGGGTGATGTCATTGCCGGCGCGGCTGCGGAGTTTCACTCCCGCGGCGGTGACCGTCGCGAGCGCTCGGACGCCGTCCCACTTCATCTCGAACGACCATCCGGCGCCGGTGGGAAGGGTTTCGGTCGCGGTGGCGAGCATCGGCGCCACGTCGGTGGGGGGATGACCCGGGTCGGGGGGTGACGGCGTCATCACCGTGGCCAGGATGACACGGCCGGCAGTCGCCCATCCAGCGTCGCCGACGGCTCGCGGTGTCTAGGTCCGAGCGGGTCGACGCAGGGCGACCGCAGCCAATGCCGCGTGCCCGTCGACGGCGGAACGCCACGAGATCGATATCGGGAACCCGTGGGTGTCGGACAAGGGCCGCGTTTTTCCATTTCTCAGCCGATACCCTCGAGTCCTCAGAGTTCGGAGGTGTAGTGGCGGTCACCGGAATGGCAAATCTTGCGGTGAAGGTGTCCGATCTGGACGCGGCGTGCGGCTTCTACGAACGCGCCGGCGGCCTGATTCGCGACCGTGGCCCCTGGGGAAACGGCGAGCGGGCCGACGTGTTCCTCGGGCCGGTGATGATCACGCTCTTCACCCGAGCGATCTACGAGCCCGAGGTCGACCTGCCGGCCGACACGTTTCTGCATCCGGCGTTGTTCACCGACGACCTGGACGCCGAGCTCGTCGGTCACGACGTGATCTGGGGTCCCGCGATCGTGGAGGGGGCGTTCGGCCGCCGCCGTATCGCGTTCGTCGCCGCCCCCGGAGGCATCCGACTCGAGTTCATGGAACAACTCGATGGGCCGGCGGGCCGGTGAGTTTCGTTCCGTTCACCCGGCCGGTGCGGGCGGCGTTCGTCGGACTCGGACGCATCTACGACCTCAACGTGCGCGCGTACGTCGACAACCCCGACGTCGAGGTCGTGGCGCTGGTTGATCCCGATGCCGAGCGTCGAGCCGAGCGTCATGCCGATTGGCCCGCCGCGTCGACCTTCGCGACGGTCGCCGACTTGGCGGCCAGCGGTCTTGCGATCGATGCCGTCGAGGCTCTCCTCCCGATCCCATTGCATGCCGAGGGTGTGATCGAACTCCTCGATGCCGGCTGGCACGTCAACCTCCAGAAGCCGATGTGCAACACCCTCGCGGACGCACAACGCATGATCGATGCGTCCGTCGCCAACGACCGGGTGTTGCGGGTGATGGAGAACTACCTGTTCTACGAGCCGCTCGTGCGAATGCGCGAGCTGGTGGACTCCGGCGCCATCGGTGACGTGGTGGGCTACCACCTCAAGATGGTGGGGAGTGGCCGCGGCGGCTGGGACGTCCCGATGAGTAGCTACGAGTGGCAGTTCCGTCAGATGCGCGCCGGGCGCGGGATCCTGGTCTTCGACGACGGCTGGCACAAGCTGTCCACCGCCCTGTGGCTCTTCGGTCCGGTCCGCGAAGTGCGGGCGTGGATCGGTGCGACCGAGGTGGTCCCGGACGTCGCTGTTGATGCGCCTACCACGATCACGTGGGAACACACGTCCGGCGTGCGCGGGGTTTGGGATATCACCCTGGCCCCGGATCTGTATCTCCGTTCGGACTACTACACGAACGACGAACGCTGGGAGGTCACCGGCACCCGTGGGTTTGCGCGGGTGAACCGATGTACCGCGCGCGGTGTGCAGCAGCCGAGCCTCGAGGTCTACGTCGACGGTGAGCTGCGATCGTTTCATGCGCTCGACGACGATTGGGCAAGCAGCTTCGCCAACTCGGGACGGCATTGGTTGCGGTGGCTGCACCGCGGAGCGGGTCCGTTGCTCTGGGACGCGGCCGACGCGGTGCACGTGCTCCGGTTCGCCCTCGCCGCGTACGCGAGTAGCGCCGCTGGAGGCGCGGGCGTCGACCCGGCGTCGGTGCGCGATGCGATGGCGACGTGACGACGCCGACCGATGGCCGGGTGCCGGCCCACCTGCCACTGACCGCGGTGGCCAAGCCGGGGGAGCTGTCTGTTGCCGATTGCTCGGTACGGGATCTCGTCGAGACGTTCGGTTCGCCGCTCCAGATCGTGGATGTTGCCGACATCGACGCACGCGGGCGCGGCTACGTGGAAGGCCTGGCGGCACTGAACCGGCCGGCACGCGCAGTCTTCGCCACGAAGGCGCTGCCAATCATCGCGATTGTTTCCCGCCTGGGCCGGCTCGGGATCGGCGCCGATGTCACCACGACCGGTGAACTCGCGCTGGCGCGGCGCGCCGGTATTGCGGCCACGGCGACCGTGTATCACGGCAACGCCCGCAGCCGGGAGGAGCTGCGGGAGGCGGCGGAGGAGGGCGTGGGACTGGTGGTCATCGACGGTCCACAGGACGTCGATCACCTGGACGCAGTGGCGACCGGCCCGGTCGACGTGCTGGTCCGGATCACGCCGGGGATTGCGCCGGTCACGCACGAATCGATGGCGACTGCGCACCACGGCCAGAAGTTCGGCGTCACGGTGGGGGAGGCGCCGGCGGTGTTCTCTGCGATCGACGCGGCGAGATCGCTTCGCCTCCGCGGCGTGCACTTCCATGTGGGCTCTCAAATCACCGCGCTCGCGCCGTTCGCCGACGCAGTCGCGCGCGTGGGCGCGCTCGGATCGTTCGAAGTGCTCGATGCCGGCGGTGGATTGGGTGTTCCGCTCAACGGCGCGATGGCCGTGCCGAGTACGTCCGAGTACATCGCACAACTCGACGCCGCGATGACGTCGGTCGGGTTCGATCCGATGACCGAACTCATCGTGGAGCCGGGTCGGTCTCTCGTGGCGCGCGCAGTGGTCACGGCGTACTGCGTGCGCACGGTGAAGACGTCCGCGGGGCGGACGTTCGTCGGGGTCGACGGTGGAACTGCGGACGACATCGAGGCGGTGACCGGACTCCGTGAGGCGGCCCCCTTCGCGCTCGTCGACGGTGTGCCGTCGCCGGTGACGCTCGTCGGTCTTCATTGCGATTCGGGTGACGTACTCGCGCGCGATGTCGCGTTCGGCGCCGTCGGGCCCGGTTCGCTCGTGGTGATGCCGGGCACCGGTGCCTACACCTTCTCGCTTGCAAACAATTACAACTGCGCGACCCGGCCGGCGGTGGTGGCGGTGGAGGGCGGTGCGGCGCGCGTCCTCGTGCGTCGCGAGACCGTGGAGGAGCTGTTCGGCCGCCAGGAGTGGGAACCGATTCCGCACTGAACTCGCCACTCGGGGTGGGGCCGCTCGGCCGGGAGGAAAGCGGGCTAAAACGCGAGCGAGCCGCCGCTCGGGCAGGGTGAGCGGCGGCTCCAACTCGCTTACCCGCACCCTAACGCGTACGTCCGCCGGATGCCCACCGGCGGGACCTCGGGCCCTGTCCACTGGCCGCGCAGCCACCCTATCTGTGGCGGCGCGGCCACGGAACGTGGGACGAGCCGAGCGAACGTGCCCGAGCGTTGCCCGGTCGCCGATTCAGGTCGGGCGGGCGAGGTCGCCGATCAGGGCGCGGAACTCGCCGGTCAAGCTGAGCGCACCCGGCACGCTGAGGTGCCGGCCATCCTTATAGAGCCACAGATTCTCCTGGTTCGTCGCACACCGGCGGGGACCACACAGGGCATCCGCGAAGTCGACGGTGACGACCTCGGGGGTGGTTCGCAGCGCGCGGTCGTCTGCCTCGAGCGAGGCGCGCCGGAACGAGTCGACCGCGGCACGGGTCTGGTCCGTTCCGCACGACTCGGGCGCCAGGTACACCCGGACCTCGGCGCAGGAACGCGCGTCCCATGAGCGCCATTGCGGAACGGTGCGGATCAACGCGGTGGGGATGTTCGCCGCAGAGAGCCGGTCGACGACCCGTGCCAGGCCGGCGGACCACAGGTCTGCCTTGGCGTCGGGTGTCGTCGCGGGTGGCCCCGAGCCCGGATCGCGGAACGAGGTCCGGCTGATGAGGTAGAGCGGGCCGGAGGCAGCCATGAGCACCATGCTCGGCCGCTCGGCCACGATCTGGCGCAGCGATTCCGTCACGAACCTCCGGCAGCGTTCGGTGGAACCGGGCCGCGCGGGGTTCTGGACGACGAGATCGGCGAAGGGACAGTCCGGATAGGTCGCAACGGTGAGGTCGAAGCCGAGTGCGTTCGCGGCCTGCGCCGCCGGCTCGACGAAGTGGCCGGCGTTCGAGTCTCCGACCAGGATCACGCGACCACGGGAATCGGGCACGCTCCAAGTGCATCGCTCGGGGAGTGACGCGACGGGCACACCCTGATTGCAGCGGCGGACTTCGGTCTGATGCGAACGGCCCGTCGCCGCGAGGAACGCCTCCGTTGCCTCCGATGCGGGGGGCTTCGGCGCGTGCAGGAGCACGTACGAACTCCCCGCCGGGATCAAGATGCAGATCGCGGCGACACCGACTGCGCGTCGGCCACGGATCCGCGGGTTCAGGCGAATGGGGGTCTCGAAGTACTTGAACGACGCCCAGGCGGGCACGAGCGAGAGGATCGCGGCCACCAGCGGGGCGTGGCCGGCGCTCGGGAAGAGCGCAGAGGCGAACACGATCAGCGGCCAGTGCCACAGATACCAGCTGTAGGAGAGGTCGCCGATGCGCGTGAAGGGTCGGTACGACAACCCGGACGAGATGGGGTTGGGGGCGACCGTCCCCGCGACGATCAGAAGCGCGGTCCCGACCACCGGGAGGAGCGCGGCGGTACCCGGGAACGGGGTAGTCCCCGAAATCCCCCAGGCGCCGATCGCCACCAGCCCCGCGCCGACCACGCCACTGACCGGCGCGACCCGTCGAGGAAGTCGCGAGATTTGCGTCACCCCCAGCGCGAGGAGCGCACCGACCGCGAACTCCCACGCGCGCGTCGGCGCGAGGTAGAAGGCCAGCTGCGGGTTGAAGGTGATCCCGGCGACGGAGAAGGTGTGCGAGGTCATGTACCACGACGCAAGGAAGGACACAATGGCGACCACGCTGACGATCGCACCGACGACTCGCCGTGGATCGCGCCGAGGGAATCGGCGTCTCGCGATGAAGAACCCGACGGCGAGCAGCGCCGGGAACACGAGATAGGACTGTTCCTCGACCGAGAGCGACCAGATGTGCAGCAGCGGGTTGGCGGTGGGCGCGACGTCGAAGTAGCCGGACCGCGCTCGACCGAGCAGCATGTTCGCGGTGAACAACGAACCGGTGATGCCGGTGTTCGCGGTCGTCGATTGTGCGCTCCGACTGATCGCCCCGATCGACGCGATTGCGACGACCGAGATCGTGAGTGCCGACGCGGGCAGGATGCGTCGAACCCGTCGGGCGTAGAACGTGGAGAACGACAGCGTTCCGGTTCCGAGCTCGCGCAGGAGCATTGCGGTGATGACGAAGCCGGAGATGACGAAGAACACGTCCACGCCGGTGAACCCGCCCGGCACGGACAGGCCGGCATGAAACGCGACGACGAGGATGACCGCGACGGCCCGGAGGCCCTGGATGTCGGGCCGACGCGCCCCGGGCTCGGACGGCGGCTCGGCGGCGGTGTCCGTCGGGCGGGTGCGCGAGTCGTCGGTCGTGCTCGCCGGGCCCCCGATCATCGGCCGGAGGTTACGCGACGTCGGGTTTCCCCGGCGACTGTGCCGCGGCGAGGCGGGGTTCCTGCTTCGGGGTTTGAACCTCAGCCTCAGAGGAACTGGCCGTAGGTACTGCAAAGCCCGAACGCTTCGATGACGACGAGCGCGGCGATGAACGTGAACACGGTGGCGCGCCGCCAGCCTCGGAGGCGCCGACCGCCGCTCATCACCGGGGGCATGTACCAGGACGGAAGGGTCGACGCGTGCATGTCGACGGTCAGATCGGCGCTCAGCTCCGCGAGTGGCCGGGCGCCGTCGAGCGACGGGTTCGGATCCGCCGCCAAGGCCTCGGCAGTGAGCTCGGCATCACTGATCTCGGTGAGGAACTCGGTGCTGATCCCGTTGGCCACGATCCGTCCCCATCCTGTTCGCTGGCCCCGCAGCCACCGTAGCGGTGGCCGCGGGGCCAGCGAACGTCGCTTGCGCGGATCGGCGGGGTTGTCATGGCTCCAGGACGACCCAGCCGCGCCGCTGGAGTTCGGCCGCGAGCACGTCGTCGGGGAGCGACGCGATGAGTGCGGCCCGCTTGGTATCGCGGGGGCGGATCAGTGGGCGCGGTGACGCGTGCTCGGCTGAGAACTCGGGACCGGCACCCTCGGCCTCGGACTCGAGTCGGGCGATGAGTTCCTCGGCCTCGTCGCGGGTGAAGCGGCCTCCCGCCTGACGCTGGTTGAGCCCGAGGGGACCGCGCGCGTCACGGAAATCAACGTGGCCGGCCGCCAGAATCAGATCGGTCAGCTGCTGGACCTGCCGGTACGAAGCCGGAGGACCGGCGGGCTGACCAAGTGCCATGCTCCATTCTCGCCGCAACCTGCGACCACCCCGGGGATCAACGCGCGCGCCGGCGCCGCAGCGGGTTGGCGGGGTTCCGGAACGCGCGTCCCGGTGACGTCGGTGGTCTGGAAGACTGATGTCCTCATGCGCGCATCGATACCGGTGTTCGAACCGGTGAGCCAACTCGCCGGAGCAGTGTCTGGCGCGGTGTCCGGACTGGTCGTGGCACCGGCGCAGCGGGCATTGGGCAATGCGGCGCGCCGCGCGCTCGCCGGGCCGTCGTCGGCACAGCCGGACGTGGAGTTCGCGCACGAGGCGGACCCCGGCCTGTTCGGTCCGGACTCGATGACCTGGCGGGTGCACGCCGATCGGTCGATGCTCATCGGTGGGGTTCGTGCCTTGTTGCTCCAGGTCTTGCACCCACTGGCGATGGCGGGGGTGGCGCAGCATTCCGCGTATCGCACCGATCCGCTCGGACGGTTGGCGCGCACCGGCCGCTTCGTGGCGGCCACCACCTACGGCACCGACGCGGAAGCGGAGCGGGCCATCGCCATGGTGTGCGCGGTCCACGAGCGAGTGCGCGGGACCGCCTCCGACGGTCGGGCGTACACCGCCGGCGATCCGGATCTGCTCGCATGGGTCCACAACGTCGAGGTCGACTCATTCCTGTCCGCGTACCGACGGTACGGGCCCGGTATCGGTCCGTCCGACGCGGACCGATACGTCGCCGAGATGGCGCTGCTCGGTCGCCGGCTCGGCGCAGTCGACGTACCGGAGACGGCGCGCGATCTGTCGGAGTGGATCGTGGGTTCACCGGACCTCGCGATGACCGGCGAAGCGCGCGAGGCAGTCCGATTCCTCGTGCTGCCCACGCTGCCGGCCCGGATGCTTCCCGTCTATGGCGTGATCGCGGCGGCCGCGATCGACCTGCTCCCCTTCGGCCAGCGGATCCGGTTGGGGCTCGTCCCCGTGCCCTTCGTCGATCCGCTGGTGGTGCGCCCGGCCGCCGCCGGCTTGCTGGCGCTCCTGGGTTGGGCGCTCGGCCCGCCGCCAGTGCCGGGGCCGGTGCCGGGGCCGCACCAACGAGCGTCGACTCCAAACGCTCGCTGACTCAACGGTTCGGTGCCGGCGTCCCGGACTCGGACTGTCTCGAGAGTTGATCGGCGGCGGCGACCAGGCACACGTGGGTGAAGGCCTGAGGGAAGTTGCCAAGTTGGCGGCCCGAGATCGGGTCGTATTCCTCCGCGAGCAGCCCGACGTCGTTCTGGAGTCCGAGGAGCCGCTCGAACAACTGGTGGGCGTCGTCGTGACGTCCCACCAGTGCCCGAGCCTGCGCGAGCCAGAACGAGCACGGCAGGAACGCGCCTTCTCCGGCCGGAAGTCCGTCGACGTCACCGGCCGAGCTGGTCTCGTAGCGGAGGACGAAACCGTCGCGCAACAACCGGCTTTCGATGGCCGCGATCGTCCCGAGAATTCTCGGGTCGTCGGGCGGCAAGAACCCGGTGAGTGGCAACTGGAGCACGGCCGCATCCAACTGCTTCGAGCCGTACGACTGGGTGAACGCGTTGAGGTCCTGATCGAAGCTCTCGTCGCAGATCTGTTGGTGGATCTCGTCCCGAATCTTGGCCCACCGGTCGGCCGGTCCAGCGAGACCGAAGTCCTCCACGTTGCGTACCGCACGGTCGAACGCGAGCCAGGCCATTCCCTTCGAATGAGTGAAGTGAGCGCGCGGACCCCGGACCTCCCAGATCCCTTCGTCGGGCATTCGCCAGCGCTGTTCGAGCGACGTGAGCAGCTCGCATTCGAGGTCCCACGAGTCGTCGTGCGCGCGTGGATCGGGAACGATCGTGCGCGTCCGGTACAGCGTGGCGAGCACCTCGCCGTAGACGTCGAGCTGGAACTGGTCGCTGGCGGCATTGCCGACGCGTACCGGCGCCGACCGTTCATAGCCCGGCAGCCAGTCGACGGTGTACTCGCTGAGCCGACGCTCGCCCGCGGCGCCGTACATGATCTGGAGATCCTCGGGGTCACCCGCGACCGCCCGCAGCAGCCAGTCTCGCCAGGCGAGGGCTTCGTCGTGATAGCCCCCGATCGCGAGCGAGAGGAGGCTCAGGGTGGAGTCCCGCAGCCAGCAGTAGCGGTAGTCCCAGTTCCGGACGCCGCCGATGTGCTCGGGCAGCGACGTCGTCGGCGCCGCGATGAGTCCACCGGTGGGCATGAACGTAAGGGCCTTCACGGTGATGAGCGAACGGACGACATCGGCGCGCCACTCGCCGGCGTAGGTGCACTTGGCGACCCACCGATGCCACCACTGGGTGGTGTCCTGGATCGCCCGGTGGGCGTCGATCGGGCGAGGCGCTCGCTCGTGGGATGCGTAGTAGACGAGGACGAAGGGGATTTCCTCGCCGGCGGATACCACGAAATCGGCCACGGTCCGACGCCCTGCGCCGTGGGTGTGCACCGGGGTCCGCAGCATCATCGCGTCGGGCCCGGCGACGGCCCGGAGCCCGTCGTCGACCCGCGAGACCCACGGCACGATCGACCCGTAGTCGAATCGGATCGCGAGCTCCATCCGCATCGGTACGTGACCGGACAGCCCTTCGACCATGCGAACGATGTCGACGGTGCGGCCGCGGATCGGCATGCAGTCGGTGACCCGTACCGACCCCTCGTCGGTGTGGAACGTCGTCTCGAGGACGAGGGTGTCGTCGCGGTACCGGCGTTCGACGTGTTGGATCCCACCCGCGGGCGCGAGCTGCCATCGCCCGTTCTCGGAAGAGCCGAGCAGCGCGGCGAACACCGCTCCCGAGTCGAAGCGCGGGACACACCACCAGTCGATCGAGCCGTCGCGGCCGACGAGCGCGGCGGTCTGAGTGTCGCCGATGAGGGCGTAGTCCTCGATGCGCTGCGTCATTGCTCGCTCCGGGCGGTGACGGTCACGAGCAGGCTGCGATGTTGTGATCCGAACGACGGCCCGGTTCCCCGCTCCGTCGCGGCCAAGCCGGGTCCGAGGAGCGCGTGGTCGATCGGGATGCGCAGCACGAAGTTGGATTCGGGCCAGGAGACCTGGAGGCCGAAGCCGTTCAGCGTGTCGAAGAGTCGACCGTCGTGGATGAGCTCGCGAAACGGCGACGACCAGGGAGTGGCGTTGAAGTCCCCCATGACGATGCGGCGCGGCGGGCGGGATCGGCTCCACCGCGCCGCGGCGCGCAGCGCGCGGTCTCGATTCTGGGCCCGCCCGCTGGTGGTGGGGGAGTCGGTTCCGAACACGACGATCGAGATCGGTGCGCCGGCGCTCACAACCACTTCCACCGCGGAGGCGCCGAAGTCGGGGTTCGCCGGGCGCCGGACGTGGTCGATCGGCGCGCGGCTCAGCACCACCGTCCGGACGAAATCGGGGTCGGTTGTCACTCGCGCACCGGTGCGGTACACCGTGTACCCGGGCGTGGCACGGTTCAAGAGCCTCGCGTCCGATTGATCCGGGTCGAGGACCACGAAGACGTCGGGCCGAATTGCCGCGAGGTGTCGGGAGAGCGCAGCAACGTCGATCGGGCGGGTCTGGGCGTTGAGGTGTCCGACGGTCAGCGCTGCCGTTCGCACGCGTGCGGTGCGTCGGTCACCGGTGAGCTCCGGGGCAAGGATGAGCCCGTTCAGCACCAGACCCGCGATGGCCACGACCAGGGTGATGCGCGCCCGGACGACGAGCGCGATGACGGTCAGGAGCGCGGAGGCCAGCGCGAGCTGCACCGGAAAGTTGGTCACCAGTCCGAACGGCCACGATCCGGAGGCCACCCGGCCGAGGAGCGTGACCGCCAACGCGACGGTGGCCGCGATGAAAGCAGGGACTCGGATCAGGGTGCGCACGCCGGTGGTCACGGTACCTGCTCGTTGCGACCGCGCCGGACCCGCACGTCCGTGCCTCGCAATCGGCCCGACGATCACACTCGTCCGTGCGGTGCCGTCCGTCGGCGTCCTACGCTCGGGCGGTATGACGATCACCGTGACGCCCATGACGTGCACCATCGGCGCCGAGATCGGCGGCGTGAACCTCGCCGACGATCTGACCCCGGAGACGATCGCGCAGATCCGGGCGGCGTTACTCGAGTGGAAGGTGATCTTCTTCCGCGATCAGCACGATCTGGACCGAGCCCGCCACGTTGGGTTCGGGCGCGCGTTCGGCGAGCTCGAGGTACATCCGCTCACGCCGGCCGACCAGGCCGAGCCCGAGATCTTCGTGCTCCCAGCCGGTGGCAAGCACGGCGCCCCCGACGTGTGGCACAGCGATGTCACCTGGCGGCCGGAGCCCTCGCTCGGATCGATCCTGCGCGCGGTGGAGCTCCCACCGGTCGGTGGCGACACGCTCTGGGCCGACATGGGCGCCGCGTACGACCTCTTGGACGACGAGACGAAGGCGCGCGCCGACGAGATGGTGGGACTCCACGACTTCACCCGCGCGTTCGGGGTGGGACAGCCGCCCGAGGTCCAGGACAAGATGCGGGCCAAGTATCCGACGGTCGAGCATCCGGCGGTGCGGACCCATCCCGAGACCGGTCGGAAGACGATCTACGTCAACGCCGGGTTCACGTGCGGGATCAAGGGGCTGGACGGTGCCGCGGCATATCCATTGCTCGACCGGCTCCAGCGCCAGGCCACGATCCCCGATGTGCAGTGTCGGTTCCGCTGGGAGCCGGGCAGCGTCGCGTTCTGGGACAATCGCGCCACCCAGCACATCGTGAGCAACGATTTCCTGCCCGCCCGCCGCGTGATGGAGCGCGTGACGGTGGTGGGCGACAAGCCGTACTGATCGGGCCGGTACTGAACGGCCCCTACCGAACCGTCGGTTCAGTTCACCGGCTGCGCGAACACGGCGCGCACCATCGGCTCGAAATGCTCGAGCGATTCGAAGTGGCCGTCCGGGTCGAATGCGATCTGGTCCCACTCGTCCGCGAACTGCTCGGCCTGCGCGTACCACGGCTGGTCCCGATGCTGGTCACGCAGGTTCGTGTCCCGGCCGAAGTGGGCGTAGTAGTGGCGGCCTTGGAAGTCCTGGTGGTACCGGATGGTCTCGGAGACGTCCTCACGCACGTAGGGCCGGAGGATCGCCCATGCGATCTCGGGGTGGCCGAACACGCTGACCACCTTGCCGATGTCGTGGCACAGGCTGGCGACGATCATCTCCTGATCCGCGCCAGCGGCTTCGGCGAGCGTGGCCGTCTGGAGCGAGTGCACGAGCTGGTTGGTGGCGAAGCCGTCGGTGATGGCCTCGAGCCGGCGGAGCATCGAGAGCACTTCCTCGGCGACCCGCGGCTGGTGCTTCATCGTCTCGGCGCCGATCACGGCCCACTGCTCGGCGGTGGATTCGTCCATGCGGGTAAAGGTCGTTGCCATCGCGTGGCTCCTTGCTTCGGGTTCGTCCATTCTGTCGCAGGCGGGTGCGCCCAGCGTACGGTGCCCGGATGATTCCTCCTGAAGTGGATTCGCGCCGACCACTCCGCTGCGCCGTGATCGGCGCGGGTATGGCCGGGATTCTCGCCACGATCCGGCTCGTCGAAACCGGCTTCACCGACGTGATCGTCTACGAGAAGGGCGATCACATCGGCGGAACCTGGCGTGACAACACCTATCCCGGGATCGCCTGTGACGTGCCCTCCCACCTCTACTCCTACTCGTTCGCGCCGAATCCCGATTGGAGTCACACCTTCTCGCCGGGCCCCGAGATCCGGGCCTACTTCGAGCGGATCGCCGCCGAGCACGGCGTCACCGAGCGGATCCGGCTCGGAGAATCGGTGGAACGCTGCGAGTTCGTCGACGGCCGTTGGCACCTGGAGACCTCGCTTGGGACGCACGACGTCGTCGACGTGGTGATCGCGGCCACGGGCGTCCTCCACCACCCGAAGTACCCCGAGATCGAAGGCCTCGACACCTTCGCCGGCGCGATGTTCCACAGCGCCCGCTGGGACCATTCGGTTCCGCTCGACGGCGCCCGGGTGGGCGTGATCGGAACTGGCTCCACCGCGGTGCAGATCACCGGCGCGGTCGCGCCGCGCGCAGGTCGCTATTCGTTGTTCCAACGGACGGCGCAGTGGGTGCTTCCCGCCGCCAACCCGGAGTACACCGATGTCGATCGAGAGCAGTTCCGCACCCATCCGGAACAGTTGGTGCAGGCCCACGAGAACCTCGCCGTTGCATTCGGGAGTTTCGCGGGGGCCGTCATCGACTCGGATTCGGTCGGGATGGCGATGATCGAACAGATGTGTCTCGCGAACCTCGAGACCGTCCGCGACCTCGAACTGCGAGAACGCCTCCGACCCACGTACCGCGCCGGATGCAAGCGTCTGGTCGTGGCGCCCGATTTCTACGAGGTGATGCAGCGACCCAACGTGGACCTGGTCACCTCGGGCATCACGCGGGTCGAGCCGGCCGGTATCCGGACCGACGACGGCGAACTCCACGAGCTCGATCTCCTCGTCCTGGCCACCGGGTTCCGGGCCGACGCGTTCGTCCGACCGATGGGGGTCGTCGGTCGGGACGGGCGGGACCTCGCCGCCGAATGGTCCCTGCGCCCGAATGCGTATCTCTCGGTGGCGGTGCCAGGATTCCCCAACTTCTTCATGATCAACGGACCCAACGGTCCCGTCGGCAACTTCTCACTGATCGAAGTGGCCGAGATCCAGTTCGAGTACATCCTGGGGCTCGTCGGAAAACTCGCGGGCGGCGAGTGTTGTGAGGTGAGCCCCACGACGGCGGCGATGGACGCGCACGAAGCGGCGCGGGTGGAAGCGGCGCAGAAGTCGATCTGGGTGACGGGTTGTCAGAGCTGGTACCTCGACGATCGCGGCGTGCCCGCCACATGGCCGTGGACCTTCGACCGCTTCCGCGAAGTCATGGCCACCCCCGACCCGGACGCGTTCGAGTTCGTCTGAACTCCCGACCCCCGATTCAGGCGACGGCGGGGACGGTGAGGTCGGGGTAGCGGGCGTAGGACCAGCCCGGACCCCGGAGCACCACGTTCAGCCGTTCGGTCCAGCTCGTCGACCGCGCGACGTCGCGCAACATCCGGTCGTGCTCGTGCGCCGCGACGCGCGCCGGGTTGAAGGTGTTGATGTTCTTCGTGAGTCCGTAGATCACGGGCTCGACCTCCGGCTCGAACGTTCCGAACCATCGGTCCCAGACGATGAAGATGCTCCCGTGGTTGCGGTCCAGGTATTGCCGGTTGCTGCCGTGATGCACCCGGTGGTGGGAGGCGGTGTTGAGGACTCGCTCCAACGGCCCGATCGAGCGGATCGTCTCGGTGTGGATCCAGTACTGATAGAGGAGGTTGATGGCGCGCGCGTGCATGATGAGCGACGGCCGAATGCCGAAGGTGGCCATGATCCCGTAGGGCACGAACGTGCCGAGGACGTCGGCGACCGGTTGCCGCAGCGCAGTGGAGAGGTTGTACCGCTCACTCGAGTGGTGCACCGCGTGGATCGCCCACATGTAACGGCTCGTGTGCATGAAGCGGTGATTCCAGTAGTAGATGAAGTCCCACCCGAGCACTGCGAGCGCGAGTGCGCCGGGACCCGAACCGAGATCGCGCATGACCCGGTGATCCCAGAAGCGATCCATCTTCACCCGGTTGCTCCACGCGGTGGTGAGCGCGACGCCGCCGGCCGCAATCGCGGTCACGCCACCGACGGCCGCAACCGTGCGCGCGGCGCGCGCCGCGCGGGTGACGCCCCGCCGCCGCGCGCGATTCGGTTCGGGTGCGATGGCCGTTGGTGCGATGGCTGCGCGCTCGGGCGATCCGCCGGTTCCGTCGCGGTCGAGCTTCGCGACGAGGTCGGCAATCGTGGTGATCGCGGCCGCACCGATCGCGGTGCCGACCAATGCGGTGCGGGCGCGGCCGGCGCGACCGAAGTGACCGAGCAGCGTGGTGGCCACGATCGGCGCGACCGCGCTGAAGACGCCCATGGTCAAGCTGGTGCGGGTGTCGCGGCGCTCGTAGTCCGCCGCCGTCGGCCCACTCCGTGCGGCGCGCCGTTGCAGGAGCCGGTGTTCCAACCCGATGGTGGCGAAGTACATCGGTGTCGCAGTCAGGGTCAGGTCCACCGCAGCTACTTCCGGTCTCGGTTCGTTCGTTCCCACGCCGCAGGAACCGGCTGGAACCTCAACGGATCAACGCCAGGAGCGTACCGGCCGGGCCGCCGGCGATCCGCGAAGCTGGTGGGATGGAGACACGTCCGATCCGGGTCGGTGTGCTCGCCCCGATGCCGAGCGAGTTGGCGGCAGTAGCCAAGGTCTTGGGTCTGCGATCGGCTGGCGATGGCACCTACCTCGGCCGCTTGGACGCGGTGGAGGTGGTGGCGATGCGAACCGGCATGGGGCTTGCGCTCGCCACCGACGCGGTGACCCGGCTCGTGGACGAGCACCGCGTCGATCATGTGATGGTGGTCGGGATCGCGGGTGGGATCGGCCCGACTCGAGTGGGCGAGGTGGTCTGTCCGGCGGTCGTCGTCGATCGCGCCACCGGCTCGGAGTTCGTCGCCACCCCGACCGGACCCGTCGCCGGCACGATCTCTTCGTCGGACGAGTTCGTGGTGGACCCCGCACGGGTGGCGGTACTCGTGCTGGAAGGGGTGCGCGCGCTCGACATGGAGACCGCCGCGATCGCCGCCGTGTGCGCGGCGCGCGGCGTGCCATGGTCCGCAGTGCGCGCCATCAGTGACTTGGCCACCGACCATCCCGACGCCGCGGTCCTCGGCCTGGCTCACCCCGATGGATCACCGAACGTCCGCGCGGCCGTGCGTTTCATGTTCACCCATCCTGGGCGGATTCCCGGCCTCGTCCGCCTCGGCCGCAACTCCTCGCGCGCGGCTCGCGCCGCGGCCGAGGAAGCGGCCCGCCGGATTCACGGTCTCGACCCGGTCTGAGCAGGCGGCCCGCGCACCGTCAGCCCGGAACCGTCAGGCCGGGCAGCTGCTGTTCGGTGCGGGCACGGTGAGGTCGACGAGATAAGCGACGACCACGTCGTCGATGCAGCTGATCCCCCGCCCGACGACGGTGTGGCCGTCGCCTTCCCACCGCAGCAGGACTGCGTCGTCGAGCGCCTCGGTGAGAGCCTCAGCGTCTTCGATGGGCGTCACCGGATCACCCGCGTTCCCGACCACGACGATCGGCGCCGCACCCTTCCCGCGGATCGTGCGGATCCCGGTCGCCGGCCCGGCGGGCCAGAACGAGCACGGCAGGGTGAGCATGAGGTCGGCGGTATCGAAGAGTCCGAGGATCCCGAGCTCGCGCAGGCGACGGCGGGCGGCCCCGGGGCTCGGTCGGTTGCGGACCTCGATGCAGTTGATCGCGTAGTGGGCTTCGAGCTCGTTGTTGTAGGAGCCGTCCTTGCGTCGCCCGGCGTAGTCGTCGCTGAGACCGAGCAGGGCTGCCCCGTCGCCGAGGGCCGCACGGGCCAGGGCATCGCCGAGTCGGCGCCAGCCGTCGGAACCCTGGTAGAGCGCGGAGATCACGCCGAGCTCGGCGAGCCCGGCGCCCAGCTCTCGATCGCCGACGCGCAAGGGGCGGTCGGTCAGAGACGCCATCAGCACGTCGAACGCGTCCCGGGGGTTGCCGCCGTTGTGGAACGAGCACGTCGGGTTGATCGCGCAGGACGCCATCGCCGCGTCGAACGCGTCGACGAATTCGGAGCCCGCCGGCGCCAGGGACACGGTGCGTTGCGCTCGTTCCGGGTCGACCGCGCCGTCGAGGACGGCGGCTCGGAGTCGAGTGGGAAACAGTTCGGCGTAGACCGCGCCGAGGTAGGTCCCGTAGGAGAACCCGAGGTACGAGATCTGCCGCTTCCCCAGGGCGATCCGGACGCGATCCAGATCGCGAGCCGCGCTAGTGGTGCCGAGGAACGGGAGGATCGCGCCACTCCGAACCGCACATTGTTCGACGAGCTGTTGCACCCGACCGAGCGCGGTGGCGCGCACGGACGCGTCGAGATCCGTGAGTCGGTTGTCGAACAGCGGATCGAGGTTGTCCGCACAATCGACCGGTGTGCTCTGTCCGACTCCGCGCGGGTCGACGCCGATGAGATCGAACTGGCGCAGCACGTCGGTCGGCAAGAGCAGCGACGCCTCGCGAAGAAACGCGATGGCCGAACCGCCCGGACCGCCGGGGTTCAGCACCAGCGGTCCGCGCGATTGGTTGGGATCGTCGGCCGGTCGCATCACCATCGTGAGTTCGATCTGCGAACGCCGGGGGTGCGCGTAGCTGAGCGGGACGGGGATCCGTGCGCAACGGAGACCGGAGCTGCCGTACGGGACGAACTTCGCCGGGGTGGCCACCGGTCCGGAGCAGCGCGCGGTCGGAAGTCCGGTCAGTGCCTGCGCCAGGCTCGTGAACGGCGCGTCGAGGTTCTTTCCGGCGGCCTGGATCGCTTCGATGCTGCCGTTCAACTCGTCGACGAGCTGGTTGTAGGTGTCGAAATCTCCCGCGGAACCGGCGGCTCGCAACCGTGCGAGTCGGTCGGTGAGTGCGGTTTCGACGTCGATGAGGCGCGCGCTGGCATCGGTGGCTCCCTGTGCCGCCATCGTGAAGTCGGCGATCGCAGCTTGCGCCGCAGCCAGGTCCGAACGCGCGATCCGCGCTTGCTCTCGAGCCCGAGCCAGTTCCTGGCGTGCGGTTGCGGAGGACCGTCTCGCACCCGTCTCTTCGGCACGACGGTCACGCCGCACCTCCATGCCGTAGAACAGAACCGCGACGGCCGCCACCAACGCGGCGATGCGAAGGGCGATCCCGAGCTTCCACGGGCGCGATGGGACCGGGTTCGAGGTCACGTCATCCCAGTCGCTGGTCACGGTGTGCCCGCCCGCAGCTCGCTCGCCGCTTGGGCCGCGGCTGCGAGCGTCAGCTGCGCGCCTTGGAGGACGGTCTGGAGCCGGCGGACGGCGTCGGCGGCAGCTCCGTCATAGATCGGTCGACCGGACCCGGGTCCATCGTTGTTCTCCCGGGCGACGGCCTCACCGAGCGCAGCTTCCACTTGCCGGGCCTCGACGAACACATTGCCCGCGACCTCATCGATACGGGACAGCGCGTTCGCGACTTCCTCGGATTTCCCGATCGGCGCGTCAGCCTCGTGATTGGTCGTCTCGATGATCGCCGCGAGGGCCTTCTCGTCGCGCGTGAGGCGGGCGGCGAGCGCGTCGAGCTGTTGCGTCCGGTCCTCGGCCTGCCGGCTGAGCGCGATATTGGCGATCCCACCGCCCAACGCAACGGCGGTCGCAACGACGAGGACCCAGCCCACCACGCGGATCAGCATCTGCCGCGGTCGCCCGCCGACCGTGGTACGCCGCGCCGCAGGCGCAGGTGTCACGGGCCACGCGGTCCGCGGATCCCATTCGTCGACCATCCTGCCCCCACCCCCTGCGTGAAGTCGGAATGGTGGCCGGTCGCAACCAATCGGGTCAAGCGACCCGCGGGAGTCGGGGTCAGCGCAAGAAGCGGTCGGCGAAGGCTTCGACCTGCTTGCGGCCGCCGGCCGGCCAGCCGCAGACGAGGTAGCCGAAGCCGGCCTCGGTCCAGGTGTCGACGTGGCGCGTGATCGTGTCAATGTCGTTCTCGAGTGACAGCGACGCGCAGCGCAGGATCGTGCTCGGATCGCGCCCGGCCGCGGCCGCGTGTTCACTGATGCGCTCCGACTTCTCCCGCAACGCTTTCGGCGAGCCGAAGCAGTGCCACACGTCGGCGTAACGCGCCGCGATCGGCATCATGCGTTGTTCTCCCGACGCGCCGATCCAGATGGGCGGGTGTGGTCGTTGCACCGCCCGGGGGAGCAGCGTGGCGTCCTCGACCCGGAAGTGCTCGCCCTCGAAGCTGAAGTGGTCGGTGGTCAGCAGACCGCGCACGATCTGAACGGCTTCCTCGAATGCGTCGACCCGCGCCTTCAGGGCCGGAAACGGAATCCCGAGCGCGTGGTGCTCGGGATCGAACCACGCCGCGCCGTAACTCAACTCCAACCGGCCACCGGAGGCGTGGTCGATGGTGAGTGCTTCTGCGGCGAACACCGACGGATGGCGGTAGGTCATCCCAGCCACGAGCACGCCGAGCCGGACATTCTCAGTGATGCCACTCCACGCCGCGAGCGTGGTCATGGCCTCGAAGCATTCGCCGGGCCCCTCCCCGTACATGGGCTGGAAGTGGTCGAAGGCCCAGATCCCGTCGAAGCCGAGGTCGTCGGCGAATCGAGCGCGATCCGCGTTCTCCCCCCATGTCATCCGTTGCTGGGCAATGTCGAGTCCAAAGCGCATCGGTGTGGTGTAGCACGGCGCTCGTGGCCGCACCGGTGGGGTACGTGTCCTTGCTGATGGCTCGTACGGGCGCCCGGCGAGATTCTTGGCGCGCGGTGGCGGCGCCCTCCCTCGCTGCTGATGGCTCGTACGGGCGCCCGGCGAGATTCTTGGCGCGCGGTGGCGG
>JANPMG010000164.1:0-40909 GCA_031422675.1 Acidimicrobiia bacterium | reverse complement strand
GGAATGGAGGGCGACCTTCTCCAAGGGTGAGGGGGTGGCCGTGGTCGAAGAGGTCGGCCGACCAGGGGAGTGGAGGGCGACCTTCTCCAAGGGTGAGGGGGTGGCCGTGGACGAACCTGATTTGGCCGAACGCCTCCGAATGATCGGTGACGAGCTGATCGACGGCGTCGCCCGTGAGTTGGCGGACTGGACCGTGCGAGCGGTCGACCGGATCGTCGACGCGTGGGGCCATCTTGGTCCGGCAGAGTCGGCCGCGGCGCACGGGGATGCCGTGTCCCAGGGTGAAGCGGTGCGGACGCGGGTTGTCGGCGAGCTGCGCGCGTTGTTCGCCACCGACGTCGCCGATCAGCGGTCGACCCCCCTCACCATCGTGCGCACGGCGTACCGGGAACCAACCGCGCTGTTGGCCCGCATCGGAATCCCGGGGGTGGTACGCGACCCCTTCGACGAGCGGCACTACCCCGACGACGAGTACGACCTCGCGCCCCGAGCGATGGCCGATCTGGGTGATCCGGACCTGGGCCCAGTGCTGCTCGCGTGGGGACTCACGAAGTCCACGATCCTGCGCAATCGGTCGAACCGGCCCCGATAAGACCGAAGACCCTCAAGCAATCCGGTGGTTCCGCCGAGATTGAGCCGTGGATCCCCATCCGGCAACATCGCCCGAGCCCTCCGTCGCGCACGCCCCAGCCGTCGGTGGGTCACGTGATCCGCTCGACGTCGTGTCGGACTTCGACCTCCGGGCTCTGGATCACCCGTGCGGCGTGTTCCGCGGCACGGGTGCCGACGGAATCCTCCGGGTCAACCAACACTTCCTCGACATCACCGGGCTTCGTGCGCACGCCGCGCGCGGCTGGGACTGGTTGACGGTGGTTCAGTCCGAGGACCGAGATCGAGTGCGACGGGCGATCGATGCGGCGTGTCGCGCCGGCGCGCAATCCGCGTTTCCGATCCGGGCCCAGGTGCGACCGGGCGTGATTCAGACCCTGCGAGTGCACATCGACGCGGCACCGGTCGGCGAGAACGCGTGGGTGTTCATCGGCGCGGTGGAAGTGGAATCGGTGCCCGACCGCCCTGCCGTGCCGGATTCGGGTCCCGTCGAGGTCGACGCGTCGGAGCCGTTCGAGATTCTTGTCGCGGCGCTGCCGATTGCGGTGGCGTACGTGGCGCCTGACGGTGTCATCGAGTATGCCAACGACGCCTGGGTCGGATGCACGGGTGCCGGTGTCGACGCGTCGATCGCCGACGTACTGGCGGCCGACGCCGAGGACCTGCGGTCCGAGATCGTGGCCGCGGCCGCGGCCGAGGTTTCGTTTCCGGACGCCATCGAGGTCGCGGGCGAGAGCGTGGCGCTCTCGGTCGCACCGTTGGCCGACCGACTCGGTGGGGGTTTCGTCCTCACGCTGGTCGACCGGCTGCCGGTCCCAACCGGTGCGACCGACCACCCGGCCGACCCGGTGGGGGATCCAGGCGTCGCTCCGGTCGGCCCGTCGATCATCGACACGTTCGTCGCGCTGCTCGATGCCACCACCGACTACGGCGCGCTGATGGCCCCCGACGGCGCGCTGATCCACGTGAACCCGTGTGCGCGCGCGCTGCTCGGGCTGAGTCCGGATGACGACGTCACCGGCAGGGTTCTGCGTGAGTTCGTCGACTATCGGGACGCGACCGACGCGTCCTTCGACGACATCGTGCTCGACGCGTTGAGTGAGTCGGGCGTGGTGATGAGCCACGGAGAGGTGACCGACGCCGACGGCATCATCCGGCCGGTCTCGGTGATGCTCTTCGCCCTCAACGATGCCGACGGTGTCCCAGAGGCCCTGGTGTCGCTCGTGCGAGATGACTCAGACCTGCGTCAGGCCGAGCGTCGCCTGCGCGAACGCGAGCAGTGGTATCGCACCATGCTTGCGCACGCCCCGGACGCGGTCACGGTGTTGGACGCCGATCGGTGCGTGACCTACGCGAGTCCCAGTTCGCAGGAGATTCACGGAGTCGGTGCCGGCGAACTGCTCGGCCGTTCGCACGCCGTGGTGGTCCACGACGATGATCACGTCCTCGTGGACGCCGCCATCGCGCACGCGTGTTCCGCCGGTGCGCCGGCCGTGGTTCGCTACCGCAGCGTAAGGCCCGATGGGACGGTTCGAGTTTTGGAGACTCGGATCGAGAACCTGCTCGCAGAGCCGGTGATCAACGGCATCGTGCTCAACACCCGCGACGTGTCCGAAGCCGAGTTCGAGATCGAAGCCCGCCACCGCAGCGATGCGACATTGCACACGCTCGTTCGTTCTGCACCCGCGGCCATCTACGCGGTAGGGGTCGACGGCACCATCGTGCTCTGGAACCCGGGCTGTGAGGAACTGTTCGGATGGACCGCAGAGGAGGTTGTTGGATCGCCGCCGCCGTTCCTGACTGAAGCTCAGATCGAGGGCGCGAGCGACATCGTCGACGCCATCCGCCGGGGCGACGAGATCGTGGACGAGGCCGAGTTCCGTCGTCGCGACGGGTCGATGGTCTCCGTCCGGCTCGCGGTGGCGCCGATCACGACGGCCGGCGGCAAGATCACGTCGGTGGTCACCGTCGCCGTCGACGTGACCGATCGGGTTCTCGCCACCGACCGGCTGGCCCGCCGGTCGGATCTGGATCGCCTGGTCGCCCGGCTCGTCCGGTCGCTCGTCGACGTCACCCCCCAGACGATTGAACTCCGAGCCACCGACGTGCTCGGTGAGCTCGCCGAGCGATTCGGGGCGGATTCCGCCCTCCTCTGTGTTCGGTCGGTCACCGAGCCCGGACTGGTCTGGCCGGCGGGCGCGATCATCGAATGCGCCGAGCCGGACTCGGTGCCGGCCGCCGGGGCCTTTCTCGATGTGTCCTCCTCGGGTCAGGGTGCGCGCGGCGGCTGGGTCCTGGCCGGTGACTCGGGCCCGCTCGGTCTCGTCGCACTGCACTGGGCGGCTCCGCCCCCCGAAATCACGCTCGGCGACCTCGACTGCCTCGACATCGTCGGGGCCGCGCTGATCGCGGCGATGGATCGCGCCGGTGCCGAGCGGTCGATCCACACCAGCGACCTGCGATTCCGAGCGCTGGCCGAACACTCCACCGACCTCGTAGTCGTCGTCGGTGCGGACATGCAGCCGCAGTACGTGAGTCCGGCGGCATCGCGCTTCCTGGGCATCGACGAGTCCGACCGCTTCGACTCGGCGAGTTCTGTGATCCATCCCGACGACCGTGATGCGGTCCGGTCGATGATGAGCGAGATTGCGGTGGCCGGGTGCGGCACCATTTCGGATCCAATCGTCGCTCGGTTCCGCCGGGTCGACGCAGAGTTCCGATGGGTGGAGATCGTCGTCACCAATCTGCTCCAAGAGCCCGTTGTGGGTGGGCTCGTCGTCAATGCGCGAGACGTGACCCATCGCCGCGAAGTCGAGCGGCAGCTCCGCGACTCCGAGGGTCGATTCCGGGGTTTGGTGCAGAACCTGGCCGAGGGCGTCACCGTGCTCGCCGGCGACGGCAGCGTCAAGTACTCGAGTCCGTCGGCCGCGCGAATGATGGGCTACGAGATCGATCACGGCGCCGGGAAGCTCGGCCTGGACTTTGTAGTGGAGGAGGACCGGGACCGCGCGGCAGAGATCGTCGGTCAGGCGTTCTCCGAACCGGGCATTCACGGTCCGATCGCGCTGCGGGTCCATGCCGCCGACGGTGAGATCCGGGTCGTCGAAGCAATGGGCCACAACCGGTTGGACGATCCTGAGGTCGAAGGTGTTGTGGTCACCACGCGTGACATCACCGACAGGGTGGCCGCCGAGGACTCGGCGCGGCGCAGCGATGCTCGGCTCCGCGCCTTGGTGGAGAACCTCTCCGACGTCGTGTCGATTGTGGACGCGAACGGAGAACTTTCGTATACGAGCCCGGCCGCGAACGCGCTCTTCGGGTTCGAGCCCGGTGACGAGAGCTGGTCTGATCCGATGGCGCGGATCCATCCGGACGATCGTGACGCGGCGGTCGAGCAGCTGGGGGCGCAGATCGCGAGCGGCGGCGATGAGCCGGTCCGGTTCCGGTTGCGTGCGGCCGACGGCACATGGCGCAACGTCGAAGCCATCGCCCACGACATGATCGACGATCCCGACATCGCGGGCATCGTGGTGACAACGCGCGACATCACCGCCCGAACTCGGGCCGAGGGGCTGGTGGCCGATCAGGCCCAACTGCTCACTCTCATCGCGCGCGGTGCACCGTTGAGTTCGACGCTCTCTTCGTTGTGCGAAGCCCTCGAACGCCACGTGCATGACGGGGTCTGCGGGTTCCTGTTGGTCGACCAGGACCGTCAGATCCTCAAGCTGGGCGCCGGGCCCCGAATCCCGTTGGATTTGGCCGACGCCTGCCGGGACACGCCGGTCGGTGGCAGCGACGATGTCTTCGGTGCGACCGCGGCTCGCGGCGCGACCGCGGTCATCCTTGACATCGAGGCTGATGATCGGGCCGCGAAACTCCGTGATGTCGCCCGTCGGTGCGGCGTCGTCGGGATCTGGTCGACACCGATCTTCGATTCGATGGCGAAACGCGTCATCGGGACACTGGCCATGTTCTTCGACACCCCGCGTGAACCGTCCGCCGCGGAACGCGAAGTCGTGCAGATGTTCTCCCAGACTGCGGCCATCGCGATCGAACGCCAGGGGGCCGAGGATCTGCTTGCCCACCGGGCGAATCACGATTCTCTTACGGGCTTGCCCAACCGGGCCCTCTTCCTCGAGTTCCTCTCGCTCGCGCTCGCGCGGACGAGCCGTGATCGCGGTGCCATCGCGGTCTTGTTCCTCGATCTGGATCGGTTCAAGCACATCAACGACGGGCTCGGCCACGATGCCGGCGACGAAGTATTGCGTGAACTCGGTTCCCGGCTCCAGAGCGCGATGCGTCCGACGGATGTGGTCGCGCGCTTTGGCGGGGACGAGTTCACGGTGCTGTGCGACGGACTCGATCCGGAGCGGGCCGAACAACACGTCGGTGAGGTGGCGCGTCGGCTCCTCGAAGCCATCGAACAGCCACTGACGATCGACGGCGAGGATCGCAAGCTGTCTGCGAGTCTCGGTATCGCGATGGCCGTGCCGGACAGCACGCCGGACGGATTGCTTCGCGACGCGGATGCCGCGATGTACGAGGCCAAGCAACGGGGTAGGGCACGCTTCGAAGTGTTCGACGACAACATGCGCTCGTCGATGAGCGCACGGCTCGACCTCGAAAGCCGACTCGAACGCGCCATCGAGCGTGAGGAGTTTCGACTCTTCCTCCAGCCCATCATCGATCTGTCCAACGGCCGCTGTGTCGGTGCCGAGGCATTGTTGCGGTGGCAGGATCCCGAACTCGGGCTCGTGACCCCCGATGCCTTCATCGGGCTCGCGGAAGAGACCGGACTGATTATCCCCATCGGGGAGTGGGCGCTCGCCGACGCGTGTCGTACCGTCGCCCGGTGGGAAGAAGTGGGACTGCTGGCGCCGGAGTTCACGATGGCGGTCAATCTCTCGGCGCGCCAGGTCGCCCAGTCCGACCTCGCGCATCAGGTCCAGCGCGTCATCGCGCAGAGTGGCCCGACGGCCTCGCGCATCTGTCTCGAGATCACCGAGAGTGTGTTGATGGAGGAGTCGTCGGTCGAGGCGATGCAGGCGCTGCGGGATCTCGGGGTCCGGCTCTCCATCGACGACTTCGGAACGGGCTATTCGTCACTCGGCTATCTGAAGCGGTTCCCGGTCGATTCGGTGAAGGTCGACCGTTCCTTTGTTGACGGGCTTGGCACCGACGGTGAGGACTCGGCGATCGTTGCCGCCGTGGTCAGCCTCGGGCACGCGCTCGGGCTCTCGGTGGTCGCCGAGGGCGTTGAAACGAGCGGCCAGCTCCAAGAACTGCTCGCGCTCGGATGTGATCGGGCCCAGGGATACTGGTTCTCCGGGCCGCGTGATCCCACGGAGTTCGCCGGGCTCCTCAACCAGCAGCCGTGGGTCGACGGTCGGGCGGCGTGGCCGCGTTGAGCCGAACGCATCAGCCCTCCACCGGTCGAGGGTTGTAACTCGCCCGAAACAATCCAGTAGCGCAAGCGAAACACTGACATCATCAGACTCTCGTCATACGTTCGACGGGAGGGTGATGTGAAGATCGACTCTGGTGACACCGCCTGGGTGTTGGTGGCCGCGGCCTTGGTGTTGTTCATGACGCCGGGGCTGGCCTTCTTCTACGGCGGCATGGTGCGTTCGAAGAACGTGCTCGGGATGCTGATGCAGAACTTCTTTGCGCTCGGCATCGTGAGCGTGCTGTGGGCGGTGGTCGGATACTCGCTCGCTTTCGGTGGCACGGGCGGATGGATCGGCAACCTCGATTTCGTCGGTCTCCGTGACGCGGCGACCACGTACGCGCCGGGGTTCTCGGGACTCACGGTTCCGCCCCTCGCGTTCATGTCGTATCAGATGATGTTCGCCATCATCACGCCGGCGCTGATCACCGGCGCGATCGCGGATCGCATGCGCTTCTCGGCGTGGGTCTGGTTCATCGGGCTCTGGGCGGTCCTGGTGTACTCGCCGGTCGCGCACTGGGTGTTCTCGCCGAGCGGTTGGCTGTTCAAGCGCGGCGCGTTGGACTTCGCGGGTGGCACCGTCGTGCACATCAACGCCGGCGTCGCCGCACTTGCGATCGTGCTCGTGCTCGGCAAGCGACGCGGCTGGCCAAAACATCCGATGCCACCGCATTCGTTACCGCTGACGTTGATCGGTACCGGAATCCTCTGGTTCGGCTGGTTCGGCTTCAACGCCGGGTCCGCGCTCGGGGCCAACGGGCTCGCCGCGCAGGCGCTCCTGAACACTCACCTCGCCGCCGCGGCCGGCATGATCGGCTGGCTGGTCCTCGAGAAGCTGCGCGGGGGCCACGCGACCACCCTCGGTGCCGCATCCGGCGCCGTCGCCGGGTTGGTGGCGATCACCCCGTGCGCGGGATTCGTCGGCGGCCTCGCGCCGCTCGCCATCGGCGTCGTGGCGGGGGGCCTGTGCTTCCTGGCCGTGAGCATGAAGTTCCGATTCGGCTACGACGACTCCCTCGATGTCATCGGCGTGCACCTGGTCGGAGGCATTCTCGGTTCCCTGCTCCTCGGCTTCTTCGCCGACCAGTCGGTCAACGCGGCCGGGCGGGACGGGGTCTTCTTCGGTGGCGGATGGGAACTCATGGGAGAACAGTTGCTCGCCGTCGGCGTGACGCTGGTCTTCTCGTTCGCGGTCACCTGGTTGATCTGCGTGGTCCTGAAGGCGGTCCTGCCGGGCGGCCTGCGGGTCACCGAGGACGACGAAGAGGTCGGTTTGGACCTCACGCAACACTCGGAGGTGGGCTATGCCATGGATCGCAGCTGAGGCCGCACGGAACGACACGATCGGAGAACGATGAAACTGGTGACCGGGATCATCAAGCCCTTCCGCCTCGACGACGTGAAGGAGGCGCTGAAGACCCTCGGCGTGCAGGGAATGACCGTTTCCGACGTCCAGGGCTTCGGGCGCCAACGCGGTCACACCGAGGTGTACCGCGGCGCGGAATACGAGGTGGACTTCGTCCCGAAGGTCCGGGTGGAGGTGTTGGCCGACGACAGCGACGCCGACGCCGTCGCCCAGACCATCATCGATGCGGCCCGCACCGGGAAGATCGGTGACGGCAAAGTCTGGATGACGACCGTGGACGCGGTGGTTCGAGTCCGCACCGGTGAGGCCGGGTCCGACGCATTGTGAGTTCCGCGCGCGGTTCCGATTGGATCCGCGCCCGTCGCGCCGCACTCGTCGACGATCACACGCTCCGGGGTCGGGCATTCGGTGCCGCCCTGAGCGCGGCCGTCGACACCGTGCTCGCGGCAATGCTCGAGACCGTCGGTGACCAACGCGTCGCAGTGCTGGCGATGGGTTCCTACGCCCGTCGTGAACTCGCGCCCGGATCGGATCTCGACATCCTGTTGGTGCACGACCGCCGACCCGACGTCGCCGCGGTCGCGGATGCGCTGTGGTACCCCCTGTGGGATGCCGGGTTCGTCATCGGACACGCCACCCGAACTGCGAAGGAGAGCCTGAAGCTCTCCGGCGAGGACGTCGACACCTTGACGGCGTTGCTCGACGCCCGGGTCGTGGGCGGTGGTCGCGCGGACGCCGGGAGCCGTCTCATCGCGGACGCTCGCGCGTTGGCCCGCCGTCAACGATCCAAGCTGGTCGAGGCGCTGGCCGATGCCTCGATGCTGCGGCGCGTCCGACCGGGTCCGGTGGCGGAGATGTTGGAGCCCAACCTCAAGGTGGGCGCCGGCGGTCTGCGCGACCTTCAGGCCCTGACGTGGGCCGGGTATGCGATCGGAGGCGATGACGGACGCCGTGCCCTGGTGGATGAGGGCGCGTTGCGTTCGGACGACCCGGCATTCCTCGACGCCGCGGCCGCGACGCTCGTCGACGTTCGGCTCGCGTTACACCGCGTGACGGGCGGGCGTTCCGACGTGCTGGCGTTACAGGACCAAGACGCCGTGGCCGTCGCCTTGGAGTTCGTCGACGCCGATGCCATGGTGCGTGACCTTGCGGCCACGGCGCGGCGGGTGGCGTGGATCGTGGACGACGCGTGGAGCCGCATCCGGCCGGAAGCCTCGCGGCGGGTGCGGGCTCACCTCGTCACGGCGCCGCTCCCGGCCGGCATCGTCGAACGCGAAGGACGGGTCGCGGTCGAACCGGACGCGCCGATCGACGACGGGGTGGTCCTGCGGGTGGCGCGGGCCGCCGCGGAGCGGGGCTGGGCGGTTGACCGCGGGTCGTTGGCGCGTCTACGCGCCGCGCCGGCGATGGTCTGGGGTCCCGAAGCGGTGGGGGACTTCCTCGGCTTGCTGCGCCAGGGAGTGCGAGCGATCGATGTCTTCGAAGCGTTGGACCACGAGAACCTCGTGGTCCGGATCCTGCCCGAGTGGGAGCACGTTCGGTTCCGACCACAGCGCAACGCGTACCACCGGTTCACGGTGGATCGGCACCTGCTCGAAACCGTGGCCGAGGCGGCGGCGCTGTTGGACGACCCTTCGGCGCCGGATGCGCGCGCTGCTCAACTCGTGCGCGCGCCCGATCTGCTTCTCTTGGGTGCGTTGCTGCACGACATCGGGAAGGGTCGGCCGGGAGATCACTCGGCAGTCGGTGCGCACGCGGCCCGGTCGATCGGTGAGCGCCTTGCGCTGCCGGTCGAGCAGATCGAGATTCTGGTGTGGTTGGTGCGCGAGCACTTGCTGATGGCAGACACGGCCACGCGCCGTGATCTCTCGGACGCGACGACGATCCGACGGTTCTCCGCCCGCGTGGGCGACACCGAACGGCTGGGACTGCTCACGTTGTTGACGGTCGCCGATTCGCGCGCCACCGGACCCTCGGCTTGGGGATCGGGGAAGGCCGCACTGGTGCGTGAGCTGTACGACCTGACCTACCGGGCGCTGACCACACCGGACCCGGATGCGTTCGACGTTGATCCGGTCGAGGTTCCGGAAGCGGCGCTGCTCGGTCCGGGTGTGGTCGTGGAATGGGAACCGCTCGACGATCGGCGGCTGCGGTGCACCGTCGGGGCGTCGGACCGGCCCGGGTTGCTGGCCGGGGTCGCCGGTGCGCTCGCGCTCGAGGGTTTCGACATCTCCTCGGCCGATGGCCGGACCCTCGCCGACGGCCGCGCGGCCGAGGTGTTCGTCGGCCGCGATCGGTTCGATCGCCTCGCCGACGACGAGGGTCGGGACCGTTGTGCGGCCACGATCGAGGGAGTTCTTGCGGGTCGGATTTCGGTGGTCGAAGGACTGCGGGCGCGCCGCGCCACCTACGGACGTCCCGCCGCCGCGTCGGATGAGACCGTGCGCGTGCGGGTCGCCCAGGACGAATCGGATGACGCCACGGTCGTCGAGGTCTATGCGCCCGACGAGATCGGTTTGTTGGCGACGATCGCGGCGGTCTTCACCGAGGTGGCAGTCGACGTGCGGGTGGCGCGGGTCGCGACGACGGGGGAGCAGGCCGTCGATGTGTTCTACGTCCACGAGCACGGGGAGAAGGTCACCGACCCGGCTCGGGTGCACTCGCTGCGCGAGGCGCTCTTCACCGCGCTCCGGCGCGATTAGTTTCCGCGTCATGGACGACGTCATTGCTGCCTCCGATGTACTGCGGTGGGCCGAGACCCTGTCGGCGATTGCCCGCACCGGCCTGGGATTCACCCAGAGCCTCTACGAACAGGAACGGTTCGAGGAGGTGCTGAAGGTCGCGGCCGACATTCGTGCCGCCGCCGTGGACGAAGCCGAGTCCCAGGCGCTCTACGAGGAGTGGCTCACCACCGTGGGTAAGGGCGTGGCCGGTTACGTGACGCCGAAGGTCGCGGTCGCGGCGATCGTCGGCAACGAACAGGGCGAGATCCTGCTGACCCAACGGGCCGACAGCGGCATCTGGCTCTATCCGGTCGGCTGGGCCGACGTCGGGTACTCGGCATCCGAGATCGCAGTCAAAGAGGTCTACGAGGAGACCGGAATCGAAGTCGAGCCGGTCGCGCTCGTGTCGGTGTTGGACGGGATGCGGCTCGGGTTCGCCCACGTGCCGATGTACTCGATGCTCTTCCATTGCCGGATGATCGGCGGCGAGCTGCGCGGCCATCCGCTGGAGACGCGTGCGGTGGGGTTCTATCCGCGTGACCGGCTGCCCCAGCCGCTCGCCGGCGTGCACCGGTGGGGCGAACTCGCCTTCCGCGCGATCGACGGTGAGTCGTTCCCCGCCGACTTCGATCTCCCGCGTACCCCACCATGGCGCGAGGCGTGACGACGCGCTGACGACGGCCTGCCTACGCGTTGAGTTGGCGGCGGAGGAGTTCGAGCACCGACACCGCGCCGTTCGTGCGTTCCCACTCGTCGCCGACCGCGTCGTGGTCGACGAGCCCGCTCAGGTCCGGGTCACGAGTCACCGTCTCCCGCGCCCGTTGCACCACCGCAACGGGTTCGAGTTCGTCGCCGTACGCGGGGAAGCATTCGAGACCGTCCCAGAGACTGGTGAGGGCCCGCGTACCCGATTCGAACGGGAGCGCGTCGGCGGCCGCCGCACCACCGGCGAGCGCGTCCACCACGTGCTCCCAGAGGTCGTACGGCGAGACGCCGGCCGGTGGTTGGAATCCCGCCACCGGGTGCAGCCGCCACTCCAGCACCGGCTCGCCCGTGAACCAGGTCTGGGAGCCGTTGACGTAGCTGTCGACGGGCGGGCCGAGGTGCTCGTCCATCGCCAGGACGAGCTCGGCCGAAATCTCCCAGATGGCCGTTGCGGTCCGCATGCGACCGAACCTAGGCGCGGAACCGAGCGGGCGATCGGATCGGCGGTCGGACTGACTCGGCCGCTACGTTGCCGGGCCGTGAGCCGCTTCGTGACCCCCCGGCGCGCCCGGCGCGCGCGGGTCGTCGGCCTCGGTCTAGTGCTCGGTCTGGTGCTCGTGATTGCAGGCGTCGGATGTAGCGAGCGCACATCGGTGACGAAGGCGGAGTATCGACGCGAGGTCAACGCGGTCTGTCGGTCGGCGCGGATCGCCATCACCGAGCTGGCCCCGGCCGACGCCGCAAATCCGGTCGCGCTCGTGAAGTCCGGTCGGCGTGCCCTGGCGGCCCAGCGGGTGGCGGCTCGGGAGTTGGCGGAGATCCGCGCCCCGGCGGAGTCCGAGCGCGCGGTGCGGAAATGGTTGACGCTGGTGGGGCGCGCGCTGGACTCGATCGAGGCATCACTCCGGGCCCAAGCGAGCATCGACCTGGCCGCGGCCGCGACCGCAAATGCGGAGGGAGCCCTCCTCGTCGCGGAGGCCGACGCGGCCGCTCGGGTCCTGGGCGTTCTGCAGTGCGTCACCTCGGCGCCGGGGAGCCCGCGCGGATAGATCGAGGAGTCGTCGTACCATCAGGTCGTGAGCGACTACGACCGACTCTCCGCGCTGGACGCGTCGTTCCTTCATCTCGAATCGCATGCGACCCCGATGCACGTGGGATCACTTGCGATTTTCGAGGGCGAGCGGTTCTCCGATGCGTCGGGTCGGTTTCAGCTCGCCGCGATCCGCGATCTCGTCAGCTCACGGCTCCACCTGATCCCGCGATTCCGGCGCCGGCTCATGGCGGTGCCGATGGACCAGGGCCGACCGATCTGGGTGGACGACGAGCGGTTCGACATCTCGTACCACGTCCGGCTCACCGCGCTGCCGGCGCCGGGGCGCTGGGACCAGTTGCGGGCGCTGGCGGCGCGAATCGAGATGCAAGTGCTGGATCGCACGCGGCCGCTGTGGGAGTTGTGGTTCGTCGAAGGCTTGGAAGGCGGCCGGGTCGGGTTGGTGCAGAAGACCCATCACGCGCTGGTCGACGGTGTCTCGGGCGTCGACGTCGCGACGGTGTTGCTGGACTTCCGCGCGGACGCAGTCTCGGTGCCCGGCCCGGCATGGACGCCCACCCCGGCGCCGGCGGCGGCGCGGCTGCTGGCGGACACGATGCGCGAGCGCGCGACCGAGCCGTCGGAGTTGGTGCGGAGCCTGCGCGGGGCGTTGCGCACACCCCAGCGCGCCGCGGCCCACGCGACGCAGGTGGGTCGCGCGGTCCGCAGTCTGGTTGATCGCGCGTCGGTGGTGCCGCGAACGTCCTTCAATCGTCCCGTGGGGGCCCAGCGTGAGTTCGTCGGGGTGCGCATCGACCTCGCGGCCGTCCAACAGATCCGTACGAGGCTCGGCGGCACCGTCAACGACGTGGTGCTCGCCGGTGTCGCGGGTGCGCTGCGCCGCCGCCTCGAGGCTCGCGGCGAGGCGATTCCGGAGCAGGTGCGTGTGCTCTGTCCGGTGTCGGTCCGCGACGAGAGCCAGACGATGCAGCTCGGGAATCGGGTGTCGGCGATGTTCGTCGATCTGCCCATCGGTGATCCGGATCCAACCACTCGGTTGGCGTCGATCACCGCGACCACGCGTGACCTGAAGGAGCAGGAGCAGGCGCTCGGCGCGGCGTTCCTCCTGGACCTGGGCCGGTACAGCGCGCCCGCGCTGCTCGGTATCGCCGCGCGCATCGTGCACCGCCAGCCGTTCGTGAACTTCGTGGTGACGAACGTCCCCGGGCCCCAGCAACCCCTCTATTGCCGGGGTGCTCGGATGGTCGAGGCGTACCCGATGGTTCCGTTGTCGCACAATCTCGGACTCGGGGTCGCCATCCTCTCCTACTGCGGAACGCTGCATTTCGGGCTCTCGGCCGATCCCACCACGAATCCCGATCTCGCCGAACTCGGCCTCGACGTGTTGGCGGCGTTCGCGGAGTTGGGTCAAGCTCGAACGCACGAAGACCACGAGTGGGAGACATGGGAGACGATGACATGACCGAGATCTGGGAACGCGACGCGTGGGATCTGGCGGACGCGATCCGGCGCGGTGACATCACCGCGCGCGCCGCGGTCGAGAGTTCGCTCGCGCGTATCGACGCGCTCGACTCGGCGCTGAACGCGATCTGCCACCTGGATGCCGACGGCGCGCGGGCACGCGCGGACCAGATCGACGCGGCCATCGAGCAGGGCGAGGATCCCGGACCGTTCGCCGGTGTACCCATCGGCGTGAAGGAGTTGGCCCCGGCCAAAGGCTTTCCCGACACCCACGCGTCGTTGGTGTACCGCGACGACATCGCGCCCGCCGATTGCCCCGAAGTCGAGGGACTGCGCACTGCCGGCGCGGTGATCACCGCACTCACCACCGCGCCGGAGTTCGGCATCCCGAGCTACACCGCCACCCCGTTCCACGGGGTGACTCGGAACCCGTGGAATCCGGAACGGACCCCGGGAGGGTCCTCGGGCGGATCGGCCGCGGCGGTGGCGGCGGGGCTGTTCCCTGCTGCTACCGGCAGCGACGGTGGGGGGTCCATCCGCATCCCCGCGTCGTACTCCGGACTGCCGGGGATGAAGCCCACGTTCGGGCGTATCGCTCACGGCGGCATGCACGATCCCTTCGACACCGGCCTCACATCAGTCAGTGGTCCGATCGTGCGGTCGGTCCGAGACGCGGCCCGCTACCTCGACGTCACGAGCGGCCCGCGGGTGACAGACCCGACCTCGTTGCCGACGCCCGCTCCGTACGAACCGCTCGTCGCCGACGTCGACCGGGCGCGCGAGCTCCTGCGCGGTCGGCGCGTCGCGTGGACGTCCACGCTCGGCTACGCCGAAACCAACCACGCCGTCGAAGCGTCGACCCGCGCACTGGCCGAGGCGCTGGTGGACGCGGCGGGGCTCGAACTCGTCGAGGTGCCGATGCAGTTTCCGAGACCCGGACGCGCGTGGGGGGTCGTCGGTGCGGGGGACCTGGCCGCATGGAGGCTCGATCGGTGCGCCGAGCGCCTCGACGACCTCGATTTCCTGGCCCGGAACTCGGTCGAGGGCCTGGCCCATCTGCGGGCCCGGCACCTCGGTGCCGCGGTGCGGCGTCGACAAGAGATCCTGTGCGCATCGGCCGAGGTGTTCGACCAGGTGGATCTGCTCCTCACCCCCACCACGCCCACCACGGCGTACCAGGCCGAGGGAACCCTGACCGGTGACGTGAACGGCACCGAGGTGGACCTGATGTATCTGTCGGCGCCCTTCACTGCGCCGTTCAATCTGACCGGCCAACCGGCGATGTCGATTCCGGCGGCCCTCGTCGGCGGCATGCCGTGCGGCCTCCAGGTCGTGGCTCGCCGCCTCGAAGACGAGCTGTGTCTTGCCGCCGGCGCGGTGCTCGAGGCGGTGCGGCCGTGGCCCAAGTTCGCACCGAGTGCCGAACGTCCCTGAGCCGTCCGGCCGCTGCCCCCGTGGGGCCGAGAAGGGGCGAACCGGTACGCTCCGGAAGTGACCGACATTGCGAACCGGCCGGACGAACGCAGCGCGGCGCGGCCGCCGAAGCAAGAGCAGGAAGACGCGTCCGAGGAGATCACCGAGGTCGCCCCGGGTGTCCTGCGGATGCAGCTCCCCATCTGGATGCCCGGCCTCGGCCACGTGAACATGTACGGCCTCATGGACGACGCCGGTCTGACGGTCGTGGACCCGGGGCTGCCGGGTCCGTCGAGCTGGAAAGCGTTGAAGTCACGGCTCGCGTCGGCGGGGTATCGGGTCAAGGACATCCACACGGTGATCGTCACCCACTCCCACCCCGACCACTTCGGTGCCGCCGGTCGGATCAGGAAGGAAGCCGGCGCGGCGCTCGTGGCGCACAAGGCGTTCACCACCTGGTCATTGCAGAAGGGTGGCGCGACGCTGAGCGAGGCCGACGCAGAACGATTGGAACAGGAAGCGATCGACGCCGCCGGGCATTATCACGGGCCCTCGCTCGATGAGCTGCCCGCGCTCCGCGACGACGATCACGCGGCCATGGAGGACATCACCGCCGAGACCCAGCGCATGTCGGTGCCGTGGGGTGGCACCACGCCGTGGGGCGGGAGCAAGCACCCGCAGCCGCCGCTCTCGCGCAAGCTGATGATCCGCGCCATGCGGCTGTTGTTCGCGCCGCCGGATCCCACTCGCCGGGTTCGCCATGGTTCCCCGATGAAGTTGGCCGGACGCGACTGGTTGGTGCTGCACACGCCGGGCCACACCCTCGATCACCTGTGTCTCTACGACCCGGAGCACGGCGTGTTGCTCTCGGGGGATCACGTGCTCCCCACCATCACACCCCATATCGCCGGATCGGCGCAGGGCGACGCATTGAACTCCTACCTCGCGACGCTGGACCTGGTCGGCTCCCTGGAGAACGTCCGCCTCGGACTCCCGGCCCACGGCCATCCGTTCACCGACGTGCCCGGACGGGTCGAGGCGATCAAGGAGCATCACTTCGAGCGGATGGAGAAGCTGCGCGCGGTCTCCGCAGCGGTCGGGCCGGCCGACGTCGTCGCGCTCTCGCACGAGCTGTTCCCCGAGAAGCATTGGGGGGTGATGGCCGAGAGCGAGACCTTCGCCCACCTCGAACACCTCCACCAAGCGGGCCACGCCGAACGCTGGGACGAGAACGGCACCTTCGTGTACCGCGCCTGACCTCCCGCTCTTGGCCCTTCGGGCCGGGCCGCTCAGGCCACGCTTCGCTGGATCATCGGATCGAGCTGCGTGCGTGTCCCGCTCCGCTCATGACCTTTGGTGTTGGCCGGGGGCTACCGTTCGGCGATGGCTGACGACCTGACCAACGAAGCGACGGCGCTTCTCCAGGACCTGATCCGGAACGCGTGCGTCAACGACGGTGAGGTCGCCTCGGGCGAGGAGGTGCGCAGCGCCGACCTGCTGACCGGATACCTCGAAGGCAGCGGCGCGGACCTCGAGTACTACGAGCCCCAACCGGGCCGGCGGAGTCTGCTCGCCAAGATCGAAGGTTCGGACCCCACGGCACCCACGCTGATGCTCATGGGCCACACGGATGTTGTGCCGGTCAATCCCGACGGCTGGTCCCGTGATCCCTTCGGCGCCGAACTCGACGACGGCATGATCTGGGGTCGGGGCGCGGTCGACATGCTCAACCTCACCAGCACGATGGCGGTCGCGTTCAAGGCGCTTGCCCGGCGCGGATTCACGCCGCGTGGCACGTTGTTGTTCCTCGCGGTCGCCGACGAAGAAGCGTTGGGCACCTGGGGCGCGAAGTATCTCGTCGAGCACGAACTCGACGCGATGCGATCCGATTACGTGGTCACCGAGTCCGGCGGCTTCCAGGTGCCGACGAAGGCCGGCGTCCGCCTTCCGATCATGGTGGAGGAGAAGGGCACGTTCTGGTCGAAGATCACCGTGCACGGAACGCCGAGTCACGCGTCGCAGGCGTACAAGACGGACAACGCGCTCGTCACGGCGGCGGAGGTGGTGCGCCGGATCTCCGAGTACCGACCTGAGGTCGAGATCGGCGACACCTGGCGGCGCTACGTGCAGGGGCTCGGGCTCCCGGAGGAACTCACCGACCCGGCTCGCATCGACGAGTTGATCGACTCGCTGCCGGTGGGTGTCGCTCGGATTGCGCATTCGTGTACGCACACCACGATGGCACCCACCGTCGTGCACGGCGGTACGAAGACGAACATCATCCCGGACCGCGTCGATCTCCAAGTGGACGTGCGCACGCTTCCCGGTCAGGGCGGCGCCGTCGCCGAAGCACTCCTGCTCGACGCGATCGGTGACCTCGCGGACCGCGTCGAGATCACGTCGAACGACGACCCCGCAACGGCATCGCCGATCGACACGCCGTTGTGGGACTCACTGAGTCGCGTGACCGCGCGGTTGTGCGAGGGATCGGCCCTGGTCCCGACGGTGATGACGGGCGGAACCGACAACCGGTTCTTCCGGCGGGCCGGTTCCGTGGGGTATGGATTCGGCCTCTTCAGTCAACGGATCCGGTTCGAGGACTACGCCAAGATGTTCCACGGTCACGACGAGCGCGTGGACCAGGAGAGTCTCGATCTCTCCACCCAACTCTGGCTCGCACTCGCCGAGGACATCCTCGCCTGAGTCGCGCGCGGTGGTTCAGCTGCCCTGCTCGCGCAAGTACTCCTCGAAGGCTTCGGCGAGTGACTCACCGCTCGGAACTTCGTTCGGGTCCACACTGGCATCGGCCGGTTGCGCTTCGAGATTGCGGACGTAGGTCTTCAGATCGTCGTCCGCGCCCACGGCTTCGTCCACGCGCGCCCGCCACGCGTCCGATGCGACGATCAACTCGCGTCGATCGATATCGAGGTTCACGCAGCGGCCGAACCCGTCGAGCAACGCCGAGATCGCGGGCGGGTTCGGCGCGGCGGCGACGTAGTGCGGTACCGGCACCCAGAGTGATGCGGAGCGGAAACCGGCCCGCCGACACGTGTCGTGCAGCACGCCGATGATGCCCGTCGGGCCTTCGTAGCGGGAGCGGGTCAGCCCGATCTCGTCCATCGTCTCGGCATCGGTCGCGCTCCCGGTGAGGCGCGGCGGGCGAGTGTGCGGGGAGTCGGCGAGCAACGCGCCGAACGTCACGATGGTCTTCGCATCGAGTGCCGTTGCCGTCTCCACGACTGCACGGCAGAAGCCGCGCCAGTCGTAGTTCGGCTCCGGTCCGGTGATCATGACGAGATCGGGCTGACCGTCGGCGGTGGCCGCGGCTCGGAGCGAGTATTGCGGCCAACTCAGATCGCGCGTTACGCCGTCGACCAACGTGACCACGGGACGCTGGGCTTGGAAGTCCACGTGCACCTGCTCGTCGATGGTGGCGAACTCCTGGGCCACGAAGCGCTGCGCCAGCCAATCGACCGCGTCGGTCGCGGCGTCGGCGGCGTCGTTCCAGCCGGTGAACGCACACACGAGCACCGGGTCGTGCAACACCGGTTCGTGATCCCACCGCAAGGAACTCATGACCGGATCGTAGGTCTCGGGACCCTCGATCTCCGGTCCCGCGCCGTTGGCGTCAGCCGGTCACCGTCAGGTTCTTGGGGCTGGCCGGATATCCGCCGGCGGCCACGATGGCATCGGACCACGGGTCGAGCAGGCCGAGCAGCTCGTCGGCACGATCGCCGAGGCGGTCGAAGACGGCCCGGGTGCTGAGGTCGGTGGTCACTTCGATGTGATCGCGCAGCTCGGTGCCGGCGGCCGTCAAGGCGCCGTCGGCGATGAGGCCTCGCTCGCCGAGGCGCGCGTACGCGGCGTCGACCTCTTCCTCGTTCCAACCCCGGGTGAACACGTAGGAGCGCGCCGGGATTCCCCAGGCGAGTTCGGTGAGCACGGTGATCTCGGTGGAGTCGACGTGCGGGATCCATGCGGCGATATGACCGTCACCGCGATGTTCCCGGACCAAGTCCGCCGCGCGCCACAGCGCGCCGAAGGGCGATGCCGGACGTCCGAGCACCGAGAGTCCGGCGTAGAGCGCCCGGCCCGACGGGTCCACACCGTCGGTCATGGAAAAGAGGATCTCGGTGGCGCGGGCGACGTCGGCGTCACTCGCGACATCGCCGAGGATCCGTTCGAGTTGCGCAGTGGCACCGATCTCACGCGCGCGCAACAATGCGGCCGGGGTCGTGGCGGCCCAGCCGGCCGTGACTGCGGTCTGCACCGCCGCCGGCTTGAACGCGGCGAACGCCGCGCACACGACGCTCCAGGGCGCAGCACCGAGACACGCGCTGCGTGAACAGAAGTACGACTCGAAGTAGTTGAGGCCGAGAGCTTGGTACTCGGCCTGCGCCTCCGGCGCGAAGTACACACCGGCGGCGATCGGCTCGGTGGCGTTGCGAATGGCGCGCGCGGTCTGGGACAGGGCGAGGGTCATGACCGCCCACGGTAGGGATCAGATCGGAGCGAGCGCCAGACGGGCGCTCAACCGCGGAGCGCGGCGATCTCCGATTGGTTCGCCCGTTCGAGTGCGGTGTCGATCAGGCCGGCCACCATCGCACCCATGCTCTCGAACCCGTCGCCGAGGGTCTTGCCCATCTGGTACCGGGCGTTGATGCCTTCCACGATGATCGCCAACTTGTACGACGCGAGGATCTCGTACCAGTCGAGCTGATCGACCGCCCGTCCGCTGACGGTGGCGTAACGCGCCACCACTTCGTCGCGCGTCATGAACCCGGCCTGGGTTTGGATCGCAGCCCCGGTTGCGATCACCTGGGCGTCGGCCTGACCCCAGTACAGCAGGAACAGCCCGAGGTCGGTGAGGGGATCGCCGAGGGTGGACATCTCCCAGTCCAGCACCGCGACGATGCGGCCCGGATCGTCCATCGCCATCATCGTGTTGTCGAGGCGGTAGTCGCCGTGCACGATCGTGGGTGGTCCGCTCTCGGGCAACGCGGCTCGCAAACGGCGGGCGAGTTCGTCAACGGCCGGGAGTTCACGGGTCTTGGACCGTTCCCACTGTTCGCCCCAGCGCCGCACCTGGCGTTCGAGAAAGCCGTCGGGTCGACCGAACTCCCCGAGACCGACCTGCTGGTAGTCCACGGCGTGGATCGCGCAGAGGACGTCGACGAGTGCCTCGGACGCGCCGCGCGCGTCGCGGGCACTGAGCGACGCCAGCGCCGCCGCGTCGCGATAGATGATCCCGTGCGCCATCTCCATCACGTAGAACGGTGCGTCGTTGACGGCGAGGTCGTCACACATCGCCAGCGTGCGCGGGACGGGAACGTCGGTGGGAGCGAGCGCGCTCATGACCCGGTATTCGCGCGCCATGTCGTGCGCGGTCGGTAACACGTGGCCGAGCGGTGGCCGACGCAGGACCCACGTGGAGGTGCCGTCGCTGACGGAGTACGTGAGGTTCGAGCGACCCCCGGCGATCAGGGTGGCGGTGAGGGGCGCGTCGTGCGCACCGGTCACGTTCGCGACGAAGAACGGGCGGAGCCGTTCGAGGTCGACACCATCGAGGGAGTCAGTCATCGAGGGGTCGGTCATCGGGGAGGCCCATAGAGCCGGGCAGATTAGTCAGACCGCAGCGAGCGGTCCGCGACGCACGGATCGTGCTTACGCGACCTTGGGGGTGCGCGGTGCGACCGGAACTCCGTTGCCCTTGGGGTACCGGGCTACCCGTCCGACCGGCATGTCCACGCGGAAGCCGGCGGCGGCGCGGTCTTCTTCGGACTCGCCACCCCAGAATCCGTACTCGCGGTGCTCGCGGGCCCAGTCCCGACACGAGATGTTGACGACGCATTCGGCGCACACGCCACGGGCCTTGCCCTCACGGACCGCTCGCGCCTCGGGGCGCTCGCCGGCGGGGGCGAAGAACAGTTCGGTGCGACCTTCACACGCCGCGTCGGCGGTCCAGGACAGCGGTCCGGTGAAGATCAAAGTGGAGAGGCTCTCTGCGGCCATCGTTCCTCGAGTCGTTGCGGGGGAAGCGGTCGATCCGGGGGATGCAACCAAAGGGCATTGAAAAAAGTTGGGGAGCCGGCGGGGGGCCCCGGCTCCCCGGGTGTCCGGCATCCATGCAACACCCTCCAGGCATGATCTGTCCAACGGTTAGTATTGATAGCTACCATCGCTATCTCAGATAGAGAAGGCGGGCGTTAGCGGATGGCCGGCCGACCGAGAGGAGCATCGTCATGGAAATCCGTCACATCGACACGATGATCGCCATCGAAGAAGCCGGGACCTTCACCGCGGCGGCGGACACGCTGCGCACCGTGCAGTCCAATGTCTCCGAGCAGGTTCGCCAGTTGGAAGCCGAGCTCGGGGTGACGCTCTTGGCTCGCGGTCGGGGCGGCGCCACGCCCACCGAGTCGGGCCGGGTGGTCCTCGCCCGCGGCCGACGCATCCGCCGGGAGATGGAACTGCTGCACGAGGAACTCGCAGCGCTCACCGGGCTGCGGGTCGGCAATGCCACCTTCGGCGTGGTCGGCACGGCGAGCCGGTGGCTGGTACCGCAGCTCGTCGCCCATCTGCGCGAGATCGCACCGGGGATTCGGCTGCTCGTCCACGAGGGCGCCTCGGAACGTCTCCTCGCGGAAGTGCTGAGCCAGGAACTGGCGATCGCGGTGGTCACCGCACCGGCCATGGATCCGCGCATCGTGTTTGAACACCTGGCCGATGAGCCGATGGTGGGGTTGGCGCCGATCGATGCCGATCTCCCGGCCGGACCGCTCAAGGTCACCGACCTCGCCCGACTCCGGCTCGTGCTACCGCCGGAGGTCAATCCGCTGCGGGGTGAGATCGAGCAGGCGGCCGCGAAGTTGGGAGTGCACCTCGACGTGCCGGTGGAGGTCGAGGGGATCCGGCTCATCGCGGATCTCGTGGCCGCCGGTGCCGGCATCGCAGTGTTGCCCGAGACCGCGGTGCCGCCGAACCTGGAGAACCTGCGCACGTTCGAGATCGCGGACTTGCCCCCGCGCCAACTCGGGTTGGCCACACTCAAGAACGCGCCGCTGTCCCTGGCGGACCGTGCCGTGCGGGACGCAGTCCTCGAGATCGTCGGGTTCACCCGCCGCACCTGAGGCCGGCGCGGCGTTCTCTACCGAGCGGCGCCCGTGAAGTGAATGCCGCTGAGATCGAGGACGCGTGCGGCCGGGCCGTCACCTTCGAGGCGCAGGACGCCGGCCGTCGGTGCGTCGACGATCCGGATCCGTCCCCCGCCGGGCCAGACGAGATCGGTCCCGTCGACGTCCGCGCCGGTGCCCGTATCGGTGTTGTTCGTGCCGGCGGTGTTCGTATCGGTGTGACTCCCGCCGAGGAAGTCGGTGAAGAACTCGGTGGTGCGGGTACGCGCGGGACTCCCGAGGACGACCCGGCGTAGGACGGTGGGCGAGGCACTCGGCGCCGGTGGCGGGGGCCACCAGATCGGGCTGCCCTCGGGCGCGCCCGTCGCCGTGGCCCGCTCGATCATGGCCGTGAAGTCGCCGGGTCCGTGATCGGTCTGGGCGAGTTGGATCACGGTGCCGTGCGCCTCGCGGGGCGCCAGAAACGCCTCCCGCCACTGCGGGTTCTCGAGGCTGACCCCGAGCGGATGGAGCCCGATCGATTTTGCGTGCTCGAGGGTGGCGGCGAGGTCGTCCACCTTGAAGGTCATGTGGTGGACGCCCACCCCGTGGCCGGCGATGAAGCGGGCGAGGAAGTCGTTGACCTCGGGTTTCCAGACCACGAGCAGTTCCACTGTCATGCCGGTGGTGGGCGTCCCGAGCCGGACCTGGACCCAGCGGAATCCGTAGCCGTCGCCGCCGTGCACCACGACTGCGCCGAGGTCACCGACAACGTGTCCGAGCGCGCCCGCGATGTCGGTAGTTGCGATCGCCACGTGGTCGAGGTCGATCCCGCTCATGCGGCTTTCACTCGCGGTCGGCCGGCGTGGGTGAGCAGCCGCGCGGCCACGTAGCCCACGCCGAGGATGAAGAAGCCGCCGACGGCGTCGAGGAAGTAGTGGTTCGCGGTGATGACGATCACGATGACCGTCAGCACCGGATACAACCCGGCCAACACCTTGGCCCCCGTGGACTTCAACCGGGGCACCAGCGCGCACGCGCACCACAGCGCCCACGCACAGTGCACGCTCGGCATCGCCGCGAACTGGTTCGAGATCTGCTTCATCGCGCCGGAGTTGAAGCTCCAGAAGGTGGGGTACTTGTCCAGGGTGTCGATGAACCCGAAGCGCTCGGGCAGCAGCCGCGGTGGCATGAGCGGCCAGTAGCGGAAACCGATGAGCGCGATGACGGTGGCGATCGCGAGCGTGTTGCGCCACCGCGGATAGTCGTCAGGGAACTTTCGGAACAGGAAGATCGCCACGCCGATCGTGACGACGAAGTGCAGCGAGCCGTAGAAGTAGTTGGATCCGATGACGAGGGGCTCGACCGTGAGCGCCCACTGGTTGATCGTCTGCTCGTGGTAGATGCCGAGCTTGCGCTGGAATCGGATGAGTTGGAGCGCGTGCTCGCGCGCCGGCCCGGGGTTGTGCGCGTCGGCGTTGCGTACTGCCGAATAGAGGACGTAATAGGTGAGCACCGCGACGATCTCGAACCACCAGTAGATGACGGCCCCGCCGGTGAGCGTGCGCGCGCCGGGCAGCCGTCGGCGCCACGCCACCGAAGGGTCCGACGGCGAGACCGGAGCCACTCCCGGCCCCGTCACGGCTGGGCCGGGAGTGGCTGGGCCCGAGACGTCTGGCCCCGAGGTGTCCGGCCCCGAGGTGTCCGGCCCGGTGACTCGGGTGTCGTTCACGGCACGTTCGACTCCGCGGGCGCGCTCGCAACGCGATGGCCCACCGCGAACGCCGGCGCACCCAGGAGGCTGACGATCAGCATGGTGGCGTACCAAGCCAATCCGATTCCGACGGCTTGCCCCGACGACACTCCCAGCGGGTCGAGCAACAGGACGAGCATTCCCTCGCGTATGCCGAGGCCCGACAGCGAGATCGGGACCACCTGGGCCATCGCGACGACGGGCACGAAGGCGATGACGGCCGCGATGGGAACGCCAGCATCGAGCGTGAGCACGATGAAGCCGACCGTGGCGATGACTGAGACCTGGTAGATGATCGCCGTCGCGACCACGGCAACGATCTGACGACGGTCGCGGCGGAGGTGGCCCACACCCACGTGGACGGCACCGAGGAAGCGAACCCAGTTGTCGCGTCCTTCGAACCGACCCGCGACGCGCGGGTGACCGGCCAGGAACAGGATCGCGCCGAGCGCGGCCAATGCGATTCCCGAGACGAGGATCGCCACCCACGCCGCGCTCGAGTCCAGGAGGCTCGGCTCCAGGATGAAGCCGGAGAGACAGAGCAGCGGGAGCGCGAGGAATCCGGTCAGCCGTTCGAGCGCCACCGCCGCGAACGCGGTCTCGCTCGACCCGATGTTCTTCGCGCTGCGGGTGACGCGCAGCACGTCACCACCGATGGTGGACGGGAGGACGTTGCCGACGAACTGTCCCGCGAAGTAATGGGTGGCGAGCACGCGCAGTCGGACGTGCACGCCGAAGGCCTCGATCACCCGCTGCCAACGCCAGGCCGAGAGCACGATGCCGACGCCGGCACTCGCCAGCGCGAGCGCGAACCATGCGAGCGTGGAGAGCTGTCGTTCGCGGGGGATCACGGAGTCGATGTCGATCCTCGAGATCAGGATCGCCAGGAGCGCGCCACTCACGACGAGGCGCACCGCCAGGCCCAATCCCGCCCGGGCGTGGGGCGCGTCGGGGCCTCCGGTTTCGGGCTCGGGCATGAGCGCGTAGCCTACGGGCTCGTTTGGCGGCCGCGGGGACGCCATTGCCACTCACGCCGGAGGCTCACGTGCGGATCTCGACCGATGACGGTGTTGGCCTGGAGGTCACGGACCAGGGGGCCGGACCCGCGCTCATGCTCGTCCACGGGTTCGGGGGCGCAAAGGAGGATTTCTCCGATCAGCTCGACGATCTCGCTCGGGACCATCGGGTGATCACCCTTGATCTGCGCGGCCACGGGGAGAGTGACGGACCCGAGGAAGAAGCGCGGTACTCACTCGACCGGTTCGCGGCCGATCTGGTCAACGTGCTCGACGCACTCGACATCGCGCGCGTGCGGATGCTGGGCCACTCGATGGGCGGCATGGTCGTGCGCCGATTCGCGCTCGCCGCACCCGAGCGCCTCGATGCCCTCGTGTTCATGGACACGGCGCCCGGGCCGGTGCCGGGACTCGACTCGGAGATCATCGACCTCGGAGTCCAGATCGCGAACGAGCAGGGCATGGACGAACTCAAGCGGGTGATGGACGCGTTCGAACCGCTCGGGACACCGTCCTATGACCGGCTCCTCGCCGAGCGACCCGGATACCGCGCGTTCGGCGACGCGAAGTGGGCGGCGCTCAGCCGGGCGATGTACGCGACGATGATGATCGAGATCCGGGACCAACCCGATCAGCTCGCGGAGTTGGTCGGGATCAGCTGTCCCACCCTCGTGCTCGTCGGCGTGGAAGACACACCGTTCATGGTGGGGTCCCTGGCGATGGCCGAGACGATCCCGGGCGCCCAACTCGTCGTGATCGAGGGCGCCGGACACTCGCCGCAGTTCGAGAACGGTCCCGCTTGGCTCGCGGCGATCCGCCAGTTCCTCGCAGTGGTCGAAACCACCGCACCGACCGCCGCGTAACTACGGCGTACCGGCCGCCCGCGCGAGGAACCGGGCTTCTTCAACGGCGACGCGAGTGATGCGCCCGGCGGCAACGAGCCCGGCCCGGTTCTTCACCGAGACGCGAAACGTCAGGCGCCGGCCTTCGATGGTCTCGAGGACCGCGTCGGCGGTGACCTCCTCGCCCACGGCCACCGGCGCCAGGTGATCGAGCTGGACCCGGTAGCCAACGGTCGTGTGGCCGGCAGGAACATGGTCGGCGACGGCCGCCACCGCCGCCTGCTCCGCGAGGAGGACCACACTCGGAGTGGCGAGCACCGGGACCGAGCCGGTGCCCTGTGCCAACGCGGTGTCGGCGTCGATGACGGTATGGGTCACGGAACCGGAGAGACCGGCGTCGAGCGGCACGGGCGTACCATACGCAACCCCCGGAGCGACACCACGATTGGTCGGTGAGATGCTCACCGACCGAGCCCCCGTCGCCATTCGCGTCCGGGCACCTGAGCAAGGAGACCCCGATGATCGAGACCCCACTGGTCGAGGCCGCGCTCCGCCGCGCGTTGGCAGGCGGCGGAGATTTCGCCGACGTCTTCGTGGAGGAGCGGGCGTCCACCTCGGCCACCTACGACGACGGCAAGGTGGAGGAGATGCGGTCCGGTCGCAGCCGCGGCGCGGGAATCCGCGTGGTGCGGGGCGAGACCACGGGCTTTGCCCACACGTCGGACCTCTCGGCGGGCGGGCTCGACGCCGCCGCATCGGCCGCCGCCGCGGCGGCCGCGGCCGGCGGCCCCGGTACTCGTGTCGCGCCGCTCGTTGCTCGGCAGTCGACGCCACCGCACCGCGTCGAGACCCTGCCCGAGACCGTGCCCAAGGCGCGCAAGGTGGAGATGATGGCGCGGGCCGATGCTGCGGCGCGAGCCGAGTCCGGATCGATCACGCAGGTCACGTCGAGTTACGCAGACAGTCGCCGCCGGATCCTCGTCGCCAACTCCGACGGCGTGCTCGCGACCGACGACCAAGTTCGCACGCGCTTCGCGGTGAGCTGCGTCGCGTCGGCCGACACCGGGCTGCAGACCGGATCGGAAGCGCCCGGCCGCACCATCGGATTCGAGTTCTTCGACGAGCATCCCCCCGAGGAGATCGCCCGCATCGCGGCGGCCCGTGCGGTGTCCAAGCTCGACGCCCGACCGGCGCCGAGCGGCAGGCTGCCCGTTGTGCTCCGGCGCGGCGCAGGTGGGGTGTTGTTCCACGAGGCGTGTGGTCACGGCCTGGAGGCCGATCTCGTGGCGCGCGATGCGTCGGTGTTCGCCGGCATGGTCGGAGAACGAGTGGCCGGGCGAGGGGTGACGCTCGTCGACGACGGCGCGCTCGCGCGGGATTGGGGCGCGTGCGCGATCGACGACGAAGGCGCGCCCGCACAGCGCAACGTCCTCATCGACGACGGCATCCTCACCGACTACATGTGGGACGCACTGCGGGCTCGCCGCGAGGGCCGCGCCAGTTCGGGCAACGGCCGGCGCGAGACCTACCAACACCTGCCGATGGTGCGGATGACGAACACCTACATCACCGAAGGCACCGAGGACCCGGACGAGATCATCCGTCAGACGCCCTACGGCCTGTACTGCGTCGCGCTCGGTGGCGGGCAGGTGAACACCGCGACCGGCGACTTCGTCTTCGGCATCACCGAGGCGTACATGATCGAGGACGGGCACATCACGTATCCGGTGCGCGCCGCTCAGCTCATCGGGAACGGTCCCGAGGCGTTGCGCGCGGTGGACGCGGTCGGCAACGACTTCGAGACGTGGACCGGCATGTGTGGCAAGGACGGCCAGAGCGTGCCGGTCTCGTCCGGTCAACCGACGCTGCGCGTTGCCGAACTCACCGTCGGCGGCACCGCCGCGTGAGTACTCCGGACCTGGCGAACATCGCGCGGGAAGTCGCGGACTCGGCGCGCCCGGGCGAGGCCCTCGAGGCGTACGTCGTGCGGTCTCGAGAGACGGAAGTGAAGGTGTTCAACGGCGCAGTGGAGTCGTTGTCCGTCGCCGAGGCCGCGGGCATCGGTATACGCGTGATCGCCGCGGGGCGGCAGGGGATCGCGTCCGCGGGTTCGCTGGACGCCGATGTGATCGCGGAGACGTTGGCCGATGCGCGGGACAACGCCACGTACGGCGCGGTCGACGACGGCTACGGCCTCGCGGAACCGCGCGACGTCGAAGGGGGTTCACCGCCGGTGTTGGACCTGTGGCGTGACGACGTGCTGGCCACGCCCACGGCCGACAAGGTGGCTCTCGCGATCGCCGCGGACCGGGCGGTGATGGCTGCCGACGCGCGGGTGCGCGGGGTGGAGTCCACCGACTACGGCGACACCGCGCTCGAGTTGGCGATGGTCGCGTCGACGGGCGTCTCGGCCACGATGACGCGCACGATGGCTTCGGTGGGCACCTCGGCGATGGCGGGGCCGCGCGATTCCACCCAGACCGGATACGGGTTCGACGTGCGCCGCAGCTTCGGCGAACTCGACATCGAAGCGGCCGCGGCGATGGCCGCGCTCCGCGCGACCCGGCTGCTCGGTGCCACCCAGCCGGCCACGAAGCGGCTGCCGGTGATCTTCGACCCGATGGTCAGCGCCTCGGTGCTGGCCCTGATCGGCGCGGCCCTGAACGGTGAGGCGGTCCTGAAGGGACGATCGATGTTCGCCGATCGCCTCGGCGAACTCGTGGGCGCGGCCAACGTCACGATCGTCGACGATCCCACCAACGCGGAAGCATTCGGCGCCAGCCCGTTCGACGGTGAAGGGGTTCCCACGCGCGCCAACACACTCGTGCGCGACGGTCGGCTCGAAGGATTTCTCCACAACCTCTACACCGCGCGTCGCGCCGGGACCACGACCACCGGTTCCGCCGTGCGGGGGTACGCGTCCACCCCCGGCGTGGGCGCGCGTGCGTTGCACTTCCTGCCGGGCACGAAGTCGCCGGAGCAGGTGATGGCGGCGGTTCCCGAGGCGCTCTACGTGCAGTCGGTGTCCGGACTGCACTCGGGGACGAACCCGGTGAGCGGCGACTTCTCGGTCGGGGCCGAAGGCCTGATGGTCCGGAACGGTCAGTTCGCAGAACCGGTGCGCGAGATCACGGTGGCGTCCACCCTGCCGCGGATGCTGCTCGACGTGGTGGAGATCGGATCGGACCTCACGTGGCTGCCGGGCGGAACCGCCGGCCTCACGCTCCTCGTCTCCGAGATGACGATGGCCGGCGCCTGACTCAGCGGGTGCCGCGGCTGGTTCAGCCGGTGCCGCGCCGGTCCAGGATCGCGTCGAGTTCGGCGATGGCCACGAACGGGTTGTCGCCCACGCGCACGATCTCCATCCCGAGTGCCTGCGCCGCGGCCACGTTGTCGGCGTTGTCGTCGAGGAAGACCGACGCGTCCGGAGTTACGCCGAGTCGTTCGCAGGTGAGCCGGTAGATGTCGGGGTTGGGCTTGCGCATCCGCACGTCCGAGGAGTCGACGACGATCTCGAAGAGTTCGTCGACCGGGAACGTCGCCCGCCAGTGGTCGCCCCACTCGGCCACGTTGTTCGTGAGCAATGCGATCGGCATCCCGGCGGCCTTCAGTTCCCGCGCGCGATGCACCACGGGCCAATGGACCCCCACCGGCATGTCCACCATGAACTGGAGGTACGCGGCCATGTCGATGTCCTGGCCCAGGATTTCCGGCGCCCGCGCGGCTACTCCCGCGAACCACCCGTCGAGACTGAGTTCGCCGACTTCGAGCCGATGCCAGTCGTGGGTGACGGACTCCGTGGGCACGTCCCGCTCGACCGCGTGGATCGCGCCCTCGACCCCCACATACGCCTTGTCGCCGAACAGCAGTTCCAAGACCGAACCCGAGGGGTAGCCCATGCGCGCCTCGAAGTCACCGATCCCGCGGAAGAGCGGACTCGAGAACACGCCGCCGTAGTCGAAAATCACTGCCTCGATCACGGGCCGGAGGGTAACCGAGGGCGAGGTGCGTCAGTTCAGCCCGCGCCCGGTCAGCCCGTGCCGCGTGCCGCTTCGGGGGGCGCGAGGGCGATGCTGATCGTGCCGGTACTCGCCGAGAACGCGAGCCGGCTGGCTTGTGTGGGCGTGACCAACACCGTGATCCCCACCGCGTCGGTGCCGGCGGTTCCCGCGTCGACCGTCAGTACCGAAACCGCAGGCGCCACCACCACGGTGGGGTCACCGCCGTCGGCGAGAGTGGCGGGATCGAACGTGGCCAGGACGTCCACGACGTCACCGACCGCGGGCCGGATGCTGTGGTCAACGACGAGGCGGACCGCCCGCCGACCCGCGGGGACCACCGCGCTGAGCGCGCCCCGGCGACCGGCCGCGAGGTGGCGAGCCGTGACGAGATCGCCGGCGAGCATGGGCGCCCGGACGATGCGGCCGAGCGCGTGGGATCGGCGCGTCATCGTGTCGGGGACGGGCGGTTCACCCCGCAACTTGCGCGCCCCGAGATCGGCGGCGGCGATGCGGGTCCCGATCGGGAGGTCCCGCCGGGCGACGACGATCGAATGGATTTGGCCGAACGCCTGATCCTGATGGCGCAGCGACGAGACGCTGGCGATGACGGTGGACGCGGTCAGCACCGCAACGACGAGCGCCGCGAGCCCGAGCAGGCCAGCGCGTGGAGAACGACGGAACATGGGAGACCCCCGGGAATCTGCGACGAACTTCGGGGGAAGTGCGGTGGCCGGGGACCACGAGGGGTGGCACGGCGGGTCGTCACCCGCCGGCCGTGAGGCCTATTTCTTGCTCGCGACCTGCTTCGACGATCCACTGTCGGATTTCTTCGCCGACGATCCACCGTCGGATTTCGGACTCGAACCCGACCCCGAACCCTTCGAATCCGAGCCCTTCGAATCGGAGCTCTTTGAGTCCGAGCCCTTCGAATCGGAACTCTTCGAATCCGAACTCTTGGATTCAGAACTCTTGGATTCACCGGAGCCCGAGGAACTATCCGACTTCTCGCTGCTGCGCCGGGACGAGGACGGGTTGTCCGTCTTGTAGAAGCCCGAACCCTTCAGCACGATCCCGACCGCGCCCAGGACCTTGGTGAGCTTCCCACCGCAGCTCGGGTGCCGCTTGAGCGGTTCTTCGCTGAAGGTCTGGTACACCTCGAGGTGCTGATCGCACTTGGAGCAGACGTACTCGTACGTGGGCATCGATCGGAGCGACCTCGTTGAGGGGAACGGGGTGAATCAGGGACCATCCATGCTACCCGACGCCCTGGTGGCGTTATATAGGCAGGTGCAACCATTCCCGGCCGCCGCGCTCCTTGCCGTGCCGGCCTACCTCCTGGGGACGTTCCCGACTGCGGTCCTGGTTGCTCGCGCCGGTGGCCACGACGTCACGGCGGAGGGTTCGGGCAACCCGGGCGCGTCGAATGTGGCGCGCATCATGGGGTGGAAGGCCGGTCTCCTCGTGATGGCGGGTGATCTGGCGAAGGGTGCGGTGGCCTCGGGTGTGGGCCTGGCCGTCGCCGGGCGGGGCGTCGCGTACGTCCTCGGCGTGCTCGCCGTGCTCGGCCACACCTATCCGGTGACTCGGCGGTTCAAGGGTGGCAAGGGCGTCGCCACCGCCGGCGGGATGCTGGCGGTCCTGAATCCGCTCATCAGCGTGGTGCTCGCCGCAGTCTGGTTCGTGGCGGCACGGGTGTTGAAGCTCGCGTCCGTCGGGTCGATGGTCGTGGCGATCCTGTTCCCCGTCGGCGTGGCGATCATGGGCCGCGCCGGTTGGGAGATCGGCGTGACCAGCGCGATCGCCCTGTTGGTGGTGATCCGCCACCTCCCGAACCTGCGCCGCCTCCTGCGCGGCCAGGAACTGCGCACCGACGGTGCTCCTGGCGCATCCGAATCGGATTCGACGTGATCGCAGCCGGGTAGCCCGGATGGGTGCGGGTTGTTTGTCGAATCCGGGGTCAACCGGGCCGAACGGCCTGCCGACACACTGCATCACAGCTTGTACCGTCCATTTCCATGAGGTTGTCGTCCCGATGAATCCGCGTGTGCGTAAGGCCGTCATTCCTGCTGCCGGGCTCGGCACCCGGTTCCTCCCGGCGACGAAGAGTCAGCCGAAGGAGATGCTGCCGGTCGTCGACAAGCCGTCGATCCAGTACGTGGTGGAAGAGGCGGTGCGCGCCGGCCTCACCGACATCCTGATCATCACTGGTCGCGGTAAGCGGGCGATCGAGGATCACTTCGACCGGAACTTCGAGCTCGAGTTCTACCTGGAGCAACAGGGCAAGACCGACCTGTTGAAGGAAGTGCAGGAGTCCTCCGAGCTCGGTGAGATCCACTACATCCGCCAGAAGGATCCGCTCGGGCTCGGCCACGCGGTGTCCATCGCCCGCCAGCATGTGGGCGACGAGCCGTTCGCGGTGATGCTCGGCGACGACATCATGGTGGACGACTCCGCCCTGCTCCGCTCGATGCTCGACGTGCACGACCGGTACGGCCGGTCGGTGCTCGCGCTGAAGGACGTGAAGCCGGAGGAGATCTCGGCCTACGGCTGTGTGGAGCCCGAGCACGTGGACGACTCGCTCGTCCAGGTGAAGTCCATCGTCGAGAAGCCGAGGATGGAAGACGCGCCGTCCACCCTGGCCGTGATCGGCCGCTACGTGTTCACGAACGAGATCTTCGAGGCGCTCGACCGCACCCAGCCCGGTGCCGGGGGCGAGATCCAGCTCACCGACGCGATCGGCCTCCTGAACCAGGACCAGACCGTGTACGGCCAGGTCTTCACCGACGGCCGGTTCGACATCGGCCAGAAGGTCGACTTCCTGCGGGCCAACGTGGAGTTGGCGCTCGACCGTCCCGACCTCGCGCCGGACCTCGAGAAGTTCTTGCTGGAAACCTTGCGTCGCCGCGGCATCATCTGATCCTTGAGAACTCGTCCCCCGAGGGCGAGGTCGGATCGGAGACCTGGTGGAATCGCTCGAGGTAGTGCAGGCTCGGGTCCGGGCGGCGGTGCCCGCGGCGCGTCGCAGCATGGTGGCGTTGCGCGATGCGATGGGCCTCGTTCTCGCGGCCGACGTGATCGCCGGCGAGGCGGTGCCACCGTTCGCCAACACTGCGATGGACGGGTACGCGGTGCGAGCGGTCGACACCGCGGACGCTCCGGTGTGCCTGCACGTGGTCGGCGACCTTCCGGCGGGGCACGCGCCCACGGTGCCCGTCGGACCCGGCGAGGCGATTCGGATCATGACCGGCGCGCCGATGCCCGAAGGTGCGGACGCCATCGTGATGGTGGAGCGCACCGAACGCGACGGCGCCGGTGGTGTGATGATCGAGGTCACGGCGAGCGCGGGCGACCACGTTCGCCATCCCGGCGGTGACGTCGAAGCGGGCGACGAGGTCTTCAGCACCGGGACGGTGCTCGGCCCCGCGCATCTCGGCGTGCTCGCGTCGCTGGGGTTCACCGACGTGCCGGTCTATCCGCGCGTGCGCGTCGGCGTGCTGTCCACCGGCGACGAGCTCCGTGAAGGGCCGGGCGAACTGGCGCCGGGACAGATCCGGGATTCGAATCGGCCGATGCTGCTGGCCCTCGTCGCCGAGGCGGGCGCGGAGGCCATCGACCTCGGCATCGGGCGCGACGACGAAGCGGAGGTAACCGCGCGGTTTCGCGGTGCGGCGGCGAGCTGTGACGTCATCATCACCAGAGGCGGTGTGTCCGTCGGCGACTACGACGTCGTGAAGGCGGTGCTCGACCAGATCGGTGCGCTGGAGTGGTGGCAGGTGGCGATCAAACCGGCGAAGCCGTTCGCCTTCGGTCGGATCGACGGCACGCCGATCTTCGGCTTGCCGGGCAATCCCGTGAGTTCACACGTGAGCTTCGAACTCTTCGCGCGGCCTGCGCTCCGCCAGATGATGGGTCACGCGCGGCCGGACCGGCCGGTGGTGACGGCGTACGCGGCGGCCCCGATGCCGCGCCGGGCCGACGGGCGGTTGCATCTGGATCGGGTCCGGGTTCATTACGAAGGTGATCGGTATGTCGCCGTCCGCAGCGGGGTTCAAGCGAGCAACGCCCTGGCCGCGATGGCCTCGGCCAACGGCTTGGCGCTGATCCCCGACGGCCCCGGCCTCGAAGCCGGCGACCCCGTCCCCGTCATGCTCCTGACCTGATCTGACCCAAGCACTCAACGAGCCCCCACCCCCGCCAACTCGCACCAAAAGCGCAAGCCATGGCTTGCGTTTTGCGCGTTGGTTCGCCGGGCGTGGGCTCGGCGCGGAGGTGCCCGGCGTCAGTTCGGGCGGGGTTCGCGGCGGCTCGACGCCACCATCGCGTAGGCGACGGCGGCGCAGAGCAGGAGACCGACGCACGCGATTGCGAGCGCGGTCCCGGTACCGGATGGATCGGGCAGCGCGGCCGACGACGCCGTTGTCGTCGACCGAGCGGCTGCGAGTGCGACGGGTGCTGCGGCGGATGCTGCACCATCACTCCCTGGCAGCGCAGGCGGTGTTGGAGCCGCGCTGCCCGAACCGGCCGCGTTCTTTGCACCGGTGGTCGCCAACGGCGTGGCCACCGATGCAGGAAGCACGGCCGGGATCGTGAAGGTGAGGTACGCGGTGACGGGGGTCCCCCGATCCACCATCACCGCGACCCCACGAATCTGACCGTCAGAACCGACCAGCGGAGTGCCGCCGTCAACCGCGTCCAGAAGGGCTGCTCCCGAGCCCGACGCGGTGACCGAGCAGGCACTGCCGTCGGTGAGGTCAGAAATTTGAAGTTGGGCTGCGCCGGCGGCGGGGACTTCCACCGAGCGCCGTTCGAGGGTTGCCGCGCCACCGATCTCGACGTCGCCGCGGGTCGCGTCGTGGCGTGGCGCTGCGGGTGACTCGCAGCCGACGAGCACGTCGGTGTCGAACGCGGCGCCGTCTCCGGAGACGACGATCGTGAGCGGCACCTCGGCCGGACTCGCGCCGGCGATGCCGGAGGAGACGGCTCCCGAGAAGACGAAGGTTCCGAGGCCGGTGACCATTGCGGTGGCCAGGAGGCGGTGAGCTCGGTGGAGACGGTGGGGCACGTTGGAGACCTCGAGACGTGGTGCACGAAAAGACCGGCCCCAGGAACGCTGGGTGGGGCCGGTTTCGCACTGGCTCCCCGCAGGCTCATGCGACCAGTTGGACGCCTGCGGATCAACGCCTCCCCGAGGTGTGACCTGTCTTTCTTGTCAGTGCCCTCGCACCTGCCTCCCGAGCAGCGCGTGGAACGTGATCATGAAACCACTCTCAGCGTTCAATAGGAATGGTTCATGCGACCCAGCGTGGTCATCAATGCTGGGGATATCGGCCGGAGAACGGTGACTGCATGTGGCGTACCCTGGCTTCGTGCCCGCACCGAACGCTTCCTCGATACCGGGTTCGACCCCCGCGCCGGTCCCGTTGGTGGACCCGTTCGCCCGTCGGGTCCGGGACTTGCGGCTGTCGGTGACGGATCGGTGCAACTTTCGCTGCACCTACTGCATGCCCGAGGAGGGCTTGCGGTGGCTCGACCGGTCGGACCTCCTCACGTACGAGGAACTCGCTCGGATCGCCCGGGTGTGCGTCGAGCGGTGGGGCTTCGACGGCGTCCGGATCACCGGGGGCGAGCCGACGATCCGCCACGGCCTTCCCCGGCTCTTCGAACTCCTGGCTCCGCTGGGTGTGGACCTCGCTATGACCACCAACGGCGTCAAGTTGCCCGAGATGGCGGCCGAGTTGAAGGCCGCCGGCTTGAACCGCGTGAACGTGTCGCTCGACAGCTTGCGCCGCGAGACGTTCCTCGCGCTCACGCGTCGAGACGAGCTGGATCGCACGCTGGCCGGGATCGACGCCGCGCTCGCCACAGGGATGGCCCCGGTCAAGGTCAACGTGGTCGTGATCCGTGGCGTCAACGACGACGAGGTCGTGGACCTGGCCGCGTTCGGGCGTGAGAAAGGTGTGGGCGTTCGCTTCATCGAGTTCATGCCGCTCGACGCGCCGGGGGACTGGCAGCGCGATCAGGTGGTGTCGGCCACCGAGATCATCGATCGGATCCACGCGGTGTTCCCGCTGGAGCAGACCCACGCCGATGCTGCGCACGTTGAACCTGCGGCGCGCTACCGATTCCGCGACGGCATCGGCGACATCGGAGTCATCGCGAGCGTCACCGAACCGTTCTGTGAGAGTTGCGACCGGGTTCGCATCACTGCCGAGGGCAAGTTCCGTACGTGCCTGTTCGCATTGGAGGAGACCGACCTCCGCGCGGTCATGCGCGGCGGTGGGACCGACGACGAGTTGGCGGCCGCGATCAGTACCGCCGTCGGCACCAAATGGGCGGGTCACAACATCGGCGCGGTGAACTTCATCCGCCCCGACCGTTCGATGAGCCAGATCGGCGGGTAGCGGGCGAGCGGCCGGGCCGAGAGGGTCGTCGGTCCGCCGGACCGGACCTCGTAACCTCTCGTCGATGGCCGCTGAGTTCACGCATCTGGACCCGCTGGGGCGCGCCCGCATGGTCGACGTCACGGCCAAGGACCCGAGCCATCGCCGGGCCATCGCCCGGTGCCGGGTGTACATGGAGCCCGAGACGGCGTCGAAGATCGCGCAAGGGGCCATCTCGAAGGGCGACGTGCTCGCGGTGGCGCGGGTCGCCGGGATCCAGGCCGCGAAGCAGACCGCACTCATGCTGCCGCTCTGTCATCCGCTGCTCGTCGGCTCCGTTTTCGTGAACTTCCGGCTCGAGGAGACCCACGTCGAGGTGGAGACCCAGGTGGACACCGTCGATCGGACGGGCGTGGAGATGGAGGCGCTGCACGCCTGTGCCATCGCCGCGCTCACGATCTACGACATGTGCAAGTCCGTGGACCGGGCCATGACCGTCGGCGATCTGGCGCTCTGGGAGAAGACCGGCGGCCGCTCCGGGGTGTACCGCCGGCCCGGCCGCGACGGCGACGAGTTCGCGCTCTGAGCGAAGCAAAACCATGGGAAAATCGAACGTGAGTTCGTCATCGGGCTCGACTCGCCCAGGTCGCCCGGTCTAGGGTCAACCCAACCCCAAGCGGCATCCGCGGCCGGTATCCACCGCCCCGAGTTCACTGCTTGTTAGCGTCCGCGACACGGAAAGCGACTGGGAGCCTTGGCGATCTCTTACACCCTCCTGATCCTCGCGGTGCTGTGGGCGGCGTTCTTCCTGTGGCCGATCGTGCAGCGACGCCTCGAAGGCGGTCGCCGCGGCTCGATCGGTTCGCTGACTCGACCCGGTCTCAACCGTCCCGGGCTCATGGGCGGTCGCCGCGCGGTCGCCGCTCGTCTCGGATCGTCGGACGGTGCCGGTGGATCCCGACGCGTTCGATCCGATGCCCCGCACGCGCTCTCCAGTCTGCCCGCGAGTTCCGGATCCTTCGGGACCGACGCCGGTCGTCCCGCCGGTCTGCCGGCCGGTTTGCCCATGTCAGCCGACGCGCAGCGCCGGCGTCGTGACGCGCTCATCGTTCTCGGCGGGGGAGTGCTCGCCACCTTGGTTCTCGCGGTCGTGAGCGCGAGCGTCGCGGCGTGGGCAGTGCACGCGATCGTCGTCCTCGCGTTCGCCGGTTACATCGTCGCCCTCGTGCAGATCCGCCGCCGCGCGCAGGAGCGTCGTGCCACCGTGCACTTCCTCCCGCAGGCGGTCGTGACGCCCACGTTGGTGTTGCGGCGCAGCGTCTCTTCCTGAGCGTCTCTTCCTCGGTCGGCCGCTACCGCGCCTACAATCCGGACCTTCCGGACACCTTGGGGGGCCGTACCGTGATGCTCAAGCGAATCGCGATCGTCGCGCTCGTGGCGATTGTCGCAGCGGGCTGCCAGTGGCTCCGGCCGAGACCGGGCTTCGGTCCGAACCTCTCGGTTCGAGTCGGTCCGCCGGTGGCGCAGGGCGCGCGGGTCGTCACCGTCACCGCGTCCGATCTGCCCGACGGCACTGCCGCCGTCACCACCGTGCGACTCGACGGCAAGCGCGGTGCGCTCGTCGCCACCGGGACCACCCTGCCGCTCCAGTTCACGTTCGACGTCGGCGCCGCCGGGCCGGGTCCGCATTCGTTCTGGGTCCAGACCCGGGTCGGCGATCTCAAGCGGCGGGGCATCGGATTCTTCACCGGTGGCATCCGCCTCAACCAGCTCCAGGCGCTCGGAACCCACAACAGCTACCACACCTATCCGCCGCCGCCGATCGACGGCGTGGCATCGCTGCAGTACTTCCAGGATCCGCTCGACGTGCAACTCGAGAGCCAGGGGGTGCGCCAGTTCGAACTGGACGTCAACGTCTCGAACGACGCGGCCGGCCACTTCGAGGTCTTCCACGTGCAGGGCATCGATACCGGGACCACGTGTTTCGCGTTCACTGATTGTCTGAACACGATCAAGACGTGGTCGCAGGCGAACCCGGCGCACCTTCCCATCGCGATCCAGCTCGAGCTGAAGAACAACGACTTCAATCTGCCGGTGCCGAACCGCAACTTCGTGGCGTCGGACTTGGACCGGCTCGACGCAACGATCCGGTCGATCTTCTCCGAGGATCAGATGTTCACCCCTGACGATCTGCGCGGATCGCGCACGTCGCTCGCGGACGCGGTCACCCAGGACGGTTGGCCCGAGATCGACGCAGTGCGCGGGCAGGTGATGTTCCTCATGGACAACGGAGGGACGTTCCGGTCGTGGTATCGAGACGGCAACGTCGGCCTCGCCGGGCGGGTCCTCTTCACCAATGCCTCGCCCGGCGCGGATGACGCGGCGTTCATCAAGCGCAACAACCCGACCGGTGACTTCGCCGACATCCAGTCGTTGATCGCCGCCGGCTATGTGGTGCGCACCCGGTCCGACGCGGACACGATCGAGGCCCGCATCAACGACACCGCACCTCGTGAGGCCGCGTTCGCGTCGGGGGCTACCTGGGTGAGCTCGGATTTCGTGGTGCCGGGGCGAGCGTTCGACCTCTTCGGTACTTCGTTCCTGGTGCAGATCCCCGGCGGTACACCGGCGCGGTGCAACCCGGTGAACGCGCCGAGTTGGTGTACGTCGAACCTGGTCGAGTCGCTGCCCTGATGCGCGGCGCGGCCCGTCGGTGGATCGGCCTGGCGATTGCCGCCGTTGTCGGCGCCGGGTTGGTCGCGCCGACCGGCGCCATGGCGTCGAACCCTGGGACCCGATCGGCGGCGCGTCCGCCGGTCAGCCTGGAGTCGCTCGGCGTTGATCCCGCCGCCCAGACCCGCTGTGACCCGATCGGCGGGCAGTGTCTGCTGCCGCTGCCGAACGACCACTTCACGGTGGCCGATTCCACCACCGTGACCGGCCGCCGCCTGGCCATCAGCTCGGAGTCCATGCCCGCGAACGCGGCTGGGGTCCACGTCGACGTGACCGATCAGAACCGGGCCGACGGTTGGAGCCCCGGGTCCACCGTGCTCGTCGAGATCAACGGCGTGGACCCGGCCCGGTCTCGGCTGCCGACGATCGCCGATGCGTCCGCGTCTCTCGATGCCCGTTCGCCGATCGTGATGATCGACGCGACCACCGGCGCGCGGGTGCCGTTCTGGGCCGAACTCGATGCGCAGGCTGATCCCGGTGAGCAGCCGTTGTTGATGCTCCATCCGGCGCGCAACTTCCTCGACGGCCATCGCATCGTCGTCGGGTTGCGCAAACTCCGCGATGCATCTGGACACCGCATTGCACCGTCGGCCGCCTTCGCCGCCTACCGCGACGGGCAACGCACCACCGACGCCCACTTCGAAGCGCGGCGCCCGGCGATGAAACGGATCTTCGCCGACCTGAAACGCGCCGATGTGCGGCGGCGGAACCTGCAACTCGCGTGGGACTTCACCGTGGCGAGCACCCAGAGCCTGACCGGACGATTACTGGCGATCCGTGACGACGCGTTTGGTGCGCTCGGCAATGGCGCGCCAACGTTCAGCGTCGACACCGTCACCGAGAACCCGAACGAGTTCTTCGCACGGCGGATCGAGGGCACGGTCACCATGCCGCTCTATCTGACCGACGGTGGTGTCCCCGGCGGCCGGCTCGTCCTCGATGCTCACGGCGTGCCGCAACGCCAGCCCGGAACCTTCGTCGCGAAGTACATCTGCAACCTGCCGAAGACCGCCCTCCCCGGGCCGGCGCGGCTCGTGCTCTACGGGCACGGTCTCCTCGGCGATCGGTCCGAGGTGAACGGCAGCCTCACGAAGCGCATGGCCGCCGATCACAACATTGCGTACTGCGCCACCGACTGGTCGGGGATGGCGGAGGAGGACATTGCCAACGCGGCCGGGATCCTCCAGGATCTCTCGAAGTTCCCCTCGCTCTCGGACCGGTTGCAACAGGGCCTGCTCGCATTCCTGTACCTCGGACGGGTGATGGTTCACCCCGACGGGTTCTCCGCGCACCCCGCGTTCCAGGTGAACGGTCATGCGGCGATCGACCGCCACCACCTCTATTACGACGGCAACAGCCAAGGTGCGATTCTCGGTGGCGCGCTCACCGCAGTGGCGCAGGACTTCACCCGCGCGGTGCTGGCCGAGGCCGGGATGAACTATTCGATCCTGCTCGACCGCAGTGTGGACTTCGACAGTTACCTCGGAGTGATGCGGCCCTCGTATCCGAAGCGGTACGACCGCATCATCGGCCTCGAGATCGTGCAGCTGTTGTGGGATCGCGGTGAGACCAACGGGTACGCGAACCACATCACCGACGATCCGTTGCCGAACACCCCGCGGCATCAGGTGCTGCTGTTCGGCGCGCTGGGTGACCATCAGGTGAGCGAGTTCAGTCTCCGCGTCGAAGCTGCGACGCTCGGCGCGTCGGCCCACGTTCCGATCGCCGCACCCGGCCGGATCGTGGACGCGCCCGGCGACGCATTCCTCGACCGGATCACGCAGTATCCGTTCTGGGGTTCGTCATACTGGCTCTGGGACACCGGCTCACCGTCGTCGCCGGCCGAGAACGTTCCACCGCGTGCCGGCCACGATCCGCACGACGACACCCCGAACATCCCGGCCGTGCGCGAGTTGAAGAGTCTGTTCTGGCAACCGCACGGGTCGCTTCCGGACGTCTGTCCGGGTGGTCCGTGCCAGGCCCCGATCCCACCGGAGAACGCCGACTGATCTGCGGTTCCTCTCGTGACCCCGGACCGGTGTTTGCTACCCTCGCCCTTCCTCCGGGGGTGTAGCTCAGCCTGGCAGAGCGCTACGTTCGCAACGTAGAAGTCGTGGGTTCAAGTCCCATCACCTCCACTTCGTCGCCGCAGGTCAGGTCCCGGCGAACAGCCGCCGAGCGTTGTCTGGCCGGCCGCACCATCCCGCATGCACGGCGTGCTGACCCTTCAGCTCAGGTGGCACCGATGACGTCGGCAAGGAGCGACCGGATTCGGGTACGAAGCCGCGCCGCCGCGTC
>JANPMG010000163.1:0-7165 GCA_031422675.1 Acidimicrobiia bacterium | reverse complement strand
TGGAGACCGAGCTCGAGACGTTCGGCGCGTCCACGATCGAGGACTTCACCTGGAAGCAGCTCTTCGACACGGACGCGTGCACGATCTGCGGCCGGTGCACGTCGGTCTGCCCGGCGCACGCCACCGGGAAGCCGCTCGACCCGCGCGAGATCGTGAACAAGGTCGGCGAGGTCATGGCGCTCACCGGCGCGCCGCCGGTGTCCACACCCGTCGGCATCGACCGCGAGATTACCGTCACCACCAACAACCTCTTCGAGCGGATCACCGCCGAGGAACTGTGGTCGTGCACGAGCTGTAAGGCATGCGACGAGATCTGTCCGGTGAACATCGAGATCCTCGACAAGATCCTCGACATGCGGCGGTACCTCTCCCTGATGGAGAGCAACTTCCCCGCCACCCTCGGCAACGTGTACCGCGCGATGGAGAACAGCGGGAACGTCTACGGGATGAACCAGGGCGAGCGGGGCGACTGGGCGGATTCGCTCGAGGGCGTCACCATCGTGGAGCCGGGCGGCGGCGATTTCGACCACGAGTATCTGTATTGGGTCGGGTGCGCGGGTTCGTTCGACGACCGCAACAAGAAGACCAGCCGCGCCATGGCCAAGCTGCTCCAGCGTTCGGGGATCGACTTCGCGATCCTCGGCCCGAGCGAGATGTGCACCGGTGACAGTGCGCGCCGTTCGGGGAACGAGTACATCTTCCAGATGCTGGCCATGCAGAACATCGAGACCCTGGACGGGCTCGGCGTGAAGAAGATCATCACGCAGTGTCCGCACTGCTTCAACACGTTGAAGAACGAGTACCCCCAGCTCGACGGTCACTACGAAGTGATCCACCACTCCGAGTTCCTCATGCAGCTCATCTCCGACGGTCGGCTCTCGATGGCCGGCGCGTCACTCAGCGAGCGCGTCACGTACCACGACTCGTGCTACCTCGGCCGCCACAACGACGTGTACCTCGCGCCGCGCAAGGTGATCGGTTCGCTCGCCGGAATCGACATCGTGGAGATGCCGCGCAACGGGACTCGGGGCATGTGCTGTGGCGCCGGCGGCGCGCGCATGTGGATGGAAGAGACGATCGGCAAGAAGGTGAACACCGAACGCGCGCAGGAGGCGTTGGCCACCGGAGCCGAACGCATCGCGGTCGCGTGCCCGTTCTGTTACGTGATGATGGACGACGGCGTGAAGGGCGAAGGCAACGAATCCGTCGTCGTCTCGGACATCGCCGAGGTCATCCTCGAAGCCCTCGAAGCCGAGCCCTCACTCCCCACCCCCGTCACCGGCGTCTAGCCCGACTCACCCCATCCCCCCGAACCCGCACGAGAAGCGCAAGCCAGGGCTTGCGTTTCACGCGTTGGTTCGTTCGCCGAGTTCGAGGGTCGGAATCAGCGGGCGAGTTCGGGGTGACGAAAGCAGGTGACGACGTGGTCGTTGACCATGCCCATCGCCTGCATCAGGGCGTACATCGTGGTGGGGCCGACGAAGCGGAAGCCGCGGCGCTTGAGATCCTTGCTCAGGGCCGTCGACGTGTCGGTGGTCGCGGGGAGTTCGGCGAGGCGCTGCCACCGGTTCACGACCGGTTCGCCGTCGACGAAGGACCAGAGATAGTCCGAGAAGCTGCCGATCTCGGACTCGAGGGTGAGCAACGCGCGCGCGTTGTCGATCACCGAGTTGATCTTGGCCCGGTTCCGAACGATGCGGGCGTCGAGCACGAGCTTCTCGACGCGCGTCGGGGTGAACCGCGCCACCTTCATGGGATCGAATCCTGCGAAACAGCTGCGGTAGCCCTCGCGCTTGTTGAGGATCGTCCGCCAGGACAGACCGGCCTGGGCCCCTTCCAACGACAGCTTCTCGAACAAGCGAATGCGGTCGCGCTGGGGTGTGCCCCACTCGGTGTCGTGGTAGGTGACCATGAGCGGATCGGCGCCGGCCCACTCGCACCGAACCCGATCCAACCTCGGCTCTACTTCCGGAAGTTGAGGTAGTACCGGCTCGGGGTCGGGCCGCGTTGGCCCTGATACTTCGAGCCCTTCTCCTTGCTGCCGTACGGGTGCTCCGCCGCCGTCGTCATCTCGAAGAAGGAAATCTGACCGATCTTCATGCCCGGGTACAGCGCGATCGGCAGGTTCGCCACGTTGCTCAACTCGAGCGTCAGATGCCCGTCCCAACCCGCGTCGACGAACCCGGCGGTGCTGTGGATCAACAACCCCAAGCGACCGAGGGAGGACTTGCCCTCCAACCGGGCCACGAGGTCGTCCGGGAGCACCACTCGTTCCACGGTCGAGCCGAGCACGAACTCGCCGGGATGCAGGATGAACGCGTTGTTCTCCGACATCTCGACGATTTCGGTCAGATCCTCCTGGGGTTCCTTCGGGTCGATGAAGGGCGTGGTGTCGTTGCGGAACACGCGGAAGTACCGGTCGAGGCGCAGGTCGACCGACGACGGCTGCACGTCACGATCGTCGAGCGGCTCGACCACGATGCGTTTCGCGGCGAGCGCCGCTCGAATGGAACGGTCCGACAAAATCACGGCCGGACTCTACTCACGCGCGGAGCGCGCGATCACGGCCGGCGCGCGTAGTGCACGCGGATCATTGTGGGTCCGACGACGAGAAATATCCCTCCCGGCCTTGCTCCTGGTTCGGGCGGTTCGCGATGGTTGCGCCAGTACGGCATTGGGCATGGAGGTCAACTATGCGTTCGCTCGCGAGGAGAACCGCGGTGATGGTTGCGGTCTTCGTCGCGATCGCGAACGGGGTGACCGCAAGTTCGGCCGACGCCTTGACGTATCCGACAAACCCCGTCCTGAGTTTGAACCGGACCATCCCGGGCGATCCCTTCCCCGGTTCGGCCATCTCCGCCCGCGACAACGAGGGCTCGGTCTACGTGCCGAACGACGACGCCCTCTGGGTGATCGCGGACGGCGCTTCGAGTGCCTTCGAACTGGATCGCGCCACCGGGAACCTGAAGCGCCAGATCCGAGAGTCGGACTTTCTCGCGACTCCGCAGTTCGGTGGCGGCCCGACGGCCAGCGCCAACCGATTCTCGGATCTCGAAGCCGGCGCGTACGACGCGGCCACGGACTCGCTCTACTTCTTCTCCGGGAACTGCTGTCTCAGCGCGCCGAAGTTGAACGAGCCAGGGGCCTTCCGCCTCCAGCGCAACTCCGATGGCGACTTCCAACTCGAGTCGTTCCAGCCGCTCCCCGAGTGGGCCGATCCCACTGCGGCGGCGGTCCGGCCCGACGGCGCGCTCTGGACCGGGCGCCACGAGTTCATCCGGACCTACGACTACGTGAGCAACTCCTTCGGGCCCGAGTTGCGAATCTCCGGTGCCAGCGTGGGGACCCGTATCTACGGCATGGCCTTCGCAGGTCAGAACGACCTGTTCGTCGTGTCGGGCACGCAGAAGCTGTCCCGCGTCTCGATGAGCACGATGAGCGCAATGCCCGGGTGGTCCTTCGATCTCATCCCGTACGGCATCAAGGACGCGCGGTCGGTGGAGATCGTCGGCGATCAGTTCTTCATCGGTGACGGATACGACTCCCGCAATCGCAACGACCCGCTGCGCTACGCCACGTTCGTGTTCGACCTGACCCAGCTCCGGCCACCGACAGCCGCGTTCTCGGTCTCGGCCACGAATGTGCGGGGACCGGTCACGATCGGTTTCCTCGACGAGAGCACCGGTTCGATCGCATCGCACCGCTGGGACTTCGGTGACGGTTCGCCGATCTCCACCGAAGCCAGTCCCTTCCACCTCTACACCGCCGCGGGCACCTTCACCGTGACCGAGACGGTCACGAACGCAGCGGCCTCGTCCGTCGCGACTCGTCAGGTCAAGATTCTCGAGTCCACCTATCGCTCGGGTGGCTACACGCTCGACGGGTTCGGTGGACTCCATCCGTTCCGTATCGGGACCGGTCCCCTCCCCGCCGCCGCCACGGGCAGCACGTACTGGAACGGCTGGGACATCGCGCGCGGTGCGGCGCTCAACCCGACGGGGCGGGGCGGGTACGTCCTCGACGGCTTCGGTGGCGTGCACCGGTTCCGGGTCGGGACGGGACTGCGGGCCGTTCCGACCACCGGTACGCCGTACTGGCCGAGCTGGGACATTGCGCGCGGTATCGCAGTTCTCCCCGACGGGTCCGGTGGGTACGTCCTCGACGGCTTCGGCGGACTCCACCCGTTCGGGATCGGCGCTGGTCCGCCGCCTCGCCCGGTGACCGGCGCGCCGTATTGGCCGGGCCAGGACATCGCCCAGGGGGTGGCCATCAACGCCGACGGCTCCGGCGGGTACGTGCTCGACCGCACCGGTGCCCTCCATCCGTTCTCGATCGGCTCGCGGCCCAAACCGCCCTCACCGTCAGGCGTGTACCGCTCCACAACGCAGGTCCTGCGAGGAGTGGCCCTCCTCGGCGACGGCCGCGGTGGCATCACCGTCGACGGTCGGGGTGGGCTCCATCGATTCCAGATCTCTGAACTCCCGCCGGCAACGTCGGGAGCAGCAACCTGGCCCGGTTGGGATATCGCACGAGATGTGACGATCCTGCCGGGCTCATGACACCACGGAGCGCGCGTTTCTCCGACGAAATACCACGTTCAGTGAGTAAAGATCCGACGTTTGGTGTAGAAAGACCCCTTCCGGTGGCCGGGCGGCCGTCGGATCCAGGGCACTAGAGGAGGCAAACGGTGAAGAACGTTCGAACCCGGCTGTACGCAACGGCACTCGCCGTCGGTCTCAGCCTGACGGCGGTGAGCGGCCTGAGCGCTCCGGCGCAGGCGATCTCGAATCCACCGATCCCGATCCTGACGGTTGATCACTTCCGCACGATCTCGTCGCATCCCTTCCCCGGGGCACCCGGCAACGCCAGCGACGTCGAGGGCCTCGGCTACGTCGGTCCGGACAACTCGATGTGGGTCGCCGACGACAACGGCGACCGCGTCTGGGAGATCGACCCGACCAACGGCGACTACAAGTCCCAGCTTCGCGGCGGGGCCGCCGGGACGGCATTCCTCACGGCGACGCAAGTGGGCACGGGCCTCACCTGCGGCCAAGCGCTCGACCCGAACATCGTTGGGGACACCGCAGCGTACGAGTGCCTCAGCCGGACCGACGACCTCGAGTCTGCGATCTACGACTCGTCCGCCGACGTCCTCTACGTATTCTCCGGAAACTGCTGCTCCAACAATCTGCCGGCCGGGTACCCGTACCACCCGACGGCGTGGAAACTGACCCGGAACAGTTCCGGAGACTTCACGCCGACCTCGTGGCAGGCGTTGCCGGAGGGCCAGGACGCCACAGCCGGCGGCTGGCGACCCGATACCGGCCTGTATATCGGCCAGGGTACGAAGATACGGACGTACAACTTCGACACCAACGCCCTCGGTTCGGAGATCTCGCTGCCGGTGTCGCCGATCGTCGGCATCACCTTCACCAGCGCGAACGTTGCGTTCGTCACCACGGCCACGGCGAACACCGCCTCGGGCCGGACCACCGCGAGCTCCGACTCCACGATCCACCGGTTCGACATCACTGGGAACACCTGGACCAAGAACGTGCCGTGGACGTTCTGGCTCGGGGGTACCGGCATGATCGACGCCCGTGACTTGGCGATCGTCGGCGACACCTTCTACGTCACCGACGGATACGACTCTCGGCCCGGCGGCGATCACCCGATCTACGTGTACACCCTCGGTAGCGCGCCGGCACCGACGGCATCCTTCACCGCGATCCCCTCGACCGGGCGCGCGCCGTTCGACGTGAACTTCACCGACACCAGCACCGGGAACCCGACGAGCTGGGCGTGGGACTTCGACAACAACGGCACCGTGGACAGCACCGCCCAGAATCCTCCGGCGTACCGGTACCGGGTCGCCGGTAACTACACGGCCAAGCTGACCGCGACGAACGCCGCCGGCTCGACCTCGGCCACGCAGCAGATCCGGGTCAACCCGGCCACTGCACTTCCAGGTGGATACACCCTTGACGGCTTCGGCGGGCTCCATCCGTTCCGAGTGGGCACCGGTCCGCAGCCGCCCGCCATCGGGGGCGGGCCGTACTGGCCGGGCTGGGACATCGCCCGCGGCGTTGGTATCTTCTCCAACCGATCCGCCGGGTACATCCTCGACGGCTTCGGCGGTGTCCACGGCTTCCGCATCGGGGCCGGCGCCCCACCGAAGGCGGTGAGTGGTGGGCCCTACTGGCCGGGCTGGGACATCGCCCGCGGCATCGCCGTGCTCCCCAACCGCACCGGCGGGTACATCGTCGACGGCTTCGGCGGTGTCCACGGCTTCCGCATCGGGTCCGGTCCCATGCCACCGACCATCGTCGGGGTGCCCTACCGGCCGGGTCAGGACCGTATCCGGGGCATCACGATCACCCCGGACGGCAAGGGTGGGTACGCGAACGACAAGTCCGGGGTGCTCTACCGGTTCCGGATCGGAACCGATGGGGTCAAGCCGCCCGTGCCGAACAACGTCTTCACCACCAACGTGGTCGACGTTCACGGGGTCGCGCTCATCTCCGAGGGTACCGGCGGTCTCACGATCGACGGCTGGGGCGGACTGCACCGCTTCGGTGTGGGCGTCAACGCACCGCCGCCGGCAGTGGCGGGTGCGATGTACTGGCCCGGATGGAGCATCGCCCGCGACGTGGGGCTGCTGCCCGACTGAGCTGGACTCACGCATTCACGTTTCGGCCCCGGGTCTTGACCCGGGGCCGATCCGCGTATGCTCACCGCCGCCGCGGGTGTAGTTCAGAGGCAGAACATCAGCTTCCCAAGCTGAGAACGCGAGTTCGATTCTCGTCACCCGCTCCAGCGATCGCAAAAAGGCGAACTCGAGGCAGGCGAAACCGGGTCGGGCCGCAGGTCAGTCGAAGGGCCGCTGGTCGGCGCCGACGGCCCAGGTGCTGAAGTACTGGCTGTTCGCTCCGTAGGCCATGGCCAGTGCGACCTTGGCGCGTCGGGACTGCTGCGTTTCGCCGAGGCCGCGAACCAAGTCCGCGGCGCCGCGGGCGAACATCAAGTAGACGGCGCCAAGGTCGCACTGGCCATGGCCTACGGCGCGAACAGCCAGTACTTCAGCACCTGGGCCGTCGGCGTCGCTCAGCGCCCCTTCGACTGACCTGCGGCCCGACCCGGTTTCGCCTGCCTCGAGTTCGCCTTT
>JANPMG010000162.1:0-18261 GCA_031422675.1 Acidimicrobiia bacterium | reverse complement strand
CGCGCCAGCACGCGCGCCGCGACGCTCGGACCGGCGTCGGTCCAGTCCGGTGGTCCCACCACGGTGGCCGCCGGACCGACCTGGAGGAGAATGCGCTCGAGCCAGGCCGGCTCGCTCACCGCGAGCACCACACGCTGGCGGCCGTCGGGGAGGTCCTCGACGGATTCGGACGGGGCGCTCTCGGCCACCCAGCTCGCGCCGCGCGGGAGCTCGATGGTCACGCGCGGGTCGTCCGGCCGGGGGTGGTACACGCTCGGGGCCGGCGCACGCGTGGTCGGTGCGAACGTCTCGTCGGTCAGGGTCACGGCGCGGATTCGATCGATGCGGAACATGCGCGGCTCGTTGCGCATCCAGCAGTACGCGTCGGTGTACCACTCCCCCAACGCGAAGAACGGTGAGCCGGGATCGATGCGCCGAGTACTCAACTCGTCGCGTCCGGCGCTCCAATATCCGATCTCGATGCGGCGGCCGGCGGCCGCGGCCGTCCGGATCTCGTCGAGCCAGGGCGGCGCGGTCACGTCGACGACGACCTCGCTCACGCCGAGCGCGGCTTCGAGCTTGTCGATCGCGGTGGCCAACGGCCCGTCGGGATCCGATCCGTCGACGGCGAGCAGTGCACGGCCACCTGCCAGTAACGCCAGCCCCTCGGCGGCGCTCAACTGGAGCGGCCGGGTGAAGTACGGCGCGAGCCACACGTCGACGACGTCGTCCTCGTAGCTCACGTTGATGTAATCACCCGGCGAATAGGGGGGCACGCCGATCATCATGATGAGACCGAGATCGGCTTCGAGCTGATCGAGCGTGATCCGGAACCGGTCCGCGACCTCGCGCTTGGCGACGTTGCGATGGGTCACGAGCCACGGGATCATGGCCAGCACTCGTTCGAGTTGCGGCGGCGCGTCGGTCCGGCTCATGCCACCCAGGCCTCGAGTGCACTCACGATCGCGGCGCGGACTTCCGGTGGTTCGAGGATCTCGGCGTGATCGAGGAACCCGAGCACGAGGTTGATCACCGCACCGGGCTCGACGGCATCGAGGCGAACCAGCACCGAGCCGTCACGTTGGTGGTGGGCGGTCGCGTTCGGGCCGACCGCCTGGAGGAACGCAACCTCATAGCCGGCGTCCACCTGGATCGTGATGGGCGTGGCCCGGCCGCCGCCGTAATCCCACGGTCGGTCTTCGAGATAGGTCTCGGCGCGGAAATCGCGCGGGACCGAGAAGGCATCGCGTGGACCGGTTGTGATCTCACCGTCGTCGATGCGGTCCACCCGGAACACCCGCATGTCCTCGACGCCGCGCTCGAGGCCGACCACGTACCAGTTCCCGAACTTGGAGGTCAGGCCCCACGGCTCCAACTCCCGGTTGCGGTCGCGATAGGAGAACTGGACCACACATCGGTGCCGGGATGCCTCGAATAAGGGGGCCAACACGTCGGCGTACGGGAGTTCGGCGATCGGCGCCGATCCCGCACCCTCGAGGCCGCCGAGCTTCATCAACGCGCCCTCGCCGGCGGAACTGCCGAGTCCGATCGCGGTGACGGCCACGTGCAACGCCGCGAGCTCGTCGTTGGAGAGATCCAGGTCCGGCAGGTAGTACTCGCCCGGCTCGACGGTGTACCGAGTCTCGGTGCCTTCGCCCCGGTCTCGGAGCGGCACGCCCATCGCGCGGAGCGTGGCCTTGTCCCGCTCGAACGCGCGGCGGGCCGAGAGGGCATTGCTCGGATAGCCGAGCGTGGGGATGCCGATGAGGTCGTCGCGCGTGAGGCCGGCACGCGTTTCGATCAGGGCGGCGAGCAGATTGAGGAGCCGCTCACGGCGATCAGGACCGTCTGGGCCCGGCGCGGTGTCGTGGGAGTCCTCGGCCATCGAGCGCCGAGGCTAGGGCACGCGCCCGTCGAGACTGATCACGCTCTGCGCGCCGGCGGCCGCGCCGCACTGGAAGAGGATCGGGTCCGACGCGGCCGGCCGCCCCATCGACGTGACGTGCAGGTCGTGCTGGCCGAAGAGGTCGATCACGTCGGGAATCGGGCAATCGACGACGTCATGGCGCGCGGTGATTCCGGCCGCATCGAGGTCGGATCGGAGGTCGAGGTCCACGCGTGGTTCGACCATCGGCAGGGGCACGGTCACCCGACTCCGCGTGGCCACCGTGAGGGTGGTGATGGTGTGGTGGGACACCCCGCGATGGCGGTCACGGTCGTCGGCGGCCGAGGCCCGGAGACACGCGATCGGATCACCGCGCAGACCGTGGGCGGCGTCGAGGACCGAACCCACTTCGATGCCAGTGAACCCGAGCGTCGAGTTGGTCCCCACGATCCCCGGTCCCATCACGACGATCGCCACGTCGGCATCGGCGATGTGGCGCGCGATGGCCAGAGCCGAGAAGACGTTGACCGCTTCGTAATCGCCGCCGAACGCATGACCGCAGGTGATCGTGGCGTCGAGCAGCTCCCGGACTCGGAGTTCGGCCACGAGGTCGCTCAGCGCGAGCGGCAGCGCAGCGCCGTCGGTCATCACGTACGCGATGCGCGTCTCGGGGCGGAGCGAGCGGATCGTCACTGCGATGGCGGGTAGCTGGCTGTGGAGTGCCGCCGCGACCACCGGCATGCCGTCGACGGCGGTCACCGCCGCCGCCGTGGCGTCGAGGTGTTCCTCGGTGGAACCGACGTCGGTCTGGAGGCTCGTGTACCGCGCCTTGAGAATGTGACCCGGTCCGGGCTCGATCCACTCGTCGTGTTCGAGGTTCCAGTGCACGAAGTGCCAGCCGCCGGTGCCGAGCCCGAGGTCGACCGCGGTGGTGTTGACCACCACCCGGTCCCCGGCCGCCACCGTGCCCGTCAACTGGGTGAGGACATACGCCCGCTCCGGCCCCGACCCCAGATCCACTTCCACCCGCTGCAACCCGTCCCGCGCACTGAGGACCGACCCAACCCGACCACTCCGAAACGCCGGCATGCGAGCAACCTACTGACTCGCCGCTCCAAACCGACGCGATCCCGAGCCGTAACGCAGTGGAGGCGAGCCGCGAGGGAGGGCGCCATCAGAGCGAGTGAAGGATCTCGCCCGGGCGCCCGTACGAGCAATTTGGGGAGGGAGGGCGCCGCCGCCGCCGCGAGGATCTTGCCCGGGCGCCCGTACGAGCAATTATAGGCTCGCGATGAGGCGTTCGACGCGGTCGTCCTGAGATTTGAACGGGTCCTTGCAGAGGACGGTGCGTTGCGCCTGGTCGTTCAGCTTCAGGTGCACCCAGTCCACTGTGTAGTCGCGTTTTCGTTCCTTGGCTCGCTTGATGAACGCGCCGCGCAGCTTGGCGCGAGTGGTGTCGGGCGGCTCGTCCATGGCGCGGGTGACCTCGGCGTCGGTCACGACCCGATCCACCTGGCCGCGCCGTTCGAGGAGGTAGTACAGCGAACGGGTCCGGGTGACGTCGTGGTACGTGAGGTCGAGCAACGCGACGCGTGGGTGGGTCAGCGGCAACGAGTGCTTGTCCCGGTAGGACTCGATGAGCTGGTGCTTGATGACCCAGTCGACCTCTCGGGTGAGCTTCAGCGGATCGGACTCGAGGTGGGTCATCACGTGTTCCCACATTTCGAGCGCCCGCGTCTCGAGCGGGTTGAGCGTGTTGCGCTTCGCGAACCGCAGGGCTCGGTTGAGGTACTCGGCCTGGATCTCGACCGCGGAGAGTTCCCGACCGTTCGCGAGCCGGACCCGGCGCCGGCACGTGATGTCGTGGCTGATCTCGCGGATCGCCCGGATCGGGTTCTCCAACGTGAGGTCCCGCCACGGGCTGGACTCCTCCTCCAGCATGCGCAGCACGAGCGACATCGTCCCGACCTTCAGGAACGTCGTGTACTCGCTCATGTTGGAATCACCGACGATCACGTGCAAGCGGCGGAACCGCTCCGCATCCGCGTGGGGCTCGTCGCGGGTGTTGATGATCGGGCGGGAGCGGGTGGTCGCGCTCGACACGCCTTCCCAGATGTGTTCGGCCCGCTGCGCGATGCAGAACATCGCACCCCGAGCGGTCTGGAGCACCTTGCCCGCGCCGGCGTAGACCTGGCGCGAAACGAGGAACGGGATGAGCACGTCGGTGAACTTGGCGAAGTCGCCGTCGCGCTCGACGAGATAGTTCTCGTGACACCCGTAGGAGTTGCCGGCCGAGTCGGTGTTGTTCTTGAACAGGTAGACCTCGCCGCGGATGCCCTCCTCACGGAGTCGGGCCTCGGCGGATTGCACGAGGCTCTCCAGGATCCGCTCCCCTGCCTTGTCGTGGACCACGACGTCATAGACCGAGTCGCACTCCGGGGTCGCGTACTCGGGGTGACTGCCGACGTCGAGATACAGGCGAGCGCCGTTCTCGAGGAAGACGTTGCTCGACCGGCCCCACGACACGACGCGTCGGAACAGGTAGCGCGCCACTTCATCGGGACTCAACCGACGTTGCCCGCGCAGGGTGCACGTGACGCCGTATTCGTTCTCGATGCCGAAGATGCGCTTGTCCACTACGCGCTCCGGAGGGTCGGCGGCATGAGCAGGCAGGCTATCGGCGCATCTCGCTCGTCCCGGACCGAGAACCGGGCCCGACTCGCCCGAGGCGTCAGGTGGGGCGATACGTTCGGCATGGAGGTGGTGCGCGATGGCCCCGTGCGAACGGTGCGGTCTTGACGAACTCGAACTGCCGATCGGTGACGCGTTCGACGCGTTCCGATCTTTCCCGCGCCGGTTCACCGAGGCGGTAGCCGGCGTCGACGATGCCGCGCTGCGGGTGCGATTCTCGCCCGAGGTGTGGTCGATCGTCGAATATCTTGTCCATGTCCGTGAGGTCTTCGAACTCCTGGCCATGAGCATCCCGCTCGTGCTCGAGCGGCCGGGGGTGTCGTTCCCCAACATCGATCTACCCGAGATCGATGTTGGGGAAGCGTCGGCTTCCCGGCCGGAATGGGTCATGGACCGAAATCTCGCGCTCGACGGAATCACCCGAGCGTGCGCGCAGTTCCTCGGCTTCGCCGATCAGTCGGCCGAGGCATGGGAGCGGTCGTTCACCCTGGGCGACGCCGCCCACGACGCCGGTTGGATCCTCCGCCACGCGGCGCACGAAGGCGTCCACCACCTCCGCGACATCGCCTTCGTCCGCGCGGCGGTGGGCTGAGTTGGCGCGGCTCACTGTTCACTGGCCCCGCCACCACCGCATGGGTGGCTCCGGGGCCAGTGAACGCCCGAACCGACGCGGTTATCCGAGCAGTGTCTCGAGTTCGGTGCCTTTGATGCGACGGAACGCGCGGGCCGGACGCGTGCGGTCTAGCAACGCGACTTCCAACTGGGCGGCGGCCAAGACCTCACCGTCGTTCGCGAGTGAGCGTGCGCCGAGCTTGATTGCGTCGGCCAGCGTGATGTCGTCGGTGAACGCGGCGCGCACGGTATCGGCGATCCGGTCCGCTTCTCCGCCGAGGACGGTGAAGCCCTGCTCGTCCATCACCGTGCCGTCATAGAGGATGTGGAACAACTGATTGGGCTCCCCCGGGTTGGTCCCCACCTGCGCCACGAGGATCTCGACCTCGTAGGGCTTCATCTCGTGGGTGAACACCTGGCCGAGGGTCTGCGCGTACGCGTTCGCCAACGAACTCGCGCTCACGTCTTCGGGTGAGTACTGGTAGCCCTTGAGGTCCGCGAGGCGGACCCCGCCGATCCGCAGACTCTGGAACTCGTTGTACTTGCCGACTCCGGCGAACGCGATGCGGTCGTAGATCTCGCTGACCTTGTACAGGGTGCGACTGGGATTCTCCGCGACGATCACCACGCCGGCGTCACACTCGATCGCAACCAGACTGCGCCCGCGGGCGATGCCCTTCCGCGCGTAATCCGCGCGGTCTTTCATCATCTGTTCCGGCGCCACGTAGAACGGCATGTTCATCTCACGCCTCCTTGGTGCCGGCGTCGTGGCTTTCGGTGCCGCCGCGTTCGGCGCCGCCGAGAAGGGCTTGGGCGCGGGTGGCGACGTCGTCGTCGTCGAGGAGTCGGAACCCGGCGGCATCGATGATCGCGACCATCGGATAGATCCCCCGGACCAGGTCCGGGCCACCCGTCGCCGCGTCCTCGTCGGCGGCCGCGAACAGCGCGCGGATGGCGAGCGCGACGCCGTCGTCCGCGCTCAGCCCTTCGTGCCAGCTGGCCTTGATCCAGTTCCGGGCGTGGACGCCGCCGGAGCCGTTGGCCTGGAAGTCGGCTTCCTCGTACTTGCCGCCGGTGGCGTCGTAGGAGAAGACGCGGCCGCGTTGACGGCGTTGATCGAAACCGGCGAAGAGCGGGATGACGACGAAACCCTGCATCGCGGCGGGCAGGTTGGCGCGCACCATCTGCGCGAGTTGGTTCGCCTTGCCCTCCAGGCTCAGTTGCTCGCCTTCCACCTTCTCGTAGTGGCGCAGTTGCACCTGGAAGAGCCGAACCATCTCGACCGCCGGCCCGGCCGCGCCCGCGATCGCCACCCCGGAGTAGTCGTCGGCCGCGAACACCTTCTCGATGCGGCGGTTCGCAATCAGGTGGCCGGCGGTGGCGCGGCGGTCTCCGGCCATCACCACGCCGTCGGCCGAACGGATCGCCACCACCGTGGTGGCGTGGGTGATCTCGAACGCATCGGGTCGGCCGGTGCCGAGGTCCGGGGTCAAGGATTGGGGCGCCACCCGGCGCAGCAGGTCGACGAAGGACGGACCGGGATCGAGTTCGGACGCGAAGAACGGCAGGGTCGTTGGCTCGCTCATGGGCGGGCGAGGTTACTCGTGGGTCTCAGCGGATCCGGTGGAATCGGGACCAGCGCGCAATCCGTCGTTGCAACTTGGCGAGCGAGCGTTCTTCGCGACTCGCCGCGATCACGTTGTCCGGGAGGCGGGAGGCGCCGAGGCGAGTGCCGCGCGCGATGGTCTTGGCCACGGCGCGTGAATCTCGGCGGTACTCGCCGCGCTTCACGATGGCGTCGCCCGACCGATCACTCGCCGCCCTTCTGGACGTAGGACCGCACGAACTCCTCGGCGTTGGCCTCGAGCACGCTGTCGATCTCGTCGAGGAGATCATCGAGCTCTTCCTTCAACGCCTCGCCCTGGCGGGCCGGCGCGCCGGACTCTTCCTCGACGTTCTCACGCGCCTTGGGGGCGGGCTTCTTCTTCTGCTCGCGTTCTGGCATTCGTCCTCCGGTGCTTAGGCCCCGAGCCGGTCCACCAGCTGTGCAGGGGTCGTGCACTGCGCAAATAACGCCTCGACGTGCGCTCTGCTTCCCTTGAGCGGTTCCATCATCGGAATGCGCCGTAGGGGGTCCGAACCGACATCGAGGATCAAACTGTCCCAGTTCGCGGCCACGACCGAGTCGGGCCAACGCGCCAGGCACTGACCTCGGAAGTATGCCCGCGTGGAGTCGGTGGGTTCGGTCATTGCGGCCTCCACCGCTGATTCGTCCACCAGCCGCTCGACCGTACCGGCGCGCACGAGTCGTTCGTACAACGACCGATCGGGCCGCACGTCGTGATACTGCAGATCGAGGAGCGCGAGTTTCGGATCCTTCCACGTGAGGCCGTCGCGCCCGCGGTAGGCGTCGAGCAGCGCGAGTTTCGTGACCCAGTCGAGTTGGCCGTTCAGGGTCATGGGATCGCGTTCGAGCGCGGTGAGCGTCGCTTCCCAACGCGCCAGGACGTCGAGTCCGACGGCGCCACCGCAGAGCTCGAGGCCGGTCTCGTCGGCGTACTTCTGGGCGAGCCGCAAGAACTCCCATTGGAGCTCGACCGCAGTGCAGGATCCACCGTCGGTGCGCTCGATCGTGGCTTGGAGTGTGGGGTCGTGCGACACGACTCGCACCGCGTGCACTGGACCGAGGATCGAGAGATCCTTGTCGTAGAAGTCGTCCTCGATCATCGCGAGCACGATCGCCATCGTGCCCACCTTCAGGTACGTGGCGACTTCACAGAGGTTCGCATCACCGGCGATGACGTGGAGCCGCCGGTATTTCTGCGGGTCCGCGTGCGGCTCGTCGCGGGTGTTGACGAGCGGACGTTTGAGGGTGGTTTCGAGTCCCACTTCCTCCTCGAAGAAGTCCGCTCGACTCGACAACTGGTAGTCCGCCGCCGTGGCCCCGTTCTCGGTCCCCACCTTGCCCGCGCCGGTGAAGACCTGGCGAGACACGAACCACGGCAACAGCGTGCGCACGAGCGCGTTGAACGGCGTCTGGCGGTCGACGAGGTAGTTCTCGTGCGTGCCGTAGGAGTTGCCCTTGCCGTCCGAGTTGTTCTTGTAGACCACGATCTCCTGGCCCGGGTCCAGCAGCCGTTTGGACGCCCGCATCGATTCCGCCAGGATCCGTTCCCCGGCCTTGTCGGCGAGGACGAGCTCGAGCGCGTCGGAGCATTCGGGGGTGGAGTACTCGGGGTGCGCGTGGTCGACGTAGTAGCGGGCGCCGTTGGTGAGGACCGTGTTGACGAGGTGGGTCTCGACGACGGGTGGGCGGCTGTCGGCGCGGGGATAGCCGCGCGCGTCGTTACCGGGCGATTCGTCGTCGAAGTCCCAACCGACGCGGCGATGCTCGACGTAGGCGTTGATCAGGAGCGACGACGCGAGGACCGGGTTCGAATCCGGCGCGTTGCGCAGCACGACGCCGTACTCGGTTTCGATTCCACAGACCTTCGGCACCGCCACCCGCGCAGGCTAGCCCCGGGGTCAGAGGTACTGGCCGGTGGTGACGCGTTCGATCTGGCGGCCGCCGCTGTCGTCACGATCCGACATGAGGGTGCGGACGAACACGATGCGCTCACCCTTCTTGCCCGAAATCTTGGCCCAGTCGTCCGGGTTGGTGGTGTTGGGAAGATCCTCGTGCTCGCGGTACTCCTGCTTGATGGAGTCGAGCATGTCCTGCGTGCAGATGCCGTAGGTGCCGCCGGCGATCTTGCGCTTGATCGCGAGCTTCTTGGCCCGCCGGACCACGTTCTCGATCATCGCACCGGACGAGAAGTCCTTGAAGTAGAGGATCTCCTTGTCGCCGTTCTGGTAGGTGACCTCCAGGAACCGGTTGGCGTCGTCGGTGGCGTACATGGCCTCGACCGCGATGTCGATCATCTTCGCGACGGCGGCGCCGGCATCACCGTCGAAGTGCTTGGTCTCATCTTCGGCGATGGGCAGCGTGGGCACCAGGTAGCGGGCGTAGATCGCCTTGGCCGAAGTCTGGTCCGGTCGCTCGATCTTGATCTTCACGTCGAGTCGGCCGGGCCGCAGGATCGCAGGGTCGATGAGATCCTCGCGGTTCGACGCGCCGATGACGATCACGTTCTTCAACGCCTCGACGCCGTCGATCTCGGCGAGGAGCTGCGGAACGATGGTGGACTCCATGTCGGAGCTGATGCCGGTCCCGCGGGTGCGGAACAGCGAATCCATTTCGTCGAAGAAGACGATGACCGGCACGCCCTCTTCGCTCTTCTCTCGGGCCCGCTCGAAGATGAGCCGGATCTGGCGCTCGGTCTCCCCCACGTACTTGTTGAGCAGCTCCGGACCCTTGATGTTCAGGAAGTACGACTTGGTCCGTTCGTTGCCGGTGCGCTCGGAGACGCGCTTGGCGAGCGAGTTGGCGACAGCTTTCGCGATCAGCGTCTTGCCACACCCGGGAGGCCCGTACAGGAGGATGCCCTTCGGGGGTTGGAGGTCGTGCTCGTGGAAGAGGTCGGCGTGCAGATAGGGCAGCTCGACCGCGTCGTGGATCTGCTCGATCTGCGCGTCCAGTCCACCGACGTCGGCGTAGGTGATGTCAGGGACTTCCTCGAGGACGAGTTCTTCCACCTCGGGGCGCGGGATCCGCTCGACGAGCAGCCCGGACCGAGAGTCCACCAACACGTGCTCGCCGGCGCGCAGCTTGACGCCGAGGAGATCGGCACTCAGTTCGGCGATCCGTTCTTCGTCGGCGCGGCCGATGACGAGTGCCCGGCGCTCGTCTTCGAGGAGCTCCTTGAAGACCACGACCTCCCCCTGGGTGTCCACGCCCCGGGCCAGGACCACGTTCAACGATTCGTTGAGCACGACCTCCTGGCCGCGCCGCAGCGCGGTGGCATCGATCTCGGGATGGATCGAGACCCGCATCTTGCGCCCGGCGGTGAAGACGTCGACGGTGCCGTCCTCGTTGGTGTCGAGGAGGGTGCCATAGCCCGAGGGGGGCATGGTGAGCTTCTCGACCTCTTCTCGCAGCGCCGCGATGTGCTCACGGGCCTCACGGAGGGTGGCCGAGAGCCGCTCGTTCTGCGAGACGGCCTGGGCCAGCTGGCCCTTGGTCTCGAGGACCCGTTCCTCCAGGGTCCGCACGCGCTTGGGTGCGTCCTGGAGGCGCCGGCGGAGCAGGCCGATCTCCTCGTCCAGCGCTCGCTGTTGTTCCAGGAGTTCGCCGACCTGCTGTTCGTATTCGGCGAGGCGTCGTTCGGGCTCAGCTGCCACGATGTGATCCTTTCCGATTGCCGCCGGAGCGGGTTCTCGCGCACCCTAACCAGCGCTCGTACCCACGATCGGCTTTTTCCTCATGCTCGCGGGGTAAATTGCCGATCCGGGAGTTGCACCGTACGCTCCCATCGGTTCGAACCGGAGCCGGGTTGACCCCGATCGGGTCGTTCCCGGTTCCTGACCCGATGAATGACCCGACGAACGACCAGTTCCCAGCAGTACCCATCCCGCACACGAACACCGACCATGAGGTGAGGCCAGAAGATGAAAGTCTGGATCGATCAGGACTTGTGCACCGGAGACGGCCTCTGCGAGGAGATCGCGCCCACCGTGTTCACGCTGCTTGACGACGGCCTCGCCTACGTCAAAGAGGGCGACAAGGTCTTCAGTGAGCCGGGCGGGGCCGACGGCCTGGCCAACATCCCCGACGGCATGCTCGAAGCGACCATCGAATCCGCCGAGGAATGCCCCGGCGAGTGCATCTACATCGAGGCCGAGTAACACCGAAGCCAGTAGCACCGAAGCCGGCACCCGAATGACCGGAAAGGAGACGCCCATGCCAACGCAAGAACCTCCGAGTAGCAACGGCGCCGCCTCGCGCTCCGGTTCGCTCAGCATCTGATCTGACGAGCCACCGGAAGGCGTCGCCCTTCCGTTCGTCGTCCGCCTCGGCGCCGTGCAGTTCGGCGCGATCTTCGGAGGTGCGTCATGGCTCGTCTTCCCTCCTTCCCCACCCCGGCCGCGATTCGTCGTCGGCGTGAACACCGAACCCAGCGGGTCGTCACCAACCGTGCAATCGCGGACGCGCTCGTGTCGACGGCTGCGCTCGTGGGTCGGCCGGTGTATGAACATCGTGGCGCCGAAGTCGGCCGCGTCTTGGATCTTGTCGTGCGGTGGCAGGGCGAGCCCTATCCCCCGGTGACGGGTCTCGTCATGCGAGTGGGCCGCCGCCGTGCGTTCGTCCCGATCCATCAAGTGGCCGAGATCGCACCCGATCGCGTGGTGCTCGCTTCCACCCGCCTCGACCTTCGGGACTTCGTGCGCCGTGAGGGAGAGGTGGTCCTGAACGGTGACGTCGTCGACCATCAGCTCGTCGACGTCGACGGCGTGCGTGTGGTCCGGGCGTCGGATCTCTACCTGGCGCGGGTGGCGGGCGTGCAGCGACTGGTCGGCGTGGACGTCGGCTTCCAGACCTTGCTCCGCCGTCTCGGGCCGGCGCGGTGGCGCTTGCGGGCGACGCCCGATCGCGTCATCGACTGGGCCGCGATCCAACCGTTCGGTACGCCCAACGGTGCGCGCCGGGGTCCGATGAAGATGCACGCACCCAACCAGGCCCTGCGCCGACTCCGGCCCTCCGAACTCGCCGACCTCCTCGAAGAGCTCGGCCGGACCGAGCGTCAGGAGTTGCTCGCCCAACTCGACGCCGAGGTGGCCGCGGACGCGCTCGAGGAAATGGAGCCGAACGAGCTGGGTGCGTTGCTGCGCGAATCCGAGCCGGACCGCGCCGCCGTGCTGCTCGCGGAGATGGAACCCGACGAAGCGGCCGACGCGCTCCGTGATCTGGAGCCGAGTGAGGCCGAGGCGCTGCTCGATGCGATGCCATTCGGTGTGGCCGCGCCGCTGCGCGCGCTGCTGCTCTATCGCGAGGGCACGGCGGGTGGCTTGATGACCACGAACCTCGTCTTGGTCCGGCCCGACCAGACCGTCGGCGAGGTGCGGCGCATTTTGCGGGCCGAAGCCGAGCACCAGGCTGATGTCGACGCGGTGATCATCGTGGACGAGGACGGCCGGGTGGTGCACGACCTCGGACTGTTCGAGTTGCTGGTGGCGGCGAGCGACGATCACGTGATCGAGGTGGCGGGTCCACCGAAGCCGGCGATGGTCGAGCCCGAGACGACGCTCGACGACGTCATCGAGCAGTTCATCGACTCGCGCGGCTCGTCCGTTCTCGTCGTGGACCACGAGCAGCGCCCCGTGGGACGGATCCTGGCCGACGACCTCGTGGACGCGCTCGTGCCCGAACGCGGCCGGGTCCGCTTCCCGCGCCTCTTCGGGTAGCAGGCTCGGGTGGTGGTGTTGTCATGAACGCGCGTCCGGCGTCGCCGCCTCCCGCGCCGCGCCGGCGCCGTCGGTTCCTGCGGCCGGCCGCGCTGCTCGTGGTGCTCGGACCCGGGCTGATCGCCGCGAACGCCGGCAACGATGCCGGTGGCATCTTCACCTACGCGTCGGCCGGCCAGCAGTTCCAGTACCGCACGCTGTTCATCGCGGTGTTGGTGATCGCGGCGTTGGTGGCGGTACAGGAGATGGCGGCGCGGCTCGGCGCGTACAGCGGCGAAGGACTCATGTCGCTCGTGCGCGAGGAGTTCTCGCTCCGGATCGGCGCGTTCGTGGTGGTGTGTCTGATGGTGGCGAACCTCGGCCTCGTGGTGTCCGAGTTCGCCGGCATCGGTGCCGCACTCGAACTCTTCGGCGTGTCCCGGTACATCTCGGTGCCGATCGGCGCGGTCGCGATTCTCGCGATCGTGTTGTTGGGTTCCTACCGGCGCGCCGAACGCGTCTTCCTCGCGTTGTCGTTGGTGTTCCTTGCCTATCCGATCGCCATGGTGCTCGCGAAGCCGGATTGGGCCAAGGTCGCCGAGAACACCTTCATCCCCCACTTCGTCGCAAGCCAGGATTTCCTGCTCCTCGCGGTGGCGCTCGTGGGCACCACGATCACGCCGTACATGCAGCTCTACCAGGCGGCGGCGGTGGCGGACCGCGGGATCGGTCCGGACGAATATCGGCACGAACGCATCGATGCCATCGCCGGCTCGCTGTTCGCCGGATTCATCTTCCTGTCGATCCTCATCGCGACGGGCGCCGCGATCGGCGAAAACGGCCAACCCCTGACGTCCGCCGCCGGTGCGGCCGAGGCGTTGCGGCCCGTGGCCGGGGCGGGCGCCAAGACGCTGTTCGCTCTCGGCCTACTCGGCGCGTCGATGCTCGCCGCGGCGATCGTGCCCCTCTCGACCGCGTACGGGCTCGCCGAAGCCGTGGGCGCGGAACGGTCCGTGTCGCGGAAGTTCCGTGAGGCGCCGCTGTTCCTCGGCCTCTTCGTCGGCCAGATCGTGATCGGTGCCGCGGTGGCGCTGATTCCGGTCAACCTCATCGACCTGCTCATCGGTATGCAGGTGTTGAACGGCTTCATCACGCCGGTGATCCTCGGGTTTCTGTACGTGCTGACCAACCGGCCGAGCGCGGTCGGGTTGGGCGTCAACGGCCCGCGCTTTCGCGTGTTCGCGCTGATTTGTGTGATCGTCGTGTCGGTGTTGGCGGTGTCCGCGTTCGGCGTGACCGTCTTTCGGGCGCTCGGCTTCTGATTTCTGCGACCTCTGTGGCGCGCCGCCTCAGTCGTTGAGACAGGATCCGGTCGAGACCGCTCCGGTTGCCCGTTCGGCGGCCGCCACGAAGGGCGTCACTTCCTCCGAGCTCAGCGCGAACGCCGTGGTGGCGCGCGCGGGATCGACGGCGAACACCATTGCCTGCACCCGGCCGTCGGGACCGATCAGCGGTGCGCCGGAGTCGCCCGGGATCAACCGCGCCGCCAGACCGACGATCGACGTGCGAATGGTGCCGGTGCGCGCGATGTCGGTGCGCGGGACATCGAACCGGCGCGCCACCCGGGCCGGAGTGGCGCGCAGTTCGCCCCCGCCGGGATGGCCCAGCACGGTGGCGACCGTGCCACGCACGGTGGGGCCGAACCGGAGTGGGATCAGGTTCAGGCCCGAGATCCGGAGGACCGCGATGTCGTGGCGGCCGTCGAAGCTCACGACGCGCGCCGCGAGCGTGCGGCCGCCGATGGTGGTGACCTCCGTGCGGCGTTCGCCGGCCACGACATGGGCGTTGGTGATGACGAGGTCGGGTGCGACCGCGAAGCCGGTTCCGGCGAGCCGGAGACCGCACGCGATCCCGGTCACCAGGACCACGCTGCGCGCATCACGCGCGTCCACGGTGGGTCCGGCATCGTTCGTGGGCGGGCGCCCGGTGTCGATGGTGGCCCCGCCGACCACCGGGTACGGGGCTTCGCCGACGATGCGGCCGAGCACCCGAGCGGCGCGAGGTGGGTCGGGCGCGTAACGATCGACTAGGGCCACCATCGCGGAACCGCGCGCCGCGCGCGCCGGCCATCCTGGGGTGGAGCGCATCGCCGGGACGAGGAGCCAGAGCACGAGGAGGCCGCCGGCGGCGCCCAGGAGGCCGCCGGTGAGGCGGTCCAGACGCGATGCGGTGGCCGAGAGCGGCAGCCGCGTGCGCAGGGATCGGCTGGCGACGAGTCCGACGGTGTGGCCGACGAGCGCCAGACCGATCAGGAGCGCAAAGACTGCGAGCAACCGGATACCTGGGCTGGTGCCGGGCATGGAACTCGCGACGCGGGGCATGAGGGCCAAGCCCACGATGACGCCGATGGAGAGACCGAGCCACGAGAGCGCTCGGATCACGAAGCCGACCCGGAATCCCACCAGGCCGCCGATCGCGACGACCACGAGCACCAAGGCGTCGAGCCGGTTCATCCCGCGGGTGTCAGCAACCGCGCCACGGTCAGGAATCCGGTGTGCGCCACCATCCGATGATCCGGTCGCACGGACATGCCGTCGACGTTCCAGCCGCGGTGCAGGACCTCGATGGTCTCGGCCATGCCGAAGGCCGACTCGGCCAACCGCTCGCGCAGGGTGGACACCTGAAGGATGGTGGGCAGGTACGAGAGGAAGATGCCCCCGGGTTGCAGCGCCGACTCTGCGTGCCCCACGACCTGCCACGGCTCGGGCAGGTCCAGGATGACGCGATCGAGTTCGGGGACGTCGATGCCTTGGTAGACGTCACGGACTTCGACGGCGAGGGGGAGGTCCGGGCCGAGGAACGCCTCGACGTTACGGCGGGCGCGATCGGCGAAGTCGTCCCGGATCTCGTATCCCGTGACCTGGCCCGTCGGCCCGATCGCGCGCAGCAGGGTCATCGTGAGCGCGCCGGAGCCGACCCCGGACTCGAGGATGCGCGCACCGGGGAAGATGTCGGCGAGCATGAGGATCGGTCCCAGGTCCTTGGGGTAGATGACCTGCGCGCCGCGAGGCATCTCGAGCACGAACTCGCTGAGGGTGGGACGGATCACGAGCAGCGCGGCGCCTCGGGTCGTCCGCACGGTGATGCCCTCGGGGTGGCCGATCATCGTGGCGTGATCGAGGACGCCGGCGTGGGTGTGGAACTCACCGCCGTCGGCGAGGCGGATCATGTGTCGCCGCCGTTTCCGGTCGACGAGCAGAACGTGTTCGCCGACGGCGAGTGGACCGCGCACGTCAGTGACCCGACCGAAATGTCACGGGAACCTCGGTGCCGTTCCCGGCGTCGGTGGCCGCCATCGAGGCGCGGTCGCGGAGTGAACAGAACGCGCACCGATCGCCGGTGGTGGTGGGCGCACCGCACTCGATGCACGGGAGCAGCGTGGCGCGCTCGGTCTCGGCCGCCTCGGAGAAGGCCGCGTGACCGCGACTCCAGAACCCGCTCGTGAACGCGGCCTTGGTGCCCGGTGACTTCTGTTCGAGTTGGTTGAGGAGTTCCTTGAACGCGATGTGGCGATTCCCCGCCGCCATCGGACATTCCTCGACCTGGTATTCGATGCCGCGGATGACGCAATAGGCCGCCATCTCGCGTTCGGTGAGGCGCACGAGTGGCTTGACCTTGCGGGCGAAACCGGGGCTCGCGGGCAGGACGGGGAACTGACGACCGAGATATCCCGTCTCCCAACGCAACACGTTGCCGAAGAGCACCGCGGCTTCGTCGTCGAGGTTGTGACCGGTGGCGACGACGTCGTAGCGCTGATCGAGCGCGACTTGGTTGAAGAGGTGGCGCTTCGAGAGACCGCACGCGCCGCACGGCGCGCGATGGGTGGCCGCCGCCGCACCGGGGATGTCGTAGCCGTACTGCCCGCGGAGATCGACCTCGTGAAGGTGCAGGCCGCGCGCGGTTGCGAACGCGCGCGTGTACTCGCCGGATTCGTCCGAGTACTCGCCGATGCCGAGGCCGAGGTACAGGCCGTCGGCCGGCACGTCGATCTCGTGGAGGAGGTCCCAGAGCGCCAACGAATCCTTGCCGCCCGAGACTGCGACCAGGACCCGCTCGCCCGGCTCGATCATGCGGTGCTCGTGGATGGCACGCCGGACCTGCTCGCGGCATTGATGGGTGAAGCAATCGGCGCAGAACGCGGCGTTGTGGCGGGGCAGGTCGATGATCGCCGGGTCCTTGCAACGTCGGCACTTCACGGGTGCAGCCTCACTCGGCGCCGCCGGAGATGACGGGGCGGATTTCGATCTCGGCGTCGTCGGCGAGGCGGGCGTCGTGGGTGACGAGGGTGTCGCCGGAGATGACGAGCACGGACTCGGGCACGATCTCGAGCCGGGTGAGCAGCGCGGCCACGGTGATCGGTCCGGGGACCACCACGGTGCGACGGGGATTGCGCAGGACGACGTTCATGAGGTCGGCGAGGTTACTGGCCGCGCTTCGTTCCCTTGATCTCGTAGACCTCGCCGGGTTTCACTTCGAACCGGAGCAGCGGCTTGGTCGACGGGCTGGTCAGTCGCTTGTAGACGCGGTAGCCGGTGAGCGCGGCGGTAATGCCGAACGCCGCTCGGCCACCGCGCGCCGTGCGCGCGCCGAGGAACCCGCCCACGATTGAGAGGGGGCTCATACGCGGCGAATCTCCACGATCGTGCGCAGCTTCCTGCCTCGGCGGCGGCCGAGGAGGAACACGGCCGCGATGAGCACCGCCGCGCCGACCGCACCCGCGGTGATCGCGAGTTGCTTCGTGTTGGCCACCTGATCGTCGACCTCGCCGCCGATCTCTGCGAGCTTCGCTTCGATGTCCGCGCGGGTGATGGGTTTCTTGGCGGCGCGGGACGCCTTCGACGGACTCACGGTCGCACATCCTTCATTGGCCGCACGGGCGGGGTCGGCGTCGGTACGGCCGCCGGTGTCGGCGGGGTCCAGGTGGCCGAGGTGGCCGACGCCGGCTCGGGGTGGGACGGGGTGGTGGGCGCCTTGGTGCGCGTGCCCAGGGTGAACACGAGCGCAGCGGTCACGAGCAGCAGGACGATGACGATGAGGTACGGCGCGAAGCTCCAGTTGCCGTCAAAGGTGTCGGCGAGGTCGTGTTGGAGGAACCGCAGCGCGCCGATGGCCACGAACATCACGCCGATTCCGAGCAGCAGCGAGCCGGCGAGACCGAACCCGACGACCCGCCCCAGGTTCTTCAGCGGTTCGGTGGTCTCCTGTTTGAAGTACGCGACGACGAGCTCCCAGAGCTCGGCGACCGCCTGAGGGATCGGTGCAGGTTTGTCGGCCACCGCCGGATTCAACACGGCGATTCCGTCCGCAGGCAAGCCCTGGGCGGAATCGGGGCATTCGGGGCGGGAACCAGTTCGGCGCCTCCGGCCGCCTGCGGGAAGCGGGCGATTGTGGTGGCCATCGCCTCTCGGAGTGCGAACGCCTGGGTCTCGCCGAAGTCGCCGTTGAGCAGCAACGAGAAGGTGAGCGGTCGGTCGCCGGTCACGAATCCGGCCAGACCGCTGACCCCGTTCAGCGTCCCGGTCTTGGCGCGCAGGTTGCCGACGAGTGGTGTGCCGGACAAGCGATCGGCGAGCGTGCCGCGTTGTCCGGCGATCGCGAGGCCGTCGCGGATCGGCGCGAACTTCGTTGCGCTCGTGAGGTCGAGCACCGCCTGGAGAGTCCGGCACGGCACCGCGTTGGCTCGACCCAAGCCGGAGCCGTCGACCATCGTGACG
>JANPMG010000161.1:0-6940 GCA_031422675.1 Acidimicrobiia bacterium | reverse complement strand
CCGGTATCGAGTGCCGGCCGTTCGCCGAGCTCTCGGAACCTGACTTCACCGACTTCAACGAGGTGTTCTTCACCGACGTGCGCGTGCCGCGCGCGAACCTGCTCGGCGAGTTGAACCGAGGCTGGCTGATCACGCAAGGCTCACTCGCTCACGAGCGCGCGATGCTCTGGATCGACTACGCATACCTGTTGCAGCGTGCAGTCCGCGCGATGCAGTCGGTGGCCGACCGCTCCGCACCGGGCGGCGGACGGCTTGGCGACGACGTGCGTTACCGTGACGTGCTCGCCGGCTTCCACGTCGACGCGGTTGCGTTGATGGCAATGGGTTACCGCGGGTTCTCGAAGTTCATGGCCGGCAAGAGCGCACCCGAGCACTCACTGCTCAAGCTCTTCGGCTCCGAGTCGCTCCAGCGATGCCTGCTCGCGACCGCCGAGTTCCTCGGGCCGGAACAACTCGACTGCGATCTCTCGGGGCCGCGCATGTGGCGCGAAGGCAGCTGGCTCATCCAATACCTGCGCAGCTTCAGCGGCACGATTCCGGGGGGAACGAGCGAGATCCAACGCAACATCATCGCGGAGCGGGTTCTCGGCCTGCCGCGCGCGTAGGCCGCAGTCGTGGCGGACCGGGTGTTGAGTGCGGCCGAGATCTCCAAGATGCAGATGCCGATCTGGGATCAGGCGAAGTCGGCGATCGACGCGGGAGATGTCGACGGCGCGAAGGCACTCGTCGATCGGGCCGTCGAACAGTGGTCGAGCCTCGAGGAGTACTCGATCAACTGGATCGCGTCACTGCTTACCTTCATCGCCGACGAGCTGGGTGAGCCGGCCGTCGAGCGCGCCTTGCGGGCAACCGGCGAGGAGTTCGTCCGCCCGCGGCGCAGTACGGGAACACCGTGGGGTGATGTGCCTGCGGCGCAGCGGGCGAAGGTCATCGCCCGGGCGATGCTCGCCAACATGGGTGCAGTTGCGGTGAGTGAAGACGACGAGAAGATCACGCTCGAGTTCCGATGCGGCAGCGGCGGGAAGCTGATCGACGACGGTCGGTACGAGGGCGAACACGGCTACGCCCGGCTGCGGGAGCCGGCGGGTCGGACCTTCGGACGCGACGCGATGTGGGTCTACTGCGCGCATTGCTCGGTCAACAACGAGATCCAACCGGTGGAGTGGGGTGACGTTCCGACGAGCATCGAGTATCCGCCCCAGCGCGCCGGTGAGCCGTGTGTGCACCACGTGTACAAGGACGTCACCGCGATCCCCGACGCCGCCTACCGGCGGATCGGGATGGAACCACCGCTCCGGCCGGAAACCGGCTCAGGCGATCAGCGCTCGGAGGCCGTCGTCGAGCCGGACGCGCGGTGACCAACCCGGCGGAGGGTCGGCGGTCATCCACGGCGCCAGCATCTCGCGCGGCCGGGACGGGCGGGCGCCCCACGCGACATCCAGGGTCAACCCTGTCGCCGCTTGGAACCGGTCCACGAGTTCGCGCAGCGTGATCGCACCGTCGCCGCGCGCGCCATAGGTGACTCCGGCGGTGGCACCCGCCGTGGCGATGAGCGCACCCACCGCGTCGTCCACATGGACCAGATCGATGAGCTGCGTGCCGTCGGTCATCTCGAGCCGGGTGCCCTCGGCGCCGGCCCGCAGGAGAAACGGGATGAGTTTGGCGCGCGGGTCGGCGGGACCGTAGGTGTCGGTCAGCTCCAGCGTGTGGACCGCCAGTCCCTCCACTTCGGCGTAGAAGACCAACAGGTCGGCGAAGGCCTGCTTGGTCGCGGCGTAGAGCGACACCGGGCTGTACGCCGCCGCGTCGAAGTGCTGCCACACGGTGCCGGTGTTCACGAACCGGGCGTCGGGAACCCGAGCCACCGCTTCGGCGAGCGCGGTGCCGAATCCGAGGTTGGCTTCGATCATCGGTGCGATGTCCGCCGTCGTGTGCACACCCCGGAACGCGGTGGCGAGGTGAAAACAGTGGGACGGAGAAAGTTCCCGGACGAGGTCGACCAGCCCCTCGGCCGAACCCGGGATTCGATGGGCGTGGACGCCCGGCGGCAGGGTCGCGGCATCTGAACGGACGAGTGCGTCCACCGACCAACCCTGGTCCACGAGGTGGCGGACCAGGGCGGTACCGACGAAGCCGGTGGCGCCGCTGACGACCGCACGGGTCCCGGTCACGGGGACTCGCGATAGGTGAACGGCGAGTCGAACTCGGCGAGGGTGGGGAAGGAGTCGTCCCGGGCCGAGACCACGGCGTCCGCGATCGGCCAACGGAGCCCGATGCTGTCCCACCGGATCCCGCAGTCCGACTCCGGCGCGTGCTCGGTACTCGTGGCGTAGATGATCACGGTGTCGTCCGCGGTGGCTTGGAAACCATGCGCGCACCCGATCGGCACCGTGACCGCGGTCGGCCGGGTGGCATCGAGGGTCATGGTCACGGTTTCGCCGTAGGTGGGGGAGCCGACGCGAAGATCGACCACGACGTCGAGCGCGGCACCCGACACGATGGAGACCAGTTTGTGGTGGGCGTGCGGCGGCACCTGGAAGTGCAGGCCGCGTACCACGCCCCGGACCGAGCGGGACCAGAACAGTTCGGCGATCACCGCGGCGTCCGCATCGGACGCGGCACCGGCCTGGAAGACCTTGACGAACTCACCGCGATCATCGGCGTGGTGAAACAGCGGAATCACGCCGCAGCCGGCGATCCGCGTGGGTTCAGCTTCCACGTCGGTCCCGCCGGGGTGCGAGTACCGGTGCCGCGACGAACGCGCGGATCACGCTGATCATGTAGTCGATCATCGGCTCGGAGAGTCCGGGATAGCACCCGATCCAGAGTCCGCGTTCGGCCACCGCGTCCGCGTGGGCCAGCGCGCCGATGCGGCGGTGGTCGCGGCCCGCGAAGGCCGGCTGGCGGAGCAGGTTGCCGCCGAACACGAGGCGGGTTGCGATCCGGGCGGCTTCGAGCGCCGCCACGAGGTCGTAGCGCCCGAAGCCCGCCTCCGGCGCCACGAGCAGCGGGAACCCGAACCACGCCGGGTCGGAATCGGCGGTGGCGGTGACGATCTCCAGCGCGTCGAGATCCGCGAGACCGTCGTGGAGACGTCGCCAGTTGGCCCGGCGCGACGCGATGAAGCCCGGGAGTTTGTCGAGCTGCGCGAGCCCGACCGCCGCTTGCATGTCGGTGAGCTTCAGGTTGTAGCCGAGGTGGGAATAGATGTACTTGTGGTCGTAACCGAACGGCAGCTCGCCGAGTTGCCAGCCGAAGCGGCGACCGCAGGTGTTCTCCGCGCCCGGAGCGCACCAGCAGTCCCGACCCCAGTCCCGGAACGACTCGACCACCTTCTCCAGTCGGGGCTGGTTCACCAGTACGCAACCGCCCTCGCCCATGGTGATGTGGTGCGCGGGGTAGAAGCTCGTGGTGGCGAGCGCGCCGAACGAGCCGACGGGTTGACCTCGGTACATGGAGCCCACCGCGTCGCAGCAGTCTTCGACGAGCCAGAGACCGTGGCGGTCACACAGTGCCCGTACCGCGCGGAGGTCGAACGGGTTCCCGAGCGTGTGCGCCAGCATCACCGCGCGCGTGCGCGGGCCGACGGCCGCTTCGAGCTGGGTCACGTCGACGTTCAATGTGGTCGGGTCCACGTCCACGTACACCGGCACGAGTCCGTTCTGATACAGCGGCGTCACCGTGGTGGGAAAACCCGATGCACACGTGATGACCTCGTCCCCGGGTCGGAGCGCTTCGGCCCCGAGCGTGGCCGACGTAAGCGCGGCGACGGCCAGCAGATTCGCCGACGATCCCGAGTTGACGAGACGCGCGGCACCCGCGCCCATCAGCGTGGCGAACCGCGGTTCGAACGCATCGGCGAACCGGCCCGTCGTCAACCAGAAATCGAGCGCGGCATCCACGAGGAAGGCCAACTCCTGCCCGTCGAACACCTTCCCCGACACCGGTACCGGGGTTTCTCCGGCGACGAACGGCGAGGCGGCGAAGGCGAGATCGTGGTACCGAGCGACCAGAGCCTGAATCTCGCCGCGCAGCGACTCTGCGCTCATGAGACCCTCACCGGCACAAGAACGCGCGGTACCACTCGACGGTGGTGGTGAGCCCACGCGTGAGGTCCACGCGTGGCTTCCAACCGAGCTCGGCGCGCGCCTTCGCCGCGCTGAGCCACTGGTCGTGGATCTCGCCCGGGGCCTGATCGAGAATCAACGGTTCGGTGCCGGGTCGGTCGGCGGCAGCACATACCGCGTCGTAGATCTCGCGCACCGTGCGGGGGGACTCGTCGGAGAAGTTCCACCCTTCTCCGCTGGCGATCTCGCGCGCGCCGAGCGCACCGGCCAGCGCCAGGTAGGCATCCACCACGTCGTCAACATGGAGGTAATCGCGCACGAAGGTGCCGTCGCTGCGGAGAACCGGCTGGTCGCCGGTCAACAGGGACCGCACGGTGCCGGGGACGATGCGCGACCAGTTCAGGTCGCCGGGGCCGTAGATGTTGCCGCAGCGTGCGATCGCGATCGGCAGACCGTAGGTGTGGGCGTACATCTGGGTGATGAGGTCGGCCGCCGCCTTCGAGACCTCGTAGGGCTCCTGGCCGGCGAGGGGCGTCGCCTCGGTGTAGGGCAGCGCGTCGGCGGTGCCGTAAGCCTTGTCGCTCGACGCCACCACGATCGACGCCGGTGAACCGGCGCGGCGGCACACTTCGAGGAGGTTCCAGGTCCCGCGCACGTTGGCTTCGAGGGTGGTCAACGGCGAACGGTGTGCGGCACCGACGATGGTCTGCGCGCCGAGGTGGTACACCGCGTCCGGTTCGTGGACGGCGACGGCGCGTTCGAGGGTGGGGAGATCTTCGAGGGCGCCGGCGACGACGGTGGTCTCGGCTACGAGTCCCGAGCGGTACAGCTCCGCTTGTGGATCGGGATCGAGCACCAACGTGACGACCCGGTCGCCGGCTTCGACGAGTCGGCGCACCAGCGCGCTCCCGACCATTCCGGTGGCGCCGGTGACGAAGGCGGTGCTCACGCGAGGTCCTCCCAGACCGCCCATGGCGCCTTTCCGGTATTCCACATCTCGCTCAACATCTGGAACTCGCGGTACGTGTCCATCGGTTGCCAGAAGCCGTCGTGTTGGTAGGCCACCAGTTCGCCGGCTGCGGCCAGGCGTTCGAGGGGGGCGCGTTCCAAGATGCAATCCGAATCGAGCTCGGCGAGGAACTCACGCTGGAACACGAAGAAGCCGGACGACACCCAATCATCGGCTTGGGGCTTCTCGCGGAACCGCTGGACCGTTGCGTCCGCTTCGAGGTCGACGATCCCGAACCGCGAGAGCGGCCGGGTGGTGGTGACGGTCGCCATCTTTCCGTGGGCGCGGTGATGCGCGAGCAGCGCCGTGAGGTCGACGTCGGCGAGTCCGTCGCCGTAAGTAACGACGAACGTGTCACCTTCGAGGTACTGCTCCACGCGCTTGACCCGGCCGCCGGTCTGGGTCAGCTCACCGGTGTCGGCCACCGTGACCTCCCAACCGGTTTCGAGATGGGTGCCGTGGAATCGGACCGAGGAGTGATCGCCAAGGGTGATCGTGAGGTCGCTGTTGCGCGCCTCGTAGTTCAGGAAATAGTCCTTGATCATCTGGCCGCGATACCCCGCGCACAACACGAACTCGTTCATGCCGTGGTGGGCGAAGAGTTTCATGACGTGCCAGAGGACCGGCTTCCCGCCGATCTCGACCATGGGTTTCGGGCGGTATTCGGTCTCTTCCCGCAGCCGGGTCCCGAGGCCGCCGCAGAGGATGACGACCTTCGGAGCCATGAGGGCCAGGGTAGTTGGCCCTCGCGGCCGGTCCGGACGATGCGAGCCCCGGGTCAGTTGTCGGCCGCTCGGTTCTCGGGCAGACGGTTGGCGAGGGTGCGACACGTCGAGACCTGCGGCGCCTGCGTTCGCAGTGGCGCGCCGTATCGCGGCGCGAGCCCGGTGGTCTGGGCGCGGCCGACGCGGAAGCCGCTCGGAGCTGCGCTCCCGAGCTCGCCGAGGTATCCGTCGGCCCCGTCGATCCGGACGCGTAGGAGGTTGACCTCGGACGCGGCGACCACCTCGATGTCGTGGTGATCGAGCGATGCAATCGGGAGCTGGAGCGCGTTCGGAGCGAGAGTCAGCGCGCCGCCCGGCCCGATGGTCGTGACGGTGATCCGGATTTGGGAGCCGATGCGTCGGAACGCGACTGCGGTCTCATCGGCGGGCGGGCCCCAGGACACCAGCGGGTGCCAGCGACCGTCGGCCGGGGGCAGCGCGGCACGCAGCCGCAGTACACCGCCCCGAGGTGTGCCCTCTACCAACTGCCAGCGGCCGCCGTCGCTCCAGTACAACGCATCACAATCTCCGACGATCCGGGTGGTGCCGGCCAGGCCGGGCGCGCCGAGCTTCCGGTCCACCCGGTCGACCTGCTCGACACCGGACCCACCGACGGCGCGGCTGACATCGGATTGCCATGCGATCATGCCGGCGCGCGCAGTGTCGGGTTGGGGGTTGTACAAGCGCTGGTACAGCACGGCGAGCGAACCGTTGATCCACAGCCCGCCGATCGTGAGGAGGGCGACCACCGCGAGGATCCCGGACCGCCGCCGGCGTGCGTTCGAACTCGCAGCGACCTCTCGGCGGGCGAGGAGCGCGTGAAGCCCGATGAGGCTTCCGAGGATGAGGAACGGCAGCCAGTCGCCCAAGTAGCGCTGCGCGATGAACGCAATGGTGATCACGAACGCGATTCCAGATGCGGCACCGATGAGTGGCGCGCGCAGCACGGCCGTGCGAGCGGAGCGACCGGTCCGGCGTAGGAAAACCGTGAACGTCCCGATCCCGCTGAGCACCGCCAGCCCGGGCATCGAGGCGGGGACACTGCTCGACACGTCGAGCATGTCGATGACGGCACCTCCGAAAACGTGGGTCCGGAAACG
>JANPMG010000160.1:0-9687 GCA_031422675.1 Acidimicrobiia bacterium | reverse complement strand
GAGCTCACGAACAGTGTCTTCGGCACCGTGTACTCCACGGTCGACGGCGTCGAGAGCGCGATCGGCGACTACGCCGGCTACGCACCGTTCGGGTTCGGGTACCGCCGGTGTCCGGGCGAGCTGCTCAACGTGCAAGTGATGCGCGATCTACTCCAGATCGTGTGGGATCAGAAGCTCCAGTTCGTGAACCTCGGCATCGCGAACCCGGTCGAGGTGCCGGTCGGACCGCTGGCCGTCGTCCCCGACATCTACGGCTTCACGAGCGCGTGAGCGAGACGCTCCGATGATCCGCCTGTCGCGCGCGCTCATCGCCGACCTCACCGTTGCGGCACCGACTCCGGACGCGGTCGTCGCGTCCTTGCAACAAGCGATCGAGTTGGAGCACGCCACGATCCCGCCGTACCTCTATGCCATGTACTCACTCGACGCGCAGAAGAACCCGATGATCCGCTCGATCATCCAGGGGGTGGTGGTCGAGGAGATGTTGCACCTCGCCCTCGCCGCCAACGTGCTGAACGCGCTCGGAGGGAGCCCGGAGATCGGTGCGTCCGGCTTCGTGCCCAACTACCCGACGACCCTGCCCGGCGGGGTCGAAGGGAGTCTCGAGGTGCACCTCGCACCGTTCTCGATCACCCAACTCGACGCATTCCTGACCCTCGAGTCGCCCGAAGATCCGCTGACGTTCCCGCCCAACGCCGCGCTCGGCGATTCGATCACCATCGGCGAGTTCTACGGCGCGATCCTCACCGCGCTGGCCACGCTCGACCCCGGCGTGTGGGTCACTCCACCCCGAAATCAGATTGGCCCGGATCTCATGGGGAGCGCGGTGGTGGTCGCAGATCTCGCCTCGGCCCGGGCCGCGATCACGACCATCGTGGAGCAGGGCGAGGGGACGACGACGAGTCCCGAGGAGATCGTGGGGAGCGGGCTCGCCCACTACTACCGCCTCAACCAGATTGCGCAGGGACGGCTGCTGGTCGAGAACCCCGGCCCTCCGCCCACCTTCTCGTACTCGGGTGACCGCGTGGTGTTCGACCCGTCGGGGGTCTGCGCGGTGCCGACGGATCCGAAGGCGTGCGACTATCCGCTCGGCAGTCCGGCGCGCGCCATGTGCGACGCCTTCAACACCGAGTACACATCGCTGCTCGGCACTCTCCACGAGTTCTGCAACGGCTCGGCGAACACCCAGACTTTCGGCGCCGCGCTCGGCCAGATGATGTCACTGAAGCACCAGGCCGAGGCGATGATGGGGGGCGTTCCGAACCCCGCCGTCGTGGTCGGTCCGAGCTTCGAGGCGAACGCCTGAAGATCACCGCGGCCGGTTACCGGGCGGTGGGAAGCTCAAACCAAACGGTTGCACCGCCGGACTCCGATGTCGGGACCGTGCCGTAGTTGCCGCCGTGGGCGCCGATGACCGACGCGACGATCGCGAGCCCGAGACCGTTGCCGCCCGACCGTCGCGTCCGGCTGCGATCGGCGCGGTAGAACCGGTCGAAGACCCGCTCCTCGTCACCGGGGTCGATTCCCGGACCGCGGTCGACCACCTCCACCCGCGTGATCTCGGCCCGGCGAAACGCGCGCATTGTGACGTCGGTGTCCACCGGCGTATGGCGCAACGCGTTCGTGGTGAGCGCGCCGACGACCTGCACGATCTGATCGACATCACCGATGACCACGAGCTGCTCGGGAACGTCGACTTCGATCCGGCGATCGGGCTGCACCACGCGCATGTCGGCGGCCGCGTCTCGCAGTATCGGCACCAGGTCCAGCGCTTCGTGAACCCGGGCACCGTGCTCGTCGAGTTCGGCGAGGAGCAACAGGTCTTCGACGATCCGAGCCATCCGGTTTGCCTCGCTCCCCATCCGGCGCATGCCGTCGCTCACGGCCGCATCGTCGGCCAGACCACCGGCTGCGTACAGCGAGGTGTACCCGCGCAGGGTGGTGAGTGGCGTGCGCAACTCGTGTGACGCGTCGGCGACGAAACGTCGCAGGCGCGCCTCGGACGCTTGGCTGGTGTCGATCATGGTGTTCAACGCCACCCCCAGCCGATGCGCCTCGGTATTGCCGGCCGGCAACTCCACTCTCCGGTCGAGGGCGCCCGCCCGAATGGCATCGGCGGCGTCGGTCATCTCACGAATCGGTCGCAGGCCGAGCCGGATGACCCACCACACCACCAGAGCCATGATGACGGCGATGATCAGGCCGGCGATCGCGATCGCGGCCACCAGCCGCCGTGCCGCACCCTCGGCGCGGGTGGTGGAGATCGCGAAAACGGCAAGCGTTCCGTCGGGCAAGGGCGCCGAGAGGACGCGGACACGGTCGGTTTTGCCGCTGGTGGTCTTGAGGGTCGTCGGTTTCGTCAGCCGATCCACGTTCGTCACGTCGGGGCGCAGCGCCGAATCGCCGTCCGGGGTGAGCACGGTCTCGAGCCGACCGTCCGATCCGATGCGACCTCCGTACACATCGGAGAACGGCGCCAGATTGCCGCCGGGGCCGGGGCCGGGAACCGGGCCGCCGGCCGGTCGTGCGGTCCGGCCGGAAAGTCGGCCCAGGATGCCGGGTCCCGTCGATCGGAACGATTCCAGTCGTTCGTCCAACTGATCGAACAGGTAGTCCCGCTGTTCTCGGACGACGATCACGCCGGCGGCCCCCAACGCGATCACGACCAGTGCCAACGCGGCCAGCAGACGGGTCCGGAGCGTCATCCCGGTTCCCGGATGCTGTAACCCACACCCCGCACCGTATGGATCAGCTTCACGTCCGTGTGATCGACCTTCTTGCGCAAGTTCGAGATGAAGGACTCGATGATGGCCGACTCGCCGTCGAAGTCGTACTGCCAGACGTGATCGAGAATCTGCCCGCGCGTCACCACGCGTCCGGCGTTGGTGATGAGACAGCGCAAGAGTTTGAACTCGGTCGCCGAGAGCGCCACCTCCGTCTCGCCCCGCCACACCCGGTGCGCGTCGTCATCGAGCACGAGATCGTGCACCTGATGGCGCGCCGGCCGCGCGTGAACCCCGCCGCGTCGAAGCGCGACCTGCACGCGAGCAACCAGCTCTTCGAGCGCGAACGGCTTCACGATGTAGTCGTCGCCACCCGCAGTCAACCCGCGCACCTTGTCGGCGGTGGTGTGACGAGCCGTGAGGAAAAGCACCGGGGCATCACACGCCACGTTGCGCAACCGGCGCAGTACTTCGAAGCCGTCCAGGTCCGGCAGCATGACGTCGAGCACGATCACATTCGGATCGAACGTCTCGGCCTCTCGCAGCGCGTCCAACCCGTTGCCGACGCTGCGAACCTCACAGTCGGCGAGGCGCAACGCCGAACTCACCAGGAATGCGATGTTCTCTTCGTCATCCACCACCAGGACGCGCGGCGCCGATGCGGTCGAGGTCATGACCCTCACCCTGACAGATGAGGCTGAGCGCTCGCTCGATGGTTCCTGGAGATCAGCTGGACTCGCACGCAATACCGGATCTCGAGGAGGTCTCCAGGTGATGTTGGCATCGGCTCCAGCCGACGGGCGCAGAGTGATCGTGTCCTCAAACGAGGGCATCGACCGCAAAGAAGGGAACCAGTCATGAAGACCACCAAGCTCCGCTCCATGCTCGCCGCCGGCGGGATGGGGGCATTGGCACTCACGGGCGTATTCGCGGCCGCGCCGGCCGGCGCCGAGGAAGCCACGAAACACCCGAGCCGCCACGGCGCGTTCGCCAAGCTGACCGATGCGCAGAAGCAGTGCCTCGAAGACCAGGGGTTGACCCGCCCCACGAGCCGCCCCACCAGCCGCCCATCTCAGGAGCAGATCAAGAAGCTGCGGGCCGCGGCCAAGGAATGCGGCATCAAGCTGCCGGCCCATCCTGGGCGCGGAGGTCACCGAGGCCGGGGCGGCGAGCGGTTCCAAGCGCTCACCCAGGAGCAGCGTGACTGTCTCACGAACGCGGGCCTGACCCGGCCAGAGGGTCGACCCACCCCCGAGCAGTTTCAGAAGCTGCGGGACGCCGCGGCTCAGTGCGGGATCGACATTCCGGCGCGACCCGGTAGCCCGGGTGGTGCGGGTAGCCCGGAATAGTCGACCACTCCCGATCCCCGGCCCGGTGGCGCCTCCCTCGGGAGGCGCCACCGGCGCGCGTGGGGCACGCCATCGGCAAGCCACGGGACCTCCGGTTGCCGGTCGATTGACCCCGTCCGTGGTTAAGGGTCGGCGCGCCGAGCGTCGTCGATCACGGGCGCCGGCATGAGGTCCAGTCCGTACTCACCGCGGCCGATCGACTGATAGCTCCGCCGGGTGAACCGCCAACCGGTCTCGGTGCGCCCGAACTCGTCCTGGTAGAGGCCGAAGGCGCGGCTGGGCGTGCCCTCGTGGTCCTGGCGCAACTCGCACATGTAAGTGCGCAGCGCCGCCCGGTCCGGATCACCATCCACCCGCAGCCGGACGCGCACGTTGAGCGCGACGAACTCGAAGAACGGATACTGCTCGATCGCGCCGGCGATGAAATCGCCGATCTCGTGCGCACCGGCGAACGACAATGCCGGGCGATCTCGCAGGTCGAGGTCGATCGTCGCGTCCGGCGTGAACAGGTCCTCGAACTCGGCCCACGTTCGCCGGTTCACGACATCGGCATAGGCCGCAATCAAGCCGCGCAGGGCAACGTCGTCGACCGCGTCCCGGAGTTCGGCATCGGTGGGCGCGGCCATCGCGATGCGTCAGCCGCGGCTGCGATAGGTGGTCTTGCCGCCGATGGAGTCCTTGTTCAACCGCTTCGACAGGTGCAGCCCCTCGAGGACGAACTCCACCGCCGAGGCCACCCCGGCCGGAGTCTCACCGACGCCGAGCTCGGCCAGCGCCTCCCCCAGGCCGTCCATCGACGTGAGCAGGTCCGTGTACTCGGACGATGCGACGTCGGCGCCGGTGTGCACCACCCGACCGTCCTCGAAGGCACTCACCAGACCGCCGAGTTGTTCGGCCGGGACCGCGGCGCGGAACACCTCGAGCACCGAGGTCTTCACGATCCGGTCGAGCACCTGGCCCTCACGACCGTCCTCGACCGTTTCGATCTCGATCTTTCCGGCGGTGGACGCGACCAAGGCATCGAGATCGCTGATGCGCGGCACCACCTCGTGCTCACCGGCGCGCAACGAACGACGCATGGCGTTCGCGATCATTGTCTCGTAGTTCGCGATCGAGAGCCGCACGGAAACGCCGGAGCGTTGGTTCACGTTCGGTGACCGCCGAGCCTGCTGGCTGATCTCGGCGACGATCTCGGTCATGAAGTCAGGGACGGTGATCACGAGACCGTCGGCGCCGAGCGGGCGGGCCTCCTGCTCGATGACGTCCATCTCCACCTCGACGTCGAGGGGGTAGTGCGTCCGGATCTGTGAGCCGAACCGGTCCTTGAGCGGCGTGATGATCCGGCCCCGGTTCGTGTAGTCCTCCGGGTTCGCCGACGCCACCAACATCACGTCGATCGGGAGTTGGATCTTGTAACCGCGGATCTGGACGTCGCGTTCTTCGAGCACGTTGAGCAGACCCACCTGGATGCGCTCGGCGAGGTCCGGCAGTTCGTTGATCGCGAAGATGCCACGGTTGGTGCGCGGCACCATCCCGTAGTGGATCGTGAGTTCGTCCGAGAGGTACCGACCCTCGGCGACCTTGATCGGATCCACCTCGCCGATCAGGTCCGCGATCGAGGTGTCCGGGGTGGCGAGCTTCTCGCCGTACCGGCGGTCTCGGTGCACCCATTCGATCGGTGTTTCGTCGCCGCGTTCCGCCACGAGCAGGCGCCCGTGGTGCGAGACCGGCGCGTACGGATCGTCGTTGATCTCACTCCCGCCGATGATCGGCATCCACTCGTCGAGCAGATTCGTGAGTGACCGGATCATCCGGGTCTTGGCCTGACCGCGCTCGCCCAGGAAGATGATGTCGTGTCCGGCGAGGAGCGCGTTCTCGAGTTGTGGGAGGACCGAGTTCTCGTAGCCGATAACACCGTCGACGAGCGGCTCACCGGCAGCCACTTTTTTGATCGCGTTCGCCCGCAGTTCGTCCATCACCGGGCGCGATTCCCAGCCCGATGCGCGCAGTTCTCCAAGGGTTCCGGCACGAGTCATGCGTTCGTTCTCCTCCGCGGGGGTTCCTCGCGCACCTTAGAGGGCGAGCGCGGAGCCAGAAAGTCTGGGGCCGGCCGGTGCGCGACGCCGGTCAATGGGGTATCGGGAATCGTTCGTTCATCATCTGAGCGAACGCCTCGACCACCGGCCCGTCGGCTGCGCACCACCAGCGCTCGAATATTTCCGCGAACAGTTCGACAGCACTGGTCGCGGCGTAATCGGAGATCTCGGCGACGAGCCGGGCGTGCGCCCGCTGCCACTCGGGTTGGGCATCGCCGTCCCGGCCGCGCAACGCCAACTCAACCGACGCCACGCCGAGCGCCGCCCCGATGCCGACCCGGAATGCGGTCGTATCCGAGATCCGGGCGTTGCCCGCCAGACCGTCGACGCAATGTCCCACCTCGTGGGCCACCACCTCGTCGACGGCGAGCGTGCGACCGGCCGGCGGCACCAGCGTTCGGTCGCGCGGCGCGTGGCGCTCCTCGGCGTCGGCGTACCGACCGATCAGCGTCTCGACGGCATCCGCGCGCACATGCGCCGGGTTGACGGTGATGCGACCACCGGCGGCCTGGCCCGAGATGTGGCCGTCGATCATGTCCATCGCCGCCATGCCGAACACCACGGGCGGGACCGAACGGGCCACGGCGGCGAACCGTTCGTACAGTCCCAACAGGGTGTCGAGGGCGGCGGCCAGCGACTCCACCATCAGCGCCGGTCCGAGCGGTACCACCACCTGAATCCGCTGACCGCGCCGCGCCGCGACGACGCGGCCGCAGCCCGCCATTCCCGTCTCCGACCGCCACGCCAGGCGCGCCAGCGGACCTCCGGATTCGATCGTCACCGCGGCGCCGGGAAGGAGGCGACCGAGTTCCGCCGCGGTTGCGTCCCGCGTCGAGCTGGACGCGACGACGCGGACTTCGGGCGTAGGTTCGGCTTCGGGTGCCCACCGCTCGGCACGACACTCGAGGTCGGCACGCAGCCCGCCGGTGAAGCCCTCCGAGCGCGCGTGCGATCGCACCACCGGATCGTCGGTGCACAGGCTCACGCGCGCGGCGGCCGTGGTGCGCGCGACGGCGGCGAGGTCCACCAGCAGGCGCCGGGCATCGGCCGGCGCGATTCCGAACGACCGGGCCGTTGCCAGCACGATGCGCAGTTCGCCGCCCACCGCCGACCAGGATGCAACCGCCACCCGGCCCAGCGCGTTGACGACGTCGATCTCGCCGTGCTCGTGAACCGCCGCCATCCTCAGCAGTCTGACGGCACCGGAACCCGGGTAGGTGCCGGGGCGGGGGGTCAGGGGGAAGGGGCCGAGTGTCTCGGACGACCGACGCCGTAACCTCACGGTCGATGTCGCCCGACCCACCGCCCGACCCACCGCCCGACTCACTGGCCGACTCACTGGCCGACTCACCGGCCACAACGGCCGTCGACCTGTCCGGCCGGTGGCGCGCCCACGCGGCCGACGGCGACCTCGCACGGCGCTTCGTCGAGCCCGGGTTCTCCACCGCCGACTGGCCCGAGATCGCCGTCCCCAGCCATTGGCAGACCAACGCCGATTTCGCCGCGACCGAGGGCCCGATGCTCCTCCGGCGACCGTTCGATCCCGCACCGCTCGCCGCGAATCAGCGGCGATTCCTGTCGTTCGACGGCATCTTCTATCTCGGCGACATCTGGCTCGACGGCCACTATCTCGGCGCCACCGAGGGCTACTTCTTCCCGCACACGTTCGAGATCACCGAACGGGTACGAGATGCGAGTGGGACCCACGAACTCGCGGTGGAGGTCGCCTCACCGCGCCAGACCGATCGGAGTGCGAAACGTTCGATCACGGGCGTGTTCTCGCACTGGGACAACCTCGACCCCGAGTGGAACCCCGGTGGCATCTGGCGACCGGTTCGCCTCCGCGACACCGGACCGGTCCGGGTGTCGTGGCTGCGGATCCTCTGCACCGAGGCCACCGAGGAACGCGGTGCACTCCGACTCGACGTGACTCTCGACCCGGGTTCCGTTCCCACCACGGCGCCGGTCGCGCTGGTCGCCACCGTGACCGGGCCCGACGGCACCGTCCTCGCCGCCAGCACGACCGACGTGGACCTCACGCGTCGGGGGACCACGATCGCGGTTCCCCTCTTCGTCGACCATCCGCCCCGATGGTGGCCGTGGCGTCACGGCGCGCAACCGCGCGTCTCGGTCGAGGTTCGCGTCGACGTCGACGGCATCCCGAGTGACCACCGCAGACTCACCACCGCGTTTCGCGACGTCACGATCGACGATTGGCGATGGAGTGTGAACGGCGAACCCATCTTCGCAATGGGCGCGAACCAGGGCCCGGCCAAGATGGCGCTCGCCGACGCGTCGCCCGAGGACCTCACGCGCGACGTGCACCTCGCCCAGGAAGCGAACCTCGACTTCCTCCGGGTCCACGGCCACGTGACCCGCCCCGAGTTCTACGACGCGGCCGACGCCGCCGGCGTCATGCTCTGGCAAGACTTTCCGTTGCAGTGGGGCTACGGACGCGGCGCGCGCAAGCAAGCGACGCGCCAAGCGCGTGAGATAGTGGACCTGCTGGGCCACCACCCGAGTATCGCGATGTGGTGTGCCCACAACGAGCCACTCGCCGTCGATTTCCAACCCGGTGAACCGATTTCGGCCCGGGCGGGGGCCCGGGTGGCGGCCGGCATGTTCCTCCCGTCGTGGAACAAGGACGTGCTGGATCGTTCCGTGGCCCATGCGATCCACAAGGCCGACTCCACGCGCTTCGTCGATCTCCATTCCGGGATCCTGCCGGGGATCGGCAGTGGCGGGACCGACTCGCACTTCTACTTCGGCTGGTACCACGGCCAGATGGACGGGCTGGCCCCCGCGCTGCGCGCCGTCCCCCGCGTGGCCCGGTTCGTTTCCGAGTTCGGTGCGCAGGCCGTCCCCGTCGACGCCGGGTTCATGGAGCCCGAGCGTTGGCCGGATCTCGATTGGGACCGGCTCTTCGAGCGGCACGCGTGCCAGAAGACGCGGTTCGACCGGTACGTGCCGCCCGCACTGTTCGACTCCTTCGAGGCGTGGCAGCTCGCGACCCAGCGGTACCAAGCCGCGCTCATCCAGCTCCAGATCGAGGATCTGCGCCGGCTCCGACTCAGCCCCACTGGCGGCTTCTGCCAGTTCTGTTTCGCGGACGGCCACCCGGCCGTCACGTGGTCGGTGCTCGATCACCAACGGGAGCCCAAGCCCGGGTTCGCGGCGCTCCGCGACGCGTGCCGGACCATCGTCCCGATGCTCGAGCCGCGCCAGGGTCTCGTGCACGTTGCCAACGAGAGCCGCCGAACGCTTCCCGGCGCCACCATCGAGGTGGAGATCGACGGCCGGGTTCGCGCCTTCGTGGGTGACATTCCGGCCGGTTCGCTCAGCTTCGTGGGGCGGGTCCATCTCGACCACCGCACCGGAGAGGTCCGGTTGCGCCTCCAACACCCCGACCTCGCCCCGATCGAGAACGACTTCGAGGACCTCCTGGACTGGCTCCGGATCGTGAACGACGATCGCTAACCGGTAGCTTCCCCGTCGCTCGACGCGCGGGGGAGAAGGAGG
>JANPMG010000159.1:0-4142 GCA_031422675.1 Acidimicrobiia bacterium | reverse complement strand
CGTCATCATCGACGCGCAGGACTTCACCGCACCGCCGGTGGCCACCATCCACCTCCCCGTGCGCGTCCCGTTCGGCTTCCACGGCAACTGGATCGCTTCCTAATTGCTCGTACGGGCGCCCGGGCGAGATTCTTTGCGAGCTGTGGCGGCGCCCTCCCTCTACCTAATGGCTCGTACGGGCGCCCGGGCGAGATTCTTTGCGAGCTGTGGCGGCGCCCTCCCTCGCGGCTCGCTCCGCAGGCTCCGCTCGGTGTTGGTTTCGTTCGTACGGGCGCCTGGGCGAGATGTTGTGAGTCCCTCGGCGGCGCCCTCCCTCGCGCGGCGGCACCAGAATGGCGGCATGTCCGTGGCGGTACCGGCCGGTCTACGCCACGCCGTGGAGAATGAGGCGGGCGGACCGGAGTGGCTCGACTCCATCCCCGCACGCGCGGCGCGTGCCGTCGAGCGTTGGGATCTCGTCCTCGGTGATCCCTTCGAGACGGGCATGGCGGCATGGACGGCGCCCGCGACCGCGGTCGCGGGGGTCGAGGTCGTCGTGAAGCTTTCCTACCCGCACATCGAGGCTCGTGACGAGGCGGCCGCACTCGGAGCCTGGCACGGCGCCGGTGCCGTCGAGGTGCTCGACGCGGATGCGGACGACTGGGCGCTGCTGTTGCGCCGCTTGCGGCCAGGGACGACCCTCCGAGACGCGCGGCTCCCGATCGTGCAACACCTCACGGTGGGCGCGCAGCTGCTGCGCCGGATGGCGTCGGTTCCGATCCCGGCGGGCGAGCCGTTCCGGGATCTCGTCGAGGTGGCAAGCCGCCTGGCGGAGATCGCGGCCGAGCGGGTCGAGCGCGTGTTGCCCGCCGCACCGATCCCGGTCGACGCAGGACTGTGTCGCCACGCCGTCAACTTGCTGAGGACGTTGCCCGGCACCGCTACGCACCGCGGCCTCGCGCACGGAGACCTCAACCCCGGCAACATCCTCCGCCACCACGCCGCCGCCGCCGGCGAGGATGCCGACTCCGGGTGGCTGGCGATCGACCCGAAGCCGGTGCACGGCGACCGGGCGTGGGACCCGTGGCCGCTGCTGACCCAGGTGGGTGACTGGACGGCCACCGTGCCGGCCGCGACCGAGCTTGCGGACCGCATCCGGCTCGTCGCCGATGTCACCGGTCTCGATCCAGCGAGGATCGCCTCGTGGTGCGTGGCGCGCGGGGTCGAGTCCGGGCTCGGGGCCGCCGACCGCGGCTGGTGGACCGGCTTCCGAGGCGCCGACGGCGACTTCGCCCGCGCGGGTGCCTGGGCGCGCGCGTCGAAGATGCTCGGCGATTGAGCGCCGGTTGTCGGGGTCCCAGCGGCGTGGGATCATTTCGGTGTGACGCCCTGGTACCAAATGACCCGCTTGCTGTGGTGGCCCGGGTCGCCGTACACGGCGAGCGCGCTCTTCGGGTTGCTGGGCGGCCTCGGGTTTGCCGGCTTCTACGCTTGGATGTTCACAACGCCGTCGACCGCGGCGAGTACAGCCATCGGGTTCATGGTGTCCGGATTCGGGTTGGGCTTTGTGCAAGGCGCTCGGGGCGCCTGGACAAGTCGCCGTCAGTGGGCCGAACTCGAGTGCTTGTCCGACTGGGAGCGGGCCCGGCTCATCCACGCGGTGCATTTCGGTGAAGACCCGGGGACCGAAGTCCTGGCGGCGGCGACGGTGGAGTTCGCGACGTGGAGGCGACGGCAAATCGAGAAACCGTGGAACCGACTGGGGGAATCGTGGCCGGAGCCGCCCTCGCGGTCGCCCTCGGAATCCGTGGGATCGACGATCTCAGGGCCGCCGATATCGCTCCGGGAGCGCTCGCAGTGTTGGCCGCAGTGTTCAGCGCCGTCGCCGGATGGCAGTTCCACCGCGGGTGGGGACACCGTCGCCGCAATCTCTGGAACGCCGAGTGGTACTCGCGCCAACGGCTCGATCCAATGGGCTCGTAGGCGTCGCTTGTTCTGCCGCCGACCTGCCATGATCCAAATCCGGTCGGACGGTGGAGGTCAGTGATGCGGCGTTGGGGTGGAGTTCTCCTCGGTCTGTGCTTGGCGCTCGGCGCGGTGGGCGTCGCGCCCGCCGCCGCGAGCCATCGGGACGACCCCAAGTCGGCACCCGACGCGGTCGGGCCGTATGCGGTCGGGCGCACCACGTTCGACGTCGTCGATCCCCACCGAGACGGTCGGACGTTCGAGGTGGACGTCTGGTATCCGAGCCGCCCGGCCGATGTGGTGGGTCGTCCGAAGTCGGTGATCGATCTCCTCGTCGCGCAGACGCCGTCGCCAAACGCGTACGACAATCCGCCCGTCGCCGACCGTCGGTTCCCGCTCGTGATCTTCTCCCACGGCAGCGGCGGAATTCGGTTTCAGAGTTGGTTCCTGATGGAACACCTCGCGAGCCACGGCTTCATAGTGGCGGCGCCGGACCACACGGGGAACACTGCGGTCGACACGATCTTCGGTAACTCCACGCCGTTCGCGGTCAGTGCTCGCAACCGTCCGCTCGACGTTTCGCTCGTGATCAGCCGCATGATCGAGCGCGGCGAAACCGACGGCGACGCGTTCGACGACCGCGTTCGCAGTCGGCGGATCGCGGTCATGGGTCATTCGTTCGGCGGGTTTACCGCCGTCGCCGCGGCCGCCGGGTGGGCGGACGTGCCGCCCGACCCGCGAGTGAAAGCGATCATCCCGATCGCGGCCGCCACGCAGTCGTTCACCGACACCCAACTGCACTCGGTCGCGGTGCCCAGTCTGTGGCTCCACGGCACCGACGACATCACGGTGCCGATCGCGCAGACCGCGCGCGCCTGGTCGTTACAGACCGCGTCCCCGCGGTATCGAGTGGACATCCGCCACGGCGGACATTCCTCGTTCACGAACGCATGCGACATCCTCTCGGCGCTGGAGGACGGCGGCGCGCCCGAATCGATCCTGAGCTTCCTGCGCCGACAAGCGCTCGAAGCGTGTGGCCCGGATCTGATCCCGATCGGCGTCGCCCAGTCGATCACCAACGCCACCACGCTCGCGTTCCTCAAGGAGCAGTTGCTCGACGACGAGTCCTACCGGCGCTACCTCCGCCCCGGCTATCTCGCCACCCTGCCCGTGGACTTCGCACGGGGGTAGTACGCCAGCCGGCACGGGCCCGCGGCACGGGCAACGCCGCCGATCTGGGCGGCGCGGGGCGAGGCGTCGGTGAACTGCGGTTGGAGGTCGTAGCGGTCGAGCATCGCTTCGAGCGCGTTGGTCATGACCGCGAGTGAGAAGGGTTGCGCCGGGCAGGTGTGAGCGCCGTGCCCGAATGCAGTCACGAGTTCACGATCCTCTCCCCCGCCGCGTCCGGCGCGGATGCGACGCCGGCTCCACCGTTCGGGGTCATAAGTACGCAGATCCTCGGTCGCGAGGTTGGTGACCGGAAGCAACGTCGCGAGCGTGACGCCCGGCTCTACCTTCCAGACCCGTGCGCCGTCGTCGACCTCGATGGGTCGGAGGACCGCGCGGAGCATGATCGAGCGTTGCGCGATGCGGGTGGATTCGAGCGCGCAACGCTCCGCGAGCGCGTGATCGCCGGCGCGGATCGCCGCGGCGAGCTCGGGCCGAGTGGTCACGTCCGCGAGGAGCCATCCGAGCGCGGAGAAGAGATTCGACATCGAGCCGAGGTGTACGAGGATCACGTCACGCGCGATGCCCGCGCGACGCTCGTCGGACTCGGCGTCGGACTCCGCATCGGACCAGGTGTCCACGATGCGCTGGAAATGGTCGGCGGGCGGGTCGGAGTCCGCGTCGCGTACATCGACGGCCCGGCCGATGATCTCCTCTGCGGTGGCGAGTGCGGCGCGCTCGGCGGCGTAGTCGGATGCGGCGACGGCCGCCATCGCGCCGGGGGCCACGAACGCGGCCGCGCCGTCGAGTTCGTCGAGCGCGTCGATCAGTGAGTCGAACTAGGCGGAGGTACCGCACGGTCCCGCCCACGTGCTGAGCCCGATCCGGTGTCCGAGCCGTCGGGTGAAATCGAAGACCTCGAACGTCCCCGAGTCGCCGAGCTCGGCGCACGCAACGTCGATCGCCGACCGGACGACGTCGAGGTACGTGATCACGTCGTCACGGGCGAAGAGGTCGTGGGGGAATGTGCG
>JANPMG010000158.1:0-14986 GCA_031422675.1 Acidimicrobiia bacterium | reverse complement strand
TGTTCCGCGTCGGCCAGTCACGCACGCGACGTCGGAAGGAAGGTGCGCTGCCTGCACCCAGTCCGACGATGGCTCCGACCGTCGAGCCGGCACTCATTCCTGCGCTCCTCGAACTCACTGCCCACCAACGCACCGCAGTCTGGCTCGTCCATGCGTGCGACTGGTCCTACGCAGAGGTCGCCGAGGCGATGGGACTCGGACCTTCGACAATCGGGACACATGTGACGCGTGGTTTGGAGCAACTCCGGCGCATCTTGGAGGTCGAGACGAATGCCTGATCTGGTCGAACAACTCCACACGTACGCAGACGCAGTGACCCGCACCGTTCCCGCGCTGGCGAACCCTCGTGTCGCGAGCCTCGAAACGCGCACCATCCGCCATCGGTATTCGCCCGCTCGCGTCGCCATCGCCGCCGCGGTCACGGTCGCGGTGATCGCTGGAGGCGCGTGGGCGGGCCTGCGACTGACTAGGAACGCTTCCGCGCCTCGACCGGTCCCAGCGACCACGCCCACCACCATCGATCACGTGAGCACAGTCGCTCCGCCTCCCGGGGTTCAGATTCTCGAACCGCCACCGCTCTCGCCGCGCGGTGACTCGGTCTCGGTGTGGACAGGTTCGGAACTCGTGATCTGGGGCGGCGACGTCGAGGCATTCAACATGGGGCTCCCCGGGCCCGACCGCGGGTTCGCCGACGGTGCTGCGTACAACTTGGACGCGAAGACGTGGCGTCCCATTTCCGACGGACCGTTACCCGCGAACGCAACGACCCCGGTAGCAGTTGCGACCACATCGGATGTCGTGATCGCTCGCGGTCGCAAGACGGCGGCGTGGAATCCGACGACCGACCGATGGCGAACATTCAGTGACGCACCGGCTGACGTGTCGGATCTGATCTACACCGGACAGGCGGTCCTCAGCGCGAGCGCGAACGCGTCACTCGATCTGCGCAGTGGGCGGTGGCGATCCTTCCCGGCCCGGCCGATCGAAGCCTTTTCGGGATCGTCGGTGTGGACCGACCGCGAACTCGTCGCGTTCGACGTTGACATTTTCGCGGCGGCATACGACCCGGCGCGCGACTCCTGGCGCAAACTCCCGAACTATCCGGAGATCCGAGGGGGCGGCAGCAGCCTCTCGTGGGACGGTGAGCAGGTGATCGCGGTCGACTACGACAACCAGGCTGCGACGTACCGACCGGACCGCAACATGTGGACGGCGCTCAGTAGCATTCCCGTTCGTTCCTCGGAGGGCGGCGTCAGTGCGTCGGTAGTGGCGCCCGGCGCGCTCGTGCTCGCGAGCGGCGGAATGGCTGTACTGGACGCGCAGGATCATTGGGTCCCGTTGCCCTACCCGATCGCGGCGTCCCAGCTGGTTCCGGTACGGGCACCGGGCCAGACCGCTCCGATCCCGGGGAGCGTCTTCATGATCGGCAACCAATACCCCGGCGCGAGCTTCGAGGTCGCGCTCGTCGACCCTGCGAAGTGGATTGCGAATCCGCCCGAGATCCAAGTTGGCTTGGTCGCGGTCCCATTGCCAACGAACGCCAAGTTCGAGACTGCCACCGCGAGTGGGAACGGACTGGTCGAAGTATTGGAGATCCTCCTCTCGACACCACAGGGTCCGTGCACCCTCACCTCTACCTACCTCGGAGCCGGCAACGAGCAGCCCGTTCCTCGTTGGGTGAAGCGCGCCCGCTCCGGCCACGAATGGACCGGCTGGGCATCGACCAGTGATCGCGTCACCGTGCGCTGCGACGATCCCGCAACTGCGGCGTGGATCGCCCAGCACACGCCGCTTCCGCCGAAGCTCTGACACCCCACGTTCATCCGACCTCACACGCCCTCTTCGGTCGTTCTCGGGCAAATGAAGGGCTCGAACTGGGCGGAGTCCATAGCGTTCGGTGATGGGTGGTGACGCAGACGCTGCAGTGCGACGGGTGGCAGCAGCGCTCGACCTCGACGCGGACGATGTGGTCGACGCACTCGGCGCCGTCAGTGGCGCGGACCTCTCCACATTCCTGCTCGAAGTGATGCGCCGGCGCGCCGAAGCGCTGACCCCCGCCGACGTCGTGCGACGCGCGCTGTCTGATCGGCACGTCGAGCCGGGCGCCGTAGATGCGCGGGCGCTCCACCGGATCATCGCGTCGATGGTCGAGTCCTTGCCGCCGGTGTTCGAGCTGGTGGAACTCGCGCCCGTGGTACCACTCGGAACCCATTCCGTCGTGGCGACGGTGCATCAACACAAGGTGGTCACCACGGTTCGAGGCACCGAGGTGGCGGCCGACCCGACCAACGCCCTCGCGATCATTGCGGCGCTTCGGCATTCCGAGACGAGCACAATCCGCCTCGCCGCGGTTCAGCGCATCCTGCGGGCTCAACCGTTCGGGGCCCAAGGTCAGCAACACTTCTCGGTGCTCGGGATGGTCTCCGCCGGCCGCGATCGGGGCCACCTAGGGTTCGAGACCGAGGCCTTGGTCGAACAGCTCCGCGCGCTGGTCGGCGCGATCCGGGCCGTGACCAGCGCCGGCGTCCGCGTGGCGATCACCAACCTGCGCGACGAGTACACCGCCGCGCTCGTCGACGCCGTGCGCGCGGTGGTCACGGATGCCGAAGTCGTGACCGATCCGGACCGTTCGAGCGGGCGCGGGTACTACCGCGACCTCTGCTTCAAGGTCTTGGTCGAGGGACCCGCGGGCGTCGTCGAGATCGGCGACGGCGGATTCACCGACTGGACCGCACAACTCCTCAACGACCGAAAGGCCCGCCTGCTGGCGAGCGGCCTCGGCCTCGACCGGCTGGCGTCGCTCGCAACCGCCTGATCGCTTGTTCGCCCCTCGTTCACGGGAGCGCAGCGAGGAGCTCCGCCGCGTCGACGGCTCCCGGTGCGACGCGCTCCGCGGCGGCCCGGTTCGCGCGAGCCACCAGCAGCTCGTTCACCGGGGTCGGGACCCCCGCGGCGGAACCGACGCGCACGACCTCGCCGTTCAACGCGTCGGCCTCGATGGTTCCGAGCCCGCGCGCCAGTGACTGCCACGACGAACCACCGCCACGGCCCGACCCGTCGATCTCGCCCACCTGAAGGAGATCACCTCGCCGCTCGCGTTCCTCTTCCTGGGACGCGAAGTCGATTCCGGCGGCACGAAAACTGTCGACCGCCTCGGTCCGGGCGCGACCGACCAGCTCGATTGCCGCGTCGTCGAGGCCGCACATCGCCTCGACCGCGTTGCCCACGTTCATGAGCAGCTTCGCGTATTTCCATCGCATCACGTCCGGTACGGCGCGCGCGTCGAACCCGCCCGTGCGCAACGTGGCTGCAAGTTCATGAGCAACGTCGTCCACGTCGCCATCGGCGCGCCCGACGTCGAAGAGTCCGGGGATCGGCGATGCGTACGCCTCGACCCGGCCCGGATCCAGGTGGGCCGCGGGCATCATCACGACGACGCCATAGGAGTTCGGAAACCGCACAGCCACCGCACGCTCGTTCGCAACACCGTTCTGGAAGCAGGCAACCTTTGTCGCGGCCGGCGCGACACGCGCCAACTCGTCCAGTACCCGCTCGGTGTCCTGACTCTTCACTGCGAGTGCGACCACCGTCGACGAATCGAGCGCGAGGTCGGCCACGGTCCGGACGACGGGCACCGGCACGGTGACCATCCGGTTCGGTTCCGCGAGCACCAAACCGTCACGCTCGATCGCGTCGGCGTGGGCGCCGCGAGCGACGACCGTGACATCAACGTCCGCCTCCACCAGCCGCGCCGCGACTGCACCACCGATCGCACCGGCGCCGACGATCACGAGCCTGGTCACGGGCCGATCGTAGGTGTCGTAACGTCCAACCGCATCGACCGCCTGACCTTGCTCGACGAACTCCGCGCCATCGCCCAGACCGGCTTGCACTACGCCACTGACCCCTACGACCGCGAGCGGTGCACGCGGCTGCTGGCGATCGCGACCGAGGGGTACAGCGAAGCGCTTGACCTTCCCGAACCCGAAGTCCGGTCCCGGCTCGCTCGTGATCTCGGTTACGTGAGCGCCAAAGTTGGAGCCGATGCCGCAATCTTCGACGCCGACGGTCGTGCGTTGCTGGTCCATCGCTCCGACGACAAGCAGTGGGGCCTCGTCAGCGGTTGGGTCGATCCGGGCGAGACCCCGGCCGAGACCGTCGCACGCGAAGTGGAGGAAGAGGTGGGACTCACCGTCACCGCGATCGAGCTCGTTGACGCGGTCGGGCGCCGGGCCGGCACCGAGTACGGGCCGCATGCGGTGGTTTCGGTCCTCTACCTGTGCACGGTGGCCCCGGGACCGATCGTCATCAACCACGAGTCACTGGCCGCCGAGTACTGCGAGATCGAGTCGATCGCAGACTGGCACGCCAACCACGAGTCGCTCGCGTACCTCGCCCGCGACGCCTGGCGCGCCCGCCGGGGCGCCCAATCCCACAACGGCGACGGAGCCGACGATTGGGACCGTCGCTACACCGATGGTGGGCACACGCTCTGGAGTGGTGAACCGAACCCCGCGCTCGTCGCGGAGACCGAACCGCTGAAGGTCGGCTCCGCGCTCGACGTCGGCTGCGGCGAAGGTGCCGACGCCATCTGGCTGGCTCAGCAGGGTTGGGCCGTCACCGCCGTCGACATCTCCGCAGTCGCGCTCGATCGCGCCCGCGAGGCTGCAAGCTCGGCCGGCGTTCAGGTCGACTGGGTCTGCGCCGACGTGCCGAGCGAGCAGCTGCCGGCCGGGCCGTTCGATCTCGTCTCGGTCATGTACCCGGCGTTTCGCCACACTCCCGACGACGACGCGATCCGGGCGATCCTCGCCGCGGTTGCATCCGGTGGCACGCTCCTGTTCGTCCACCACTCGTTCGACGGACACCACGGCCATCGGCCGGCCGGCTTCGACCCCGCCGACTACGTCCAGCCCCCTGACGTGGCGAACCATCTTCACGACGGCTGGACGATCGACATGCACGACGAGCGCGCTCGGATCAGACCCGCCGGTAGCCCGGGTCCCGATGTCCCCGACGTCGTCCTCCGAGCGCGGCGAACGAGCTGAGCCGTGGAGCGCACTCGGCCCATTCCCGAACCGCGTCTTGGTTCGGCGTCACGCTCGGCGTAACGTCCATCCCAATCGCCGAACCGATCCGTCGCGCACCCAGGGGTGCGGGAATGTCCCCGTTCGCGACCCGCGTGTGGGATCCGCGTCATGCTCGGCGTGACATCCATCCCGATCCCCGAGACAGATCCAACACGCACCCAGGCAGCACGTCACTTGAACATCGGTGCGTCCCGCAGGACGTCCCAGCATTTGTCAAATATTACGCGGATTCGCGCCAACGCTGTGGCCTGTTCACTGGCCCCGCAGCCACCGATGCGGTTGCTCCGGGGCCAGTGAACGTCGCGGTTCGGAACGCGCCCCACCGCGCCGATCGGTCAGGGGCAACGCGTCGGGTCGGTCGGGTCGACCGTGCCCGCGCAGGTGTGTTGGGCGCGGGCCGAGACCAGCACCCATCCCTCGTCGCTGCCTTCGAGGGTGATCTCGACGTCGGTCGACAGAACCGTCGCGTCTGCACCACCGGTCTCACGGAGCACGACGACGAGCGGCTCGCCGGAACGGACCACTACCACCGAGATCTGACCGACCTCGGACGTGTCGCCACCGCGCCACGCGGCGGCGAGATCGTCGGCGACCGCCTCGGGACCCGCGGCGAAGGCTTGGGGCGCACGGGACTTCCACACCGGCGTCATGTCGCTCCACGCGGTCGAGCCCGGGGACCCGGTGGTCGTGGACGATGCCGTCGCGCCGGGCTTCGCGGTGGACGACGGCGGCGACTTCGCGGTCGTCGAGTCCGAGCCGCAGGCCGCGAGGCCGATCACGACGGCACCTGCCGTCATCAGGTTTCGCACCGTTCGCAACGTCATGGGAATCACCGCTAACTCTTGAAGAGGAACTCGACGTCGTCGCCGAGCAGGTCTTCCACTTCCTGCGCCAGCGCGCGGTTCGTGCGCAACCCCGGGTCGGCGTCGAGGATCTGTTCCGCGGCCGAGCGGGCGAAGACCACGTACTTCTCGTCGCGCGGCAGCTTCCCGAGCTTCAGGTCACCGAGCCCGGCCTGGCGCTCACCGAAGACCTGACCGGACCCGCGGATCTCGAGGTCCCGTTCGGCGAGGAGAAATCCGTCGTTCGATTCCACCATCGCCTCCATGCGCGCGGTGCCGTCGGGCGTCGACGGGTCCGCGAACAGGAAGCACCACGCCTCGCCCCCACCGCGGCCGACGCGCCCTCGCAACTGGTGGAGCTGGGACAGTCCGAACCGGTCCGCGTCCTCGACGATCATCACGGTTGCGTTCGGAACGTCGACGCCCACTTCAATCACCGTCGTCGCCACCAACACCTGCGTGTCGCCGCGGCGGAACGCGTCCATCGCCACTTCCTTGTCCGCCGACTTCATCTGCCCGTGCAACAGCCCGAGCTCGTAGCCGAACAACTCACCACCGGCGAGCTCCTCGAACTCTTCCGTCGCGGCCTTGGCCTCGATCTTCGGCGATCCCTCCACGAGCGGGCACACGACGAACGCCTGATGGCCGGCCGCGATCTCGGCGCGCAACCGGTCGTACGCCGCGCCGCGTTCGAGCGGGCTCGGGCCGACGACCTCGGTGGTGACGGGCGTGCGTCCTGGCGGCATCTCTCGCAGCTCACTGCGATCGAGATCGCCGTAGACCAGCATCGCCGCGGTGCGCGGGATCGGCGTGGCCGTCATCACCAACACATCGGGAGAATCACCGAGCCCACGCAAGAGGGCGCGTTGCTCCACGCCGAAGCGGTGCTGCTCGTCCACCACCGCGAGTCCGAGCTTGGTGAAGGGTGCGTCGCCGTAGAGCAACGCGTGCGTTCCCACCACGATGTCGATCTCGCCACTCCCGAGACCCGCTGCGATCTTGCGGCGATCGGCGGCGCCGACGCGATTCGTGAGCAACGCCACGGACACCGGCCGGTCGGCGAGCAACGTTGCCTCACTCGGCACCACCAACGTGGAGAGCGTCGCGGTGGCGACCGCGTGAAGTTGCTCTGCGAGCACCTCGGTCGGCGCCATCAGCGCGCCCTGGTACCCACCCTGCACGGCCATGAGGAGCGCGGTGATCGCCACCAACGTCTTGCCCGACCCGACCTCGCCCTGGAGCAGACGATGCATCGGAACCGGGCTCGCCATGTCGGCGGCGATCGTCGCGATCGCGTCGCGCTGGTCGCCGGTGAGCGCAAACGGCAACGCGCCGAGGAACCGGTCCACCAGTTCGCCGTCCACCTGATGCGCGATGCCGGTGGCCGCGGCTTCGATCGCCCGCTTGCGAGCGACGAGCCCCACCTGCATGCGGATGAACTCGTCGAAGCGCAGCCGCCGCTTGGCCCGCTCGGCGTCGCGCACGCTCTCGGGGACGTGCACGTCGTGATACGCGGCGGTGCGGTCGATCAGTTTCAACTCGTCGAGCACGGGTTGGGGCAACGTCTCGGCCAGCGGTCCGACCCACTCGAGCACGGAGGCCACCACCGGTTGGATCTCCCACGACGAGACGTCGGCCTTTCCCGACTGCGGGTAGATCGGCATCACCACCCCGGTCTTGGTGTCCCCCGCGCGACCCAGGACGTCCACGACCGGGTTCGTCATCTGGCGCTTCCCGCGGTAGACGTCGAGCTTGCCGTACAGGGCGACCTCGGTGCCCGGCGTCATCTGCTTCTCTCGCCACGGCTGATTGAAGAACACGAGATTCAGCAGTCCGCTGCCGTCCTCGACGACGACCTCCACCATCTTCTTGCGGTTCCGCGTGATCCGGCTGGAACTTCGTTGGACCTCCGAGACGATCGTGGCTTCCTCGCCCACTTCGAGTTCGGCGATCTCAGACGTGCGGGTGCGGTCGTGGTAGCGGCGCGGGTAGTGGCTGAGCAGATCGAGCACGCTCTCGATCGGCGGCGTCATCGCGGCCAACTTGTCGAGCATCCGAGCCGTGATGCCCGGCACGTCGCCGAGCGGCGTGGAGTTCAGCGCGCGCAGCGTGCGCGCACTTTCGGCGGGACGCGGGGCGGACGGGGCCGTGACTACTCCACCCCGATCAGGTAGGGGTACAGCGGCTGGCCGCCGTCGTGAACCTCGACCTCCACGCCGGGGTGACGCAGGCCCAGGTGTTCGCGCACGCGTTGCGTGTCACCGGGGCGGGCATCCGCGCCCACCAAGACGGTCACAATCTCCGACTCGTCGTCCACCAGCGCGTCGATCAGCGCGAAGGCAGCCTCCGCGGCCGAGGTGGTGGCAACGCAGATGCCATCGCGACTGATCGCGATCCAGTCGCCCTTCCGAATCGGACCACACTCGGCGACGGTGTCGCGTACGGACTGGGTCACCTCGCCGGCGCTCGTTCGGGACACGGCCTCGGCGAGTGCCGCAACATTCGTCTGCAGGTCCGCGTCCGGGTCGTAGCCCACGAGCGCTCCGAGCGCCTCCACCATCGAATGCGTGGGCACGACCGCGACCGACTTCTCCGTCAGCGCATCCACCTGCCGCGCCACCGGCACGATGTTCTTGTTGTTCGGGAGCACGATCACCGAACTCGACGGGCACCGCTCCACTGCTTCGAGGATCTGCGCGGTCGACGGATTCATCGACTGCCCACCCGCCACGATCTCCTGCACCCCGAGGCTCGCGAGCAGCCGGCGGACGCCGTCGCCCACACCGATCGCGACCACCGCGGTCTCCACCAGGTCTTCCGGTGCGTGCACGACGGGCTCGACCGCGGGCGTGTGATCGGCGACCCACTGCTCTTCCTCGACCTGTTCGATGAGGTCCGTAACCCGGACCTGGTACGGCCGACCGGCCTCGATCCCCGCCTCGACTGCACCGCCGATGTCGTCGGTGTGGACATGACAGTTCCACGTTCCTTCGCCCCCGACGACGACGATCGAATCGCCGAGCGCGGCCCACGTGCGCTTGAACGCCGGGATCGTCGCGTCGGGCGCGTCGAGGAAGTACATGACCTCGTACCGCAGCGACGAGATGTCGCCGGCCGCGGCGTGCGCACCGACGACCGCGGGAGCGGCGCGTTCGGCCGGCAGCGGGATCGGGCGCCCGTCGACCACCTCGAGGAACGCATCGAGGAGAAGGGTGAAGCCCTGACCACCGGCGTCGACGACCCCCGCGTCGCGCAGGACCGGCAACATCTCGGGAGTCTGCGCGACGGCCTGGTGCGCCGCCGCCGCGGCTTCGTCGAGCACATCGACCAACGACGGGGTGCCCTTTCCTTGCGCACCTTCGGCCGCCTCGGCGGACCAGCGCACCACGGTGAGAATCGTCCCTTCGACCGGTCGCATCACCGCCTGGTAGGCGGCGTCGGACGCGGTGCGCAGCGCGGCGGTCACCTCGGCCGGTCCGGCCGCGTCCCGCCCGCGGAACGTGTCGGCCAGCCCGCGCAAGATCTGGGAGAGGATGACGCCGGAGTTCCCGCGTGCGCCCATGAGCGAGCCATGGGAAATTGCCCGACACACCTCGGTCATTGCTTCGGCCGAACCGAGTTCCTTCACGACCGACTCGACGGTCAGCGTCATGTTCGTGCCGGTGTCCCCATCGGGGACCGGGTACACATTCAACCGGTTCAGGGCCTCTTGGTGGTCACGGAGGGCATCGCGGAACCGGGTCATCACCCGGCGGACATCGGTTGCGTCGAGTTGCTCGAGTGCCGCCATGGCGCCGCATCGTAGGCGTCGAATGACCACTCCCGACGGCTTGCTGCTACCCTTTGCCGCTCTTCCACGAGCGTCGCGTCGTCCGGTCGGCGAGCGAACATCACCCATTCTTTCGACCGCCCATTTCCGAACTTCGAGTTGAGGACTTCACCATGGCATCCGTCTGCGAGGTATGCGGCAAGAGCCCGATCTTCGGAAAGAGCTTGAGCCACTCGCACCGTCGTACCAACCGGCGCTGGAACCCGAACGTGCAACGCGTCCGGGCCATCGTCAACGGATCACCGGTCCGTTTGCACGTGTGCACGTCGTGCATCAAGGCCGGCAAGGTCACGAAGCCGTAGCGATGCAGGGCGTGGTCCGCACTTTCGATCCCGGTACCGGCGAGGGTCTCCTCGTCACCACCGACGGCGACCGCACCGAGTTCCTCCTGGCCACGAACGCGCTCGAGGACTCGATCTTCCGCATGCTCCGCCAGGGTCAGCGCGTGAACTTCGATGTGGACGCGCGCGGTCATGCCACCGCAGTTCGGAGTGGGGCCGAGAAGGACATGGCCCTGCCGCCCGACATCCAGGTGTAGCGAAGGACACGGGCGGGTCCATGGCATTCGACGACGACAGCACTCTCGCCGGCTGGCACCGCGATCCGTCCGGCCGCCACGAGCTGCGGTTCTGGAACGGCGACCGTTGGACCGAGCATGTCATCGACGACGGCATCCCCGGACTCGACGCGCCCACCCGCAGTGGTCGTGCCCCGGCCGCCGCGGTGGCCTCTCCGCCGCCGCCGCCGCCGGAATCTCCGGTCGAGCCGGCCGCGGACGAGCCAGTCGATCGAGTGGCGGACGACAGGTTTGTGGCCGAGGCCGAGTCCGGCGTGCCAACTGCCGCCGCCGCGGGATCTGCGGGCCCGGTGATCGACCTGGAAGCCGAGGCCGAGGCCGAAGCCGACCTGGCGGTCCAACCTTCACCGATGGCGGCCTCGGTCACGGGCGGCCGCTCCGCGGGCACCGAACCGCAGGCGAGCCGACTGGAACGCGAGGCAGACGATCGACCCGCCGGTCCCGGGGCAGCGCCATCTCCGGCCCGGGCACGCGAACGCCAACCCGAGGCCCGGGCCGAGACCTCGGCCGCGGTACATGCACCCATCGAGACCGATCCCGAACCAGCACCCGAACCAACTCCCGAACCGACGCACGAGAACCCGACCACCATCGAGGCCGAACCCGAGCCCGACCTCAACGATGAACCTGAGCCCGGCGCACGCACCGCACCGATTGTCAGCCGCGCTGCGCGATCAGCCATCATCAGTCCGACCGTCGCGTCGCCGGCCGGGAACAGTGCGGGCTCGAACACCAGCGCGATCGCCGACCCTCATGGCCCACCGAGCGGGGCGGGTTCGCGTGGCGCAACCAACTCGCCACGAGTCGCCGGCGTCGAGCCCGCGCCGATCAAGCGGTATCGGCCGGGATCTCCGCCGCCGAGTCCGTTCGCACGCGCCGTCGCCCTCCCTGCCGCCGCGTCGGTCGGGACCATGGTGGTGCCGTGGTACCGAAAGCCTCTCGCCTGGGTCGCCCTCCTCGCAGTTGGCGCCGGGGTCGCAGTGGGCGTCGTGATCGCGACGAACGACCGCGGGGGCGGCACGAGCTCGGCGCGCCTCGGCGGCCGCCCGCCCGGCGCCGCCCCAGTCGGCAGCAAGGTCATCGACGGTGACGGATTCGGGATCGCCGCCCCCGCCACCTGGATCACGACCGCCAATCCCGGCCGCACCTTTCCCCAGCTCCGCCAGACCAACTGGGGCTCACCGCGCGCCGCGATCGACGCCGGCGGTCGGGAAGCAATGCTCGTCGTGCCGCTCGAGGATCTCGCCCATTCTCCGCAGGTGGATCCGGACCTGTTCTGGTCCGATCAGGTCGTCGAACCCAACACCCGATACCTGATCAAGGCCGGACCTCCATTCGGGGTCCACGGCTATCGCGCCAACCGCGTCACCGTCACGGACCTCTCCGGCGCCGCGATGGAAGTGGCGTCGATCGACACCGGCGATCGCATCTACCTCGTCGCGTTCACCGGCCCGGATGCGGACTCGGCCATCACCCGGTTTCAGCGGTTCATTCAGACTTTCGACGTTCGCTGAACCGCTCTGAGTGGCGATCGGCCGCGAGGCCGTCACTACACTTTCCGGACCCTTCTCGCGGAGTAGCGGGGGAAGAAGGAGTCAACCGTGTCGATGGTCGAGAATGCGCCCACCAAGCACAAACGCCTCCTGGCGTGGGTGGATGAGATGGCCGAACTACTCGAGCCGGATGCGGTCCACTGGTTCGACGGTTCCGACGCCGAGGCCGACCGCCTGTGCCAGGACCTGGTGGAGGCGGGCACCTTCGTGCCCCTCGATCCGGCCAAGCGTCCCAACTCCTACTGGGCGGCCACGGACCCGTCGGACGTTGCGCGCGTCGAGGACCGGACCTACATCTGCTCCCCCACCGAGGAGGGCGCCGGGCCCACCAACAACTGGAAGGACCCCGCCGAGATGCGCGGGATTCTGGACGGCCTCTTCACCGGCGCGATGAAGGGCCGCACGATGTACGTCGTGCCGTTCAGCATGGGCCCGCTCGGATCGCCCCTCTCCTACATCGGCGTCGAGATCACCGACTCGCCCTACGTCGCGGTGAGCATGCGCACGATGACCCGCGCCGGTCAGGCTGCCCTCGACGTGCTCGGTGACGACGGCGACTTCGTCCCGTGTGTGCACTCGCTGGGGGCGCCCCTCGCCGATGGTGAGGCCGACGTCGCGTGGCCGTGCAACGCGGAGGAGAAGTGGATCGTGCACTTCCCCGAGACGCGCGAGATCTGGTCGTACGGTTCGGGCTACGGCGGCAACGCGCTGCTCGGAAAGAAGTGTTTCGCGCTGCGCATCGCGTCGGTGATCGCGCGCGACGAGGGCTGGCTGGCCGAGCACATGCTCATCCTCAAGCTCACCTCGCCCGCGGGACAGGCCCACTACATCGCCGCAGCGTTCCCGTCGGCGTGTGGCAAAACGAACCTCGCGATGCTCATCCCCTCGATCCCCGGCTGGAAGGCCGAGACCATCGGCGACGACATCGCCTGGATGAAGTTCGGTCCCGACGGCCGCTTGCACGCCATCAACCCCGAGTTCGGGTTCTTCGGTGTGGCGCCCGGGACGAACATGGAAACCAATCCGAACGCGATGCTCACCCTCGACTCGAACACCGTGTTCACCAACGTCGCCCTCACCGACGACCTCGATGTCTGGTGGGAAGGCATCGACGCGCCCGCTCCCGCGCACCTCACGGACTGGAAGCGCAACGACTGGACTCCGGCGTCGGACACCCCGGCCGCGCATCCGAACTCGCGTTTCTGTGCGCCGGCGGCGCAGTGCCCGGTGGTCGCCGACGAGTGGCAGGATCCCGCGGGCGTCCCGATTTCGGCCGTGCTCTTCGGCGGCCGGCGCGCCACCACGGTTCCGTTGGTCTATGAGTCGCGCAACTGGAACCACGGCGTGTTCGTGGGCGCCACCATGGGGTCCGAGAAGACGGCGGCCGCGTTCGGTGGCCTCGGCGACCTGCGTCACGACCCCTTCGCGATGTTGCCATTCTGCGGCTACCACATGGGCGATTACTTCGCGCACTGGCTCTCGATGACCGAGCACACCGACGAGTCCAAGCTGCCGCGGATCTACGGCGTGAACTGGTTCCGCAAGGATGCCGACGGCAAGTTCCTCTGGCCCGGCTACGGCGAGAACTCGCGGGTGCTCGCGTGGATCGTCGGTCGCCTCGAAGGCTCCGCCGCCGGTACCGAGACCGCGATCGGCGTCGTTCCCGCCGTCGAGGACCTCGACCTCACCGGCCTGGACGCAACTCCCGAGCAGGTGGGCGCCGCGCTCGTCGTCGACCCCGAGCAATGGAAGGCCGAGTGCGTGAGCGCACGCGCCCATTTCGAGTCCTTCGGCGACCACCTCCCCAACGAGCTGGTGGAAGAACTCGAAGCTTTGGAAGCGCGACTCCGGTAACTGCTCGTCCGCTAAACAACGGGGATGACGAACGACACCGCGCGTCCGACGGTTGAGCAGATGGCCGCGGCGGTTGCGGGCACCGACCTCTGGAACACGCCGGGCATCCCCGAGCACGGTCTGGCGCCGATGCGGGTGACCGACGGACCCAATGGTGCTCGCGGTCCGAGCTTCACCGGAGTCCCCAGCGCGTGCTTCCCCTGCGGGACCGCGCTCGGCGCAACGTGGGACCCAGCGCTCGTCGAGGCCGTCGGCGCGGCGATCGGCGAGGAGGCGCGCACCAAAGGCGCCCACGTCCTGCTCGCGCCCACGGTGAACCTGCACCGCCACCCGCTCGCGGGCCGCAACTTCGAGTGCTATTCCGAGGATCCGTACTTGACCGCTCGGCTCGCCGTCGGTTTCGTGCGGGGCGTGCAGTCCGTAGGGGTGGGCACCACCGTCAAACATTTCGTCGCCAACGACTCCGAATTCGAGCGCATGACCATCAGCTCGGACGTGGACGAAGCGGCGCTGCGCGAGCTCTACCTCGTCCCGTTCGAGGCGGCGGTGAAAGAAGCCGGCGCGTGGGGAATCATGAGCGCGTACAACAAGCTCAACGGCACGTTCTGTAGTGAGCACGGCTGGTTGCTCACCACCGTGTTGCGAGACGAGTGGGGCTTCGACGGGTTCGTGATCTCGGACTGGTTCGGCACCCACAGCACCGCGCCGGCGGCGAACGCCGGGCTCGATCTCGAGATGCCGGGGCCACCGCAGTGGTTCGGGAAGGCGCTCGCAGACGCGGTCACCAACGGTGCCGTCGCACGCGAGACGTTGGACACGATGGTGGAACGGCTCCACACCCTCGCGCAACGCACCGGCGCCGCCGACGGTCTCGGCAACGGTCCGCCCGCCAGCCTCGACGACCCGCGCCACCGCGCCCTGATCCGTGAGGTCGAGGCCGCGAGCTTCGTCCTCCTCCGCAACGACGGCGTGCTGCCCCTCGACCGGTCGACCCTGAACTCGGTGGCACTGATCGGCACCGCCGCGGACACCGCTTGGATCATGGGCGGCGGCAGCGCGGCGCTCGATTCGCATCCGCCGGTGACGCCGCGTGCCGGGCTCACCACCGCCCTCCACCGGGCAACCACGGTCACGTACGCGCGCGGTCCCGCGGCGACGGACACGATCCCGCTCCTCGATCAGTCGGCGCTCGCCGATCGCATCGCGATGGACGTGTTCGCGTCACCCGACTGCCGCGGCGA
>JANPMG010000157.1:0-19585 GCA_031422675.1 Acidimicrobiia bacterium | reverse complement strand
CGCCCTCGCAGGCTCGCGCACCGATCTCGAACTCCGCTCGCTCGGCGGGCTAGAGCTCAAGGGACTGCCCGAGCCACTGCCCTCGTGCGAGGTCGTGTGGCAGATCACCGACCCGATCACCGCCACGCCACTTCCCGCGTTCGTCGACACCAACCCGGCGTTCCCGTTCTCGGGACGGATGGACCAGCTCGAGACGCTCACGACGGCATGGAAGGAGACGGCCGAAGGCGCGCGTCGCGCCGTGCTCGTATCCGGCGAGCCCGGCATCGGCAAGACGCGGCTCGTCACCGAAGCGGTGCGCGCCGCGCACGACCGAGGGTCGGTCGTGCTCTGGGGACGTTGCGACGAAGACCTCGGCGCACCGTACGGACCGTTCGCCGAGGCGCTGCGTCACTACGTCTCGGTCACGCCACCCGACCAGGTCCGAGCGGAGATCGGCGCGCTCGGCGGCGAACTCGTGCGGATCGTGCCCGACATCACCAGCCGCGTTCCTGGTCTCGCCGAGCCGATGGTGGCCGATGCCGAGACCGAACGCTTCCGACTCTTCGACGCGGTGGCCGACCTGCTCTCCGAGATTTCGGCCGCGGCGCCCGTGGTGCTAGTGCTCGATGACCTGCACTGGGCCGACAAACCTTCGCTCGTTCTGCTGCGCCATCTGCTCCGGTCGGCAACGCCGATGCGCGTGCTGTTCCTCTGCACCTACCGCGACACCGACCTCGACCGCAGCCACCCACTCTCCGACGTGCTCGGTGAGCTGCGGCGCCAACCGGGCGTCGACCGGCTCGATCTCCAGGGCCTGGACCAGGACGAGATCTCGGGCTTCATGACCAACGTCGCCGGCCACGAGCTCACCGAAGGCGGTCGGGACCTGGCCCTCGCGCTGCATACCGAGACCGAGGGCAACCCGTTCTTCGTGGGTGAGGTGCTGCGCCACCTCGCCGAGTCCGGCGCGATCGTCCAGGACGACGACGGGCGCTGGACCACCGCCGGCGCGGTCGCCGACTTCGGCATCCCGGAGGGTGTGCGGGAGGTCGTCGGGCGTCGACTCTCCCGCTTGTCCGACGCGGTGAATCGCGCCCTCGCGATCGGCGCGGTGATCGGCCCCACGTTCGACCTCGCCACGATCGAGGGCGCGGGTGGTCCGGGCGGGGACGAGCTGTTCGACGCGCTCGACGAAGCCACGCAGTTCGGCCTCATCCGTGAGGCACCGGGCGCGCCCGGCCGGTACGCGTTCGCGCACGCGCTCGTGCGCGCGTCGCTCTACGAGGAGCTGACCACGAACCGGCGGGTCCGCATGCACTGGCGGATCGGCGAGGTGATCGAGGCCCGGTACGTATCGAAGCTCGACGAGCACCTCGACGAGCTCGCCTTCCACTTTGGCGAAGGCGCACTCGCGGGCGATGCCACCAAGGCCGCCGCGTTCGCCCGGCGCGCCGGGGAACGCGCCCTCGCGGACCTTGCGTTCGAATCCGCCGCCGCTCATTTCGAGCGGGCGCTCGGATCGATGGAGCTGGTCGACGACGCCCCACCGGCGGAACGGTGTGACCTCCTCTTGGCCTGGGCCGACGCGCTCGGCCTTGGTGGCGACGAACGTCGACGCGGCGTGGCGTTCGACGCGGCGGCAATCGCGAGGGACGCGGGCGACGTCGGTCGACTGGCGCAGGCGGCCCTCGTGCTCGTGAGCCTGACCGGCGGGAGTTCCCGAGTCGGCAACGTCGACGTGGAGTTGGTCGCGCTGCTCGAGGAGGCACTCGAGGCGTTAGGTCCGGATCCGTCGTCGGAGCGCGCTCGACTCTTGGCGTCCCTGGCCGTCGAGATTCAGCACGGCGCCGACGACGCTCGGCGCATGGCCCTGGGACGCGAGGCCATGGCCATCGCGCGCGCTACGCAGGATCCGATCACGCTCGGCTACGTGCTGACGCGGAGTTGGACGATGGTGGACGGTTCCCAACCGTGGCACATCGAGTTCGGACGAGTGAACGCCGAGGCCGAGGCCATGGCCGAGGAGATCGGGGACACGAACACGCTCCGTGACACGCACATCTTCCAGCTCGCCATCGCCTCGATGGTGGGCGATCGCGCCGAGGCCGATGGCCGACTTACCGCGCTCCAACGCCTCGCCGACCAGAGCCGCCGGCGGGATTCCCGGGTCTGGTCTCTCTGGAAGGAGGCCCAGCAGGTGGTCTTTGCCGGGCGCCTGGCCGACGGAGAACGCTTGACTATCGAGGGCATGACGCTCGCGGGCGACGCAGGGATCGACCCGGAGAACCAGAGCGCGGCAATCGGGGCGCTCTTCTATGCGATCCGCCAGGGCCAGGGTCGCGTCGACGAGCTCATCCCCGCGATCGAGGACCTGGTCACCGCCCAACCCGGCCTCCCGACGTGGCGGCTCGCGTTGGCCGGCGCGTTCTACGAGTGCGACCGATTCGAGGAAGCCCGGCCGCATTACAACTGGCTGGTCGCAGACGAGTGTGCGGTGCTGCGGCGCGACCCGCTCTACCCCGTGAACATCTGTGGCCTCGCGCGCATGTCCCCGCGCCTGCAGCAAAGCCGCGGCATCACGGAGTTCCTCTACGACGCGCTGCTTCCCTTCGCCGGCATCTTCAACTGGAGTGGCGGCACGATCAGCGAGGGTAACGACACCGGGCTGGCGGCGGCCGCCGAGATACTCGGTCGCCCCGACGACGCCGACCGCCACCACGCCGATGCCATCGCGCTGTGCGAGCGGGCCGGGGCTCGTGCGTACCTCGCGCGCGTGCACTACTTCCACGGCCGGATGCTCTCTGACCGCGACGATGCTGCGGCTCGCCCCCACCTCGAGAAGGCAATCGCGATCGGCGAGGAGCTCGGCATGACCGGACCATTCGGTGTCGTGGTCAAGGGCCGGGACCTGCTCACATCGCTCGACGTCCGGTAGGTCGCGGTTCAGAGCATGCGTTGCATCACGACGACGTCGAGCCAGCGCCCCAACTTGCGCCCGACTTCGTGCTCGGTGCCCACGATCTCGAAACCGCAGCGCCGATGGAGGTTGATCGACGCGTCGTGGCCGCCGACGATCCGGGCGATCATCGAGTGGTAGCCGTAGCTCTGGGCGAGCCGGATCAGCTCCAAGAGGATCTGGTGTCCCACTCCCGCCGAGCGCTGATCGGCATCGACGTAGATCGAATCCTCGACCGTCGTGAAGTAGGCCGGTCGCTCGCGGTAGGGGGATAATGACCCGAAACCGACCACCGCATCGGACTGGTCGACGGCGACGATCGCCGGATGGCCGCCGCTGTGTTCCTCGATCCACGCGACCTGGTCCTCGAGGCTCCGGGGCACGAGATCGAAGGTCACGGTACTTCCGGCAACCTCCACGTTGTAGATGGCCCGGATCGCGTCGGCGTCGGCGCGCGATGCAGGTCGCAGGGTGGTCACCACGCCCGGACGGTATCCGACGGGCTTCGGGTTGCTAATGTCGTCGGGCTCCGGCTGGCAAGTTTCCCAGCCGGGAAGTGTGCCCCCTTAGCTCAGTTGGTAGAGCACTTCCATGGTAAGGAAGGGGTCTACGGTTCAAGTCCGTAAGGGGGCTCCGACGTCGTCACGTGCGATCGAACCGATCGCGCGTGGAGGAGTCGACCCGCAGTCACCACCCCAGGTGTCGCGCCCGGCGGGATAGCTCAGCTGGTCAGAGCGCACGGCTCATAATCGTGAGGTCGAGGGTTCGATCCCCTCTCCCGCTACACCGATCAAGTGCGACCGACGCCCTCGCGGCCCGGTCGGCGATGAAAGAAGAAGCGAAATGGCGTCCGAGAAGCGGATCAAGGTGACCCTCGCCTGCGAAGACTGCAAGCGACGGAACTACATCACCAAGAAGAACAAGAACAACGACCGTGAGCGGATCGAGATGAAGAAGTACTGCCGCTTCGACCGTCGTCACACGGTGCACAAGGAAACCCGCTAGCTCCCGGGAGTTCCCATCATCGGGCCTCGCCGCCTGCCGACGTAACCTCGGCGGGCGTCCGTGGGTCTGAACCCCGCTCGATCGGAGCGCCCATGATGGATGAGACCAAACTGATCACCGCCGCCCAAGCCGGAGACCGCCTGGCGTTCGACGAGTTGGTCCGGCGTACCTACCGCGACGTGTTCACCCTCGCGATCCGCTTGACGGGCAACGAGGAGGACGCGCGCGACGTCGTCCAGGACACGTACCTCCGGGCGTGGAAAGGGATCGGTCGGTTCCGCGGCGACGCCGCACTCAGTACCTGGCTGTACCGGATCACCGCCAACTGCGCCTCGACCCACCTCTCGCGTCGGCGTCGGCTTCGGACCGAACCCCTGATGCCCGGCTTCGACCCCACCGAACTGCGCCACGAGGTCCAGCCCGAGGCCATGACCGAGTCGACCCTCGAACTCGCGCGGATCGCCGCCGCCCTGGACCGGCTCCCGCCGAAGTTGCGGTCGGTCGTGGTGTTGCGTGACGTCTACGGCTTGACCCACGAGGCGATCGCCTCCGAACTCGGGATCTCGGAGTCGGCCGCGAAGGTCCGGTTGCACCGAGCCCGCAAACGGTTGCGTGACGAGATGTTCGAGGAAGGACGGGCCGCCCATGCGGTATGAAGACGTGGCGGACCTGCTCCCGGGTGTGGCCGACGGGACCGTCGAGATCGACGAACGAACACGCACCTTCATCGAGTCCGATCTGCGCTGCCAGGCCGAGTTGGCTCGCTACCGCCGGCTGATTCGCAGCTTGAGCGCACTCCGCACCGCGTATCTGGAACCGACGCCGGGGAGTCTGGCCCAGACCCTGAACTCGCTCGCCGCCGAGGGTGAACGACGCGTGGCTCGGTCGATCCTCACCGGACGGCGGATTGCGGTTGCCGGCGCGGCGCTCGGCGGGGCTGCGTTGGCCGGTGCGGCCACGGCCGCGGTCATGGCGGCGCGTACTCGTCGCCGGCTGCTCGCGGCGGGCTGACCACCCCTCGGATTCCCGACCACCGCGTCAGCTCGCTGATCAGAACGACGGACCGTCAGGGCGGCGAAGTAGGTACTGGTGAAACTTCGGCGCGGTGTAGTCGTACTGGCCTTTGCGCAGGCGATAGATCACCCCGGCCTCGACGAGGCGGCCCAGGAGCACGTTGATGTTTCCCGGTGTCTTCTCGCTCGCACTGTTGATCTCCGACACGACGAGTGGGGGATAGCTGGGACACGCGGCGGTCGCGACGAGAAGATCCTGTTCCGCAGGTGTCAAGGTCGCGACGCGTGGTTCGTAGAAGTCCGAGTCGAGCCGGCGATAGATGTCCTCGGTCACTGCGTCCAGAAGCCCGAGACTGAACCGGTCCGTCTCGGCCGCGGCGGCCGCGTCCCACAGCTCCGCACCCCAGAGTTGGATGAAGTAGGGGTATCCCTCCACCTCCCTGACCACGCGTGTGACCAAGGCGCCGTCGGCGCGGGTGTCGGTGCTCCGAAGCGGCTCGACCAAGGCTTCTCCTGCTGCCGCCGGGTCGAGGGCGTCCACTCGCTCGCCCCGGAACATCCGTTCCGTATACGAGCGAGCTTTGAGCAGATTCCCGGTCAGGGTCGGGAGTCCGCACACGACCAGGCCGAGCGGTATCTCTCGACGTTGAAGCGCGACCACCGCGGCGATGAGCATCGAGAGCGGATGCTCACCGGCCCGGTCGCGTTCGTCGCGCACGATCTGCATCTCGTCGAGCAGCACCACCACGCCGTGGTACCCGCTGTCGAGCGCGGCCTCGACCAGATCGAAGAGCAGCCGGGCAACGTCGTGGGCCCCGCCGGGGGTAGCGGAATCGAGGCCGAGCGTGACGCCCTCCCAGGTCACTCGTACCGCCGAGACGACGCGAGTGACGGTCTTCGCCGTGAGCGCGCGTACCCGCTCGGTACGCGAGAGCGACAGCAGCTTCTGCTTCGCGAGCGATTCGAGCGCCGAGAAGAGCGCCTGTTCACGATTGTGTCCAGGCTGGATTTCGAGCATGACCGTGACCCAGCCCGCGTTGGTGGCCCGGGTCTCGAACTCGCCGAGAAGAACGGTCTTGCCAACCCCGCGAAGCCCGACGAGCTTCATGTTCGCGGGTTGTTCGGGAGCGGCGCGAAGCATTGCGTCGAACCGCCGGCTCTGGCCGTCGCGCCCCGCGAGATACAACGGCCTCGTGCCGACGCCCGGTCGGAACGGGTTCTTTCCCGAAACTTGAGACATAACAGTGACCTCGTTTAGTTTCTCCAACCTTACACTCTCACTGTTATGACCCGAGTTTCGGGCCGGCGTCGCGGCCCCGATTTCGGTCCGAGCGCGTCGGCATGAGAAGTCGGGCGGGTCTGGGCTAGCATCGTCGCCCCGGCTCCCGCACGCCCGGAGGGCAGTAGCTCAATTTGGCAGAGCTCCGGTCTCCAAAACCGGCGGTTGGGGGTTCGAGTCCCTCCTGCCCTGCTCCGAACATGACCAGCCCGGGACGTGTCCCAGGAAGGCCGAAGCGGTGAATCAACAGAACCGACAGATGCGCCGTCTGGCCCAGAAACAGGGCTCGGACAAGCCGGCGCGCGCGCCGGAACGTCGCCCGGGCCAACCGGCTCAGGCGTCCGAGCGGACCAGCCCCGGTCAGTTCTTCTCCGAGGTCCGCGGCGAGCTGCGGCGGGTGGCCTGGCCCACGCGCAGCGAGGTCATCAACTCCACGATCATCGTCTTGATCGCCGTGGTGTTCATGACCGCCCTGATCTTCGGCGCCGACTACCTCTGGGCCAAAACCGTCCTCTTCCTCTACGACTGAGCCATGACGACCGACGAAACGACCTCTGACATCGACGCGCCTGCGGACGCGTTGACCGCCGCCGCCGAGATCGGCCTCCTGTCGCCGAACGCGGCCGAATCCCCGGACGAGACCGACGACACGGCCGATACCGAGAACCCCGAAGCCGAGGACGCTCAAGCGGACGACGAGACTGTCGAGATCGCCGCGGCGGACGATGTCACGCTGCCCGGTCACGGCGACGTCGTCGAGATTGACGAGGACGCGGACGAAGCCGACGATTCGGATGAACCCGCCGAACTCAGTCCGTACGAGCGCCCGGGCCGCTGGTTCGTGGTCCACACGTACGCGGGTTACGAGAACAAGGTCAAGCAGAACCTGGCCAGTCGCGTTCGTTCGATGAACGTGGAAGAGCGCATCTTCGAAGTCGTCATCCCGATGGAAGACGTCATCGAGTTCAAGAACGGCCGCAAGGTCGTCGTGCAGAAGAAGGTGTGGCCGGGCTATCTGCTCATCCGCATTCTGCTGGACGACGAATCCTGGTACGTGGTGCGCAACACCCCGGGCGTCACCGGCTTCGTCGGCAGTGGCGCCAAGCCCACCCCGTTGACTCGGCGTGAGGTCGAGGAGTGGCTCGGCAAGGGCGAGGCGGTCGAAGGCACCCCGGAGAAGAAGGTGCGCCCCCGGCTGGCCTACGAGATGGGCGAGCAGGTCCGGGTCACCTCGGGTCCGTTCGCAGACTTCAACGGGGCGATCAGCGAGATCGACGTCGACCGCTCGAAGCTCAAGGTGCTCGTGAACATCTTCGGTCGGGAGACGCCCGTCGAGCTCGAGTTCGGCCAAGTCGCCAAGCTCTAGCCCCACACGCGAGACTCCCCGGTCGACCCGAAGGCCCTCCCGAGGACCCAGGGACGGCCGAGCGCGCCGAGCAAGGATTTTCTCGAACGCACAGCACAGCGTCACGCACACCCGAGCACGGAGCTTGCGGAGTGCGAGCCGCGAAGTGAACGCCCGCGGGCCGCCGATCTCGAGCAACATCAACCTCAGAACATCAGCAAGCGGGCCGGCAAGCCGGCCCGCAGTGAATGGAGCAATAGAGATGGCGAAGAAGAAGCTCGCCGCAACGGTCAAGATCCAGATTCCGGCCGGCGGGGCGACCCCGGCGCCACCCGTGGGTACCGCCCTCGGCCCGCACGGGATCAACATCATGGACTTCTGCAAGGCGTACAACGCCGCGACCGAGAACCAGCGCGGGCAGATCATTCCCGCTGAGATCTCGATCTATGAAGACCGCACCTTCACCTTCATCACCAAGACCCCGCCCACCCCGTTCCTGCTGCGCCAGGCCGCGGGCATCGAAAAGGGATCCGGCACCACCCCGGTCGTGAAGGCCGGCAAGGTGACCAAGGCCCAGGTCCAGGCGATCGCCGAGCAGAAGATGCCCGACCTGAACGCGGTGTCGCTCGAAGGCGCGATGGCCCAGGTCGAAGGCACCGCGCGCTCGATGGGCCTCGACGTCGTCTGATCCGCTCCAGGCACGACCCACCGGTGGACCACCTCGCCATCGGAACTCCGGGACCATCCGAGGGAGCTCAGAGGAGCGACACACGATGACCAAGCACGGCAAGAAGTACACCGATGCCGGGAAGCGCTACGACCGGGAACACCTCCACGATCCGATCGAGGCCCTCGAGCTGGTGAAGAACCTGGCGCCGGCCAAGTTCGACGAGACGGTCGAGGCTGCCTTCCGCCTCGGCGTCGACCCCCGGAAAGCGGAACAGATGTTGCGCGGCACGGTGTCGTTGCCGAAGGGAACCGGCAAGTCGGTCCGGGTCGCGGTCTTCGCCCAGGGCGATGCCGCCCGCGCCGCCGAGGAGGCCGGCGCCGATGTCGTGGGCGCCGAGGATCTCGTCGCTCGCGTCGAGGGCGGGTTCATGGACTTCGATGTCGCCATTGCGACGCCGGACCTGATGGGCCAGGTCGGCAAGCTCGGTCGGTCCCTCGGGCCGCGTGGCCTGATGCCCAACCCGAAGACCGGCACCGTCACCCCCGATGTGGCCAAGGCCGTGACCGAGTTCAAGGCCGGCAAGGTCGAGTACCGCACGGATCGCTACGGCAACGTGCATGTGCCGCTCGGCAAGGTGAGCTTCGCCAAGGACGATCTGGCGACGAACTACCAGGCGGTCCTGGACGAGATCATGCGCGCCCGCCCGGCATCGGCCAAGGGCCGGTACCTGCGGGGTGTGAGCGTGAGTTCGACGATGGGTCCGGGTGTGCGGGTGGACCCCACGCGCACGAAGCTCGAAGAGAGTGCCGAGCCCGGTCGCGTGTAGGTTACGCAACCAAGATTTTTCACGCCGCAGACCTTCGGTCGCCCTCCCGGGCGGTAATGGCTTCTCGAACCGGGTTCTCGTACCCTCACTCGTCGAAGCCGCCGGACCAGGCGAACCTGACTGACCCCCTCGGTTCGTCGAGCTCGACTGCGGCGCCGGACCGAGTGAGAGGACGTCAGGCATCGTGGCCAGACCGGAGAAGGTGGCCGTCGTCGAGGAGATCCGCGAGAAGCTCGCGGGTGCCGATGCGGCGGTGTTGACCGAATACCGCGGTCTCAAGGTGAGCGAACTCGCAACCCTCCGGAGCGCACTGCGCCCGGCGGGCACCGAGTTCAAGATCTTCAAGAACACCCTGGCTCGGCGCGCCGCCGAGGAGGCGGGGCTGTCCGAACTGGTGCCGATGCTCGAAGGCCCGACAGCCATCGCGTTCGTCACCGGTGACGCCGTCCTCGCCGCCAAGGCACTGCGCGACTTCGGCCGGACCAACCAGGCGCTCGTCGTCAAGGGCGGATTGCTCGGCACGAAGGTGCTGACGAGCGGTGACGTGACCGCCCTCGCCGACGTCGCGCCGCGCGAGGTGCTGCTGGCCCGATTGGCCGGGGGCTTCCAGGCTCCGTTGGTCAAAGCGGCCGGGCTGTTCCAGGCCTTCACCCGCAACATGGCCTACGGCGTCAAGGCCCTCATCGACCAGCGAATCGAAGGCGGCGAAACACTTCCCGCCGACGAGCCAATCGACGAGCCAATCGACGAGCCAATCGTCGAGCCAATCGTCGAGCCGGCCGACGAACCGATCGTCGCCGAGGCACCGGCAGCTGAAGCAGAAGCAGCCACCCCGGTGGAGGCGACCGCACCCGAAGCCGCTGAATAGCTGCGAACAAGCAAGAACGAAGCGGGACGCAATCAGCGCTCGCGGCCGTAAACCCAGCGGAGTGTGGCCGTCCGGCCCGCTCCGCAGGAGCAAGAGGACAAGGAAAGAGGAATACGAAAATGGCTATGAGCACCGGTGAGTTGCTGGACGTCTTCAAGAGCATGACCGTCCTCGAACTGAACGAGTTCCTCAAGGCGTTCGAAGAGGAGTTCGGCGTGACTGCCGCGGCTCCGGTCGCGGTGGCCGCGGCTGCGGCTCCGGGCGCCGGTGGTGGCGACGCCGCGGCCGCGGAGGAGCAGGACGAGTTCGATGTCGTCCTGATGGCGGCGGGCGACAAGAAGATCCAGGTCATCAAGGAAGTTCGTTCCCTCACGAGCCTCGGCCTGAAAGAAGCCAAGGAGCTCGTCGACTCGGCGCCGAAGCCGGTGCTCGAGAAGGCGTCGAAGGAAGACGCGGAGAAGGCCAAGGCGGCGCTCGAAGCGGCCGGCGCCACCGTCGAACTGAAGTAGCTCACGTTCGGCCGAGGACTACGGCCTGCGATGATCGATCCTTGACCTGGTCGGGGAGGGTTTGTATCCTCCCCCGGGTCCGAGGCGGCATCCCGAATGGGGTGACCGCCTGGATCGGTCTGCTTGCAGGAGCGCGCGCCCGGGGTATAGCATCCCGGCCAGCCGTGTTGATACACCCGTACCACCCTTGGAAATCCCTGGTGCTGGTTCGCGCGCGCCCGCACACATCCCTCAACTTCGAGGAGTTGCGTTGACTCGTCTCGCGTCCCGAGAACGATTCTCCTTCGGCCAGCTGCGTGAAGTGCTGGCCCTTCCGAACCTGATTGCCGTGCAGCGGGAGTCCTTCCAGTGGTTCCTGGACCAGGGCATCGCTGAAGTCCTGCGAGACATCTCGCCGATCGAGGACTTCACCGGCCAGCTCAAGCTCGAGCTGTCGGATCACGTCTATGACCCGCCGAAGCACTCCGAAGACGAGTGTCGCGAGCGGGACATGACCTTCGCGCGTCCGCTGTTCGTGACCGCACGGTTCATGAACGCCGGCACCGGCGAGATCAAGGAGCAGACCGTGTTCATGGGGGACTTCCCCATGATGACGGCGCGCGGCACCTTCATCATCAACGGCACCGAGCGCATCGTGGTCAGCCAGCTCGTCCGGTCTCCCGGCGTGTACTTCGCGGTGACGCCGGACAAGACCTCGCCCGAGAAGGACATCGTCAGCGCCAAGATGATCCCGGGTCGGGGCGCCTGGTTGGAGTTCGAGGTCGACAAGAAGGGCGTCGCGTACGTCCGCATCGACCGCAAGCGCAAGCAGCCGGTCACAGTGCTCCTGAAGGCGCTCGGATTCGGCGAGACCGAAGAGGAGTTGCTCAACCTCATCCTCGACCCCGAAGGTCGTCCGTACGAGTCGATGCGCAACACCATCGCCAAGGACAGCACCGAGAACGCCGACGCGGCCTTCATCGACATCTACCGCAAGCTGCGCCCAGGTGAACCACCAACCCCGGACAGCGCGCGGAGTCTCATCGAGAACCTCTTCTTCAACCCCAAGCGTTACGACATGGCCAAGGTCGGACGCCACAAGGTGTCGAAGAAGCTGGTCGACGAGTACGCGAAGGTGGCCAAGACGCTCAAGCGCCTGGACATTCCGGTCCCGAACGCGGACCCGGACAAGGGCGTCGTCGAATACACGATGAGCCGGGCGGACATCCTCTCCACGGTTTCGTACCTGGTGAAGCTGCACGCCAACGACCAGCCGAACGACTACTTCCCGGACGACATCGACCACTTCGGCAACCGGCGCGTGCGTTCGGTCGGCGAGCTGATCATGAACCAGGTGCGGGTCGGACTCTCCCGGATGGAGCGGGTCGTGCGCGAGCGCATGACCACCCAGGACGTCGAGGCGATCACCCCCCAGACCCTGATCAACATCCGCCCCGTGGTGGCGGCGATCAAGGAGTTCTTCGGGTCGTCCCAGCTCAGCCAGTTCATGGACCAGACCAACCCGCTCGCGGGCCTGACCCACAAGCGGCGTCTGTCCGCGCTGGGCCCGGGTGGGCTGAGCCGTGAGCGCGCGGGCTTCGAGGTCCGTGACGTGCACCCGAGCCACTACGGCCGGATGTGTCCGATCGAGACCCCGGAAGGCCCGAACATCGGCCTCATCGGGTACCTCTCCTGTTACGCGCGGATCAACCGGTTCGGCTTCATCGAGACGCCGTACCGCAAGGTGGTCAAGGGTGTCGTCACCGACACCATCGACTATCTCGCCGCGGACGACGAAGACCGCAACGTCATCGCGCAGGCCAACGCGCCGATCGACACGAGCGGCAAGTTCGTCGAGGAGAAGGTGCTCGTGCGCGCCGGGCGCGGCGAGGTTGCGTACGTCGACCCGAGTGAAGTCCATTACATGGACGTCTCACCGAAGCAGATGGTGTCGATCGCCACCGCGCTCATCCCGTTCCTCGAGCACGACGACGCGAACCGCGCGCTCATGGGCGCCAACATGCAACGCCAGGCCGTGCCGACCCTCCGCCCGGAAGCGCCGTACATCGGCACCGGCGTGGAAGCGCGGGTCGCCCACGACGCCGGCGAGCTGTTCGTGGCCGAGGGCGAAGGAACCGTCACCGAGGTGAACGGCGCGGCCATCACGGTCGCGTACAACCACATCGCGAAGCCGGTCACCTACCGCCTGTCGAAGTTCCGCCGTTCCAACCAGGGCACCTGCATCAACCAGAAGGCCCTGGTCAAGAGCGGTGACCAGGTCGTCGAAGGGGACATCCTCGCCGACGGCCCGTCAACGCATCTCGGTGAGCTCGCGCTCGGCAAGAACCTGCTCGTCGCGTTCATGCCCTGGAAGGGTCAGAACTTCGAGGACGCGATCATCCTGTCCCAGCGTCTCGTCCGGGACGATGTGCTCACCTCGATCCACATCGAAGAGCACGAGATCGACGCTCGTGACACGAAGCTGGGTGCCGAGGAGATCACGCGGGACATCCCGAACCTCTCCGAGGACATCCTGAAGGACCTCGACGAGCGCGGCATCATCCGCGTCGGCGCCGAGGTCGGTCCCGGCGATGTGCTCGTGGGCAAGGTCACCCCGAAGGGTGAGACCGAGCTCACGCCCGAGGAGCGCCTCCTGCGCGCCATCTTCGGTGAGAAGGCGCGTGAGGTCCGGGACACGTCCCTGAAGGTTCCTCACGGCGAGACCGGCAAGATCATCGACGTGCGGGTCTTCAGCCGTGATGACGGCGACGAACTGCCGCCGGGCGTGAACCAGCTGGTCAGGGTGTATGTGGGCCAGAAGCGCAAGATCAGCGCGGGCGACAAGCTCGCCGGTCGTCACGGCAATAAGGGCGTCATCTCGATCATCCTGCCGGTCGAGGACATGCCCCACCTCGCCGACGGTACGCCGGTCGACATCGTGCTGAACCCGCTGGGTGTGCCGAGCCGAATGAACGTCGGTCAGGTATTGGAATCCCACCTCGGGTACGCGGCGCGTCACGGTTGGGAAGGCCAGCGCAGCGCGCCGGTCAGCCCGCGCAAGACGCGTCCGATCACCGAGCCCGCGGTCTGGGTCAACACGCCGGTCTTCGACGGTGCGCACTGGGACGAGGCCGACGCGGCCGGAGCCCAGGGAACGATCCAGAACCTGTTCGCCACGTTGAACCCGGACGGCGCGAACGGGACCCGGCTCGTCAACACCGACGGCAAGGCCACGCTCTACGACGGCCGCACCGGTGAGCCCTACGACAGCCCGGTCACCGTCGGGTACATGTACATCCTGAAGCTGAGCCACCTCGTCGACGACAAGATCCACGCGCGATCGACGGGTCCGTACTCGATGATCACCCAGCAGCCGCTTGGCGGAAAGGCGCAGTTCGGTGGACAGCGCTTCGGCGAGATGGAGGTCTGGGCGCTCGAGGCGTACGGCGCGAGCTACGCGCTCCAGGAGATCCTCACCATCAAGTCCGACGACGTGCTCGGCCGCGTGAAGGTCTACGAGGCGATCGTCAAGGGCGAGAACATCCCCGAGCCCGGCATTCCCGAGAGCTTCAAGGTGTTGATCAAGGAAATGCAGGCGCTCTGTCTGGACGTGAAGGTCATCGACGAGGACGGCGCGGAGATCGTCATCCGTGAACTCGACGAAGACGCGTTCCGCACCACCGAAGCGTTGGGTATCGACCTCAGCCGGCCCGAACGTGGGACCGACGAAGAGGACGAAGCCCGGCGCAACGCGCAGGCCTGAACCAACTGAAGGCGCGGCGCGCGCCGCGCCCTCGGTACCGCACGACCCGCGAGAGCATTACCCCCGAGAACCACAGAGAAGAGGCAACAGGTGCTCGACGTCAACGACTCCGCGCGACTTTCCATCGCGCTCGCGACCGCAGACCAGATCCGTACCTGGTCGAACGGCGAGGTCAAGAAGCCCGAGACCATCAACTACCGCACGCTCAAGCCCGAGAAGGACGGCTTGTTCTGCGAGAAGATCTTCGGTCCCACGAAGGACTGGGAGTGCTACTGCGGAAAGTACAAGCGCGTCCGGTTCAAGGGGATCATCTGCGAGCGCTGTGGCGTGGAGGTCACGCGCTCGAAGGTCCGCCGCGAGCGGATGGGTCACATCGAGCTGGCGGCTCCGGTCACTCACATCTGGTACTTCAAGGGAGTCCCGAGCCGGTTGGGGTACCTGCTCGACATCGCCCCGAAGAGCCTCGAGAAGGTCATCTACTTCGCCGCGCACCTGATCACCTGGGTCGACACCGAGAAGTTGCACACCGACCTCTCCGAGATCGAGGCCGAGATCAAGGCCGAGATGGCCGACGAGGAGAAGCGTCGGGACCTGGACATCGAGAAGCGGTTCCAGGAACTCGAAGCAGACCTCGCCAAGTCCGAGGGTGACGGCGGCAAGAAGGCCGACATGGACAAGCTCCGGAAGGCGTCCGAGAAGGACGTCGAGGAGCTGCGCGAGCGGACCCAGTTCGACTTGGACTTCCTGAAGTCGGTCTACGACGCGATGCGCACCATGAAGCCGAAGCAGCTCATCGACGACGAGCGCGTATGGCGCGAGATCAGCGCGCGGTGGTCGGACTACTTCGCGGGTGGCATGGGCGCGGAGTCCGTCGAGGATCTGATCTCGCGGCTGGACCTCTCGAACGAAGAGATGGAGCTCAAGGAGACCATCGCCACCGCGAAGGGTCAGCGCAAGGCCAAGGCGATCAAGCGGCTCAAGGTCATCTCGGCGTTCAATCGCAAGAACGACGCCGGTCGTCAGGTCAACTCGCCCATGGGCATGGTGCTGCGTGCGGTACCGGTGATCCCGCCGGACCTGCGCCCGATGGTGCAGCTCGACGGTGGCCGTTTCGCCACGTCGGACCTCAACGACCTCTACCGCCGGGTGATCAACCGGAACAACCGGCTGAAGCGCCTGCTGGACCTCGGCGCGCCCGAGATCATCATCAACAACGAGAAGCGGATGCTCCAGGAGGCCGTCGACGCGTTGTTCGACAACGGCCGCCGCGGCCGCCCGGTTACGGGCCCGGGCAACCGCGCACTCAAGAGCCTCTCGGACATGTTGAAGGGCAAGCAGGGTCGGTTCCGTCAGAACTTGCTCGGCAAGCGCGTGGACTACTCGGGCCGTTCGGTCATCGTGGTCGGCCCGATGCTCAAGCTCCGTCAGTGCGGTCTGCCCAAGCAGATGGCGCTCGAGCTGTTCAAGCCGTTCGTGATGAAGCGCCTGGTGGACCTCGAGTTCGCGCAGAACATCAAGAGTGCGAAACGGATGGTGGAACGGAGCCGACCCCAGGTCTGGGACGTGCTCGAAGAAGTCATCAAGGAACACCCGGTCTTCCTGAACCGAGCCCCCACGCTTCACCGTCTCGGCATCCAGGCGTTCGAGCCGGTCCTCGTCGAGGGCAAGGCCATCCAGATCCACCCGTTGGTGTGCGCGGCGTTCAACGCGGACTTCGACGGTGACCAGATGGCCGTCCACCTTCCGCTGTCGGCGGAGGCACAGGCCGAAGCGCGCCTGCTCATGCTGTCGGCGCACAACATCCTGTCGCCCGCGCACGGCCGTCCGATCGCGGTGCCGAGCCAGGACATGATCATCGGCGCGTTCTATCTCACCGAGATCGTGGAGAACGGTGCCGGTGCCGGCCGAGTGTTCAGCACGCTCGAAGAGGCGCGCATGGCGCACGAACTCCGTGACGGCGATCGAGTTCCGGAACTGTCGATCCACGCGCCGATCAAGGTGCGGATGGCGGCCGGTCGCTTCCCCGAAGATGTCTTCCCGGCGCGTCAGCAATGGGACGACAGCAAGGGTTGGGTCACGAACCCCGCTGGTGAGGCCAGCATGGTGGTCCGTCGCTCCGGCACCAACGGCAGTACTTCCGTGATGGTGGAGACCACGCTCGGTCGGTTGCTCTTCAACGAAGCGTTTCCGCCGGACTTCACGTTCCAGAACCGTGTGGTGAAGAAGCGTGACATCACCGACATCGCCGGTCTCCTCGTGGACCAGTACACGAAGTCCGAAGTGGCCGCGAGTCTGGACCGGTTGAAGGAGCTGGGCTTCGAGTACTCCACTCGGGCCGGGCTGACCATCTCGATCGCCGACGTGCGCACGCCGGTGGCCAAGGCCGCGATCCTGGACAAGCACGAGAAGGAAGCCGACAAGGTCGAGCAGCAGTACGACCGCGGCATCATCACCGACGACGAGCGACGCCAGAAGGAAGTGGAGATCTGGACCGACGCCACGAACCAGGTGACCGAAGCCATGCTCGCCGAGCAGAAGGCCGAGCAGTTCAACCCGATCGAGATGATGGTCGGATCCGGTGCTCGTGGCAACGTCATGCAGGTCCGTCAGATCGCCGGTATGCGTGGTCTGGTGGCCAACCCGCGCGGTGAGATCATCCCGCGGCCGATCAAGAGCAACTTCCGCGAGGGGCTCTCGGTCCTCGAGTACTTCATCTCCACCCACGGCGCGCGCAAGGGTCTCGCGGACACCGCGCTGCGTACCGCGGACTCCGGGTACCTGACCCGTCGTCTCGTCGACGTCGCGCAGGAACTCATCGTGCGGGACGAGGACTGTGGATCGACGCGCGGCATCTGGGTCGAGAACGTCACCAACGACCCCGATCACGTGCGGTTCATCGAGACGTCGTTGCTCAGCCGGGTGCTGTCCGAGGACGTCACCCTCGCCGACGGTTCGAAGCTGCCACGCAACACCGAGGTCAACGAAGACGTTCTCGAAGTGCTCGTGCACGACGAGAAGGTCACCCGCGTGCGGGTGCGGTCGGTACTCACGTGTGAGTACCCCCGTCACCTGGCCGAAGAAGTGGACGCGGCGGACAACGACGGTGTGATCGAGGACGAGAAGTACCGCGCCGGTATCTGCAGCTTCTGTTACGGAACCATGCTCGCCACCGGCAAGCTCGTCGATCTCGGTGAGGCCATCGGCATCATCGCGGCGCAGTCGATCGGTGAGCCCGGTACGCAGCTCACGATGCGGACCTTCCACACCGGTGGTGTGGCGGGTGAGGACATCACCCACGGTCTGCCCCGCGTCGTCGAGCTGTTCGAGGCGCGGACCCCGAAGGGCGCGGCGGTACTCGCCGAGTCCTCCGGTGTCGTGCGGATCGGTGAGAACGAGAAGGGTGAGCGCACCCTCACGGTGATGGCCGACGATGGCGAAGAAGAGATCCATGCCGTTTCCATGCGCACCCACCTCGCACCCGGAATCGTCGACGGCGTCGAGATCGTCGCCGGTGCCCAGCTGACCGGTGACCCGAAGAGCTCACGGGACCCGAAGAAGATCCTCGACATCGACGGCATCCGCTCCACCCAGCAGTACCTGGTGGACCAGGTCCAGAAGGTGTACCGGGAACAGGGCGTGTCCATCCACGACAAGCACATCGAGGTCATCTGCCGGCAGATGCTGCGCCGGGTCGGTGTCTCGGACCCCGGTGACTCGTCGTTCCTGCCGGGCCAGAAGGCCGACGCGCGCGAGTTCGCGAACGTCAACAAGCGGCTGGTGGCCGAAGGCAAGCGTCCGGCCGAGGGTCGTCCCGAGCTGATGGGGATCACCAAGGCATCGCTGGCCACCGAGTCGTGGTTGTCGGCGGCGTCGTTCCAGGAGACCACCCGCGTCCTCACCGAGGCCGCGATCGAGGGCAAGAACGACGGCCTCGAAGGGCTCAAGGAGAACGTGATCATCGGCAAGCTGATCCCGGCCGGTACCGGAATGCCCCGGTACCGCGACGTCGCGACGTCGGCGCCGGATTACCAGCCGATGGAGTACTACTCGAGCGACGAGGACGCGCTGGAGCTGGCCGAGCGTCTGCGGGCCAGCATGGACACCCGCGGCGAGAACCTCAGCCCGAGCTTCCTCGTGCCGAGTGTGGCCACGGACCCGTTGGCCGCGCCATCCGGTGGCTTGAGTGTGGTTCCGGACCCGGCTCCCGCCGAGGCCGAGCCCACCGAGGCCGCATCCGGCGAATAGCCCGAGGCGAAACCGAGCGAACATGGTGAAGGCGCCCCGCTTCGGCGGGGCGCCTTCGCGCGCCGGCGCTCAGTGCGAGTCGCGAGCGAACGCCCGCAGCCGAGCGACGCGCGGATACATGGTCGGCCCGCGCAGAGCAACGAGCAGCTCCTCGATGACTTCGATATCGAGATCGATCCGGGCGCGCGCAATGGCCTGAAGGTCGACCCAATCCTGCGGTCGGCCGAAGGAGAGCTTGAACATGCAAAGGTCCTCGGCGGACAGGAAGGGAAGCAGGTCGGCTCCCCGCCCGAACTCATGGTGTACGCATCGGCGTTGGATCTCTTCGTAGCGGTCGTCGAGCGAAGGGAAAACGTCGACGGGGAATGGATCATGAGGATGCTCGAAACGGATACCCGCGATCGGCAGATCTGCGTCGGACGATTGGTTTCGGGACAGACCGAGCGGAGCGAGCGCGGCCGAGACGTCTTCGAGACCCGCTGGTGACAGGAAGACGTTCACGTCGATGTCGACGGTGCCGCGCGGGCTCGCGATGAATCCGAGCGCGAGCGCTCCACCAAACGCGTGAGGGATACCCGCGAGATCAAGATGATTGTGCACCGCGACGATGAGATTGACGAACTCCATCAGCGCGACCGGAGAGTCGCCTCGGAGGCATCGAGCACGGCCGCGAGCATGCGCGCCTTGGTCGCGATCGGAACATCTTTGGCCGCGACTCCGATCGCGTCGCCATCATCGTCAAAGAACGTGGACGGCGGTGGCAGTGCGAGTTGGCGTGGCCCCGCGCTCGCAACGAGCTCGAAACCACAGGCGAACAGCAAGCGGTGAAGTGTCTCGGCCGATGGGGCGCGGCGCCCGTTCTCGATCGCGGAGATGTTGGACTGCTTGACTCCGGCGATCGCGGCGAGCTGGGCTTGCGTAAGTCCCCGTTCTGCCCGAGCCGATCGGATGAGCGCACCGTACATGGTCACAAGTATATCGGTTGCGATATTCAAGGTCGCCCAAGGGATTGCTGGTGGAATACACGAAGCGTGAGTGCGAGGGCCCAGATCGTTGTCGAAGCAGCAGAGTTGGCTCGTCTTCGAGCCGCGGCGGTACGTGCCGGGATGACGCTCAGCGAGTGGGCGCGCGACGCGCTGCGCCTG
>JANPMG010000156.1:0-5085 GCA_031422675.1 Acidimicrobiia bacterium | reverse complement strand
GACCACCACTTCGAACCATGCCGACGGGACCTCGGCGAGAGCCGGATCGAGCTGGGCGCGCGCGGTGTCGAGATCCGCCGAGTCGGCAACGAGGCGCGCCAGTCCTTTGCCGTCGACCAGTCCCACGCCGCCCCGGGTGCGCAGTGACGCCATGAGCGCCGTCACCCCGGCCGCGGTGTTCGGTGCCGCATCGACGATCCGGAACCGGCGCGCGAGCGCGAGCCGGAGCCCGGTGGTGGACCGCACGTTGCGAATCACTCGGTGAATGGGTTGGACCCAGAGGTGTTCTTCGGCGAGTTCGACGACGAGACACATGACGGCGTCGTCACCGGACTCGACGATGCCGGCCGCACGGCGCTCGTCGCGGTACGCGATCGCGGTCTCGAATCGGTGATGCCCGTCGGCGAGCACGACGGGCGCATCACCCACGATGGCGCGGATCGCATCGATGGCGGCGGGGTCGGAGATGGCGCCGAGTTCGTGCACGACGCCGTCGTCATCGACGGTGCGCGCAAGGAGGACCGAGCGAGCCGCGATCGCCGCGAGTCCCGTCACCGGCGTGAGGCCCCAGATGGGATCGAGATTGACGCGCGTGGCGCGCAGCAGCGCGAGCCGGTCGCTCTTGGCCTTGGGCAGCGTCCGTTCGTGGGGGAGGACGTCACCCTCACCCGACGCGCGGGGCATCACCAGGCCGCCGAGCACTCCCACACTGGTCCGGGCGTGTCCGGACTCGTCGACGAAACTCATGCGGTACGAGTAGAAGGCCGGCGCATCGTCGCGGGCGAGGATCCCGTCGGCCTGCCACGCGAGGAGCAGATTCGCGGCGCGCTCGTACCCGTCGCCGTCGCCAGGCAGGATGAGCCGAACCGAGTTGTGGTCGGACTTCGCGGCGAGCGCGTCGCGCTGATCGGGGTCGATGACGTCATAGGGTGGGGCGGTCACCGCATCGAGATCGTTGCGGCGGTAACGGATGCCCCGAAACGGGCGGAACTCGGGCACGGTCTTGGCCTCCGGGTCGGTCGGGCGATTGTGGCACGACCGTCGACCGGTCATCGACTGCGGCGGCACACCGCACCGGCCCGAACAGTTCAACGCTTGAACGCACACCGACCGACCTGAGAGGAAACCCGTCGTTGCCGACCGCCGCGATCGACCCCGAAGCTGCTCCCCACGACGGCGTGATCGCCTGCGATCTCGACGGCGTGCTCTGGCGCGGTGACGTGGCCATTGCCGGTTCGGCAGACGCGGTCCGTGCGCTCCGAGCCGCGGGCCGGCGGGTGGTGTTCCTCACGAACAACTCGAGCAACCCGATCGCCCACGTGGTCGACCGCCTGGAGGCCATCGGCCTCCCGACCACCGCCGCCGACGTCGTGTCGAGCGCGCAGGCCGCCGCCGCGCTGCTCCAAACCGATCTTCCACGAGGGGCGCGTGTCCTCAGCTGCGCGGGACCGGGCGTGGTGGAAGCGCTCCGCGCCGCGGGCTACGAGACCGTCGACGCCGGCGACGACGACCGTGACGCGGGGGCACACGTCGGTGGAGACGTCGACGCGGTCGTAGTCGGGTTCCATCGTGACTTCGACTTTGCGCGGCTCGATCGAGCGGCGGACGCAGTCCGACGCGGGGCGCGCTTCGTGGCCACGAACCTCGACGCCACCTATCCGGGCACCGATCGGGTATTGCCGGGCGCGGGCTCGCTCGTCGCGGCCGTCGCCATCGCATCCGGACGGGAACCCGAGGTCGCGGGCAAGCCCGAACCGGCCACCGTGGCGCTCGTGCACGCTCGGTTCGGGACGCACGGAGTGATGGTGGGGGACCGACCCTCGACCGATGGTGCGCTGGCCCGGCGGCTGGGTTGGCCCTTTGCGATGGTGCTCTCGGGCATCGGCGGTCACGACCCGAACGAGCCCGTGCCATCGGCTCCGGCTCCCGAGTGGGTCGGTTCGGATCTCGCCGCGCTGGTCGACGCGCTGGTCCGGTACCGCGCCTGACCGGGCCGGGGCGCTACCGTGAGGAACCCTTTTTCCAGGAGTATCGGCATGCCACAAACCCCCGACTGGGCGAAATATCTGAGTGCCGGCGTCGAGTTCGTCGCCATCACGCGAACCCAGGCCCGTACCCGCGCCAAGGAACTCGTCTCGCAGGGCCAGCTCGCGCAGAGTCAGGTCCAAGGCTTCGTCGACGACCTGGTCGACGACAGCCGGCGGCGGACGGACTCGATGGTGGAGGTGGTGCGGCACGAGATCACCCGCCAGGTGAAAACCCTCGGGATCGCGACCAAGGAGGACCTCGCTCGGCTCGAAGCCAAGCTGACGAAGTCCGGCGGCACGACGCGGCCCGCCGCAAAGAAGACCGCGGCGAAGAAGAACCCGGCGAAGAAGACCGCGGCCAAGAAGACCGCGGCCAAGAAGACCGCGAAGACGGCGACCCGCGCGGCGCGGGCGTCCTAAGTGCATCTTGCGTCGGCGGCTCGACACGGAGCTGGTCCGGCGCGGACTCGTCACGAGTCGCGCCCGCGCGGTTGAGGCCATCGGCGCCGGTCGGGTGACCGTCGGCGGCGCACCGGCCACCACGGCGGCCCGCCAGGTGGCACCCGACGAGTCGGTCGCGGTTTCGGGTACTCCCGCCCGGTTCGTGTCCCGTGGCGGCGAGAAGCTCGACGCCGCCATGGCGCACTGGTCGATCGACGTCACCGGCCGTCGTGTCCTCGACGCCGGCGCATCCACCGGCGGGTTCACAGATTGCGTGTTGCAGCGGGGCGCAGCCGAAGTCGTCGCGGTGGATGTCGGCCATGGGCAACTGGCCTGGTCGTTGCGATCCGATCCGCGTGTGGTGGTGATGGAACGCACGAACCTCCGTGGTCTCGAAGCACTGCTCGGCGGTCCGGCGGAGTTCGCCGTCGCCGACCTGTCGTTCATCTCGCTGGTGACCGTCGCGCCGGCGCTGGTGCGGCTCACCACGCCCGAGGCGCAGCTGGTGGTGTTGGTGAAGCCGCAGTTCGAGGCCGGACGGGCGCGCGTCGGCCGCGGTGGCGTGGTGCGCGACCGCGCGGTTCATCGGGCGGTGCTCGGCGAGGTCATTAGCGGGCTGGCCGGCCACGAGCTCACCGTGACGGACGTGATCCGGTCGCCGCTCGAAGGGGCGGAGGGCAACGTGGAGTTCCTCGCGCTCGTCATGAAGGCCAGTGCGGCCACCCCGCCGGTCGACCCCATTGCGCTCGACGCGGTGGTGTCGGAGTCGGTCACGTGAACCCGGTGCGCCGACTCGGCCTCATCGCGCATCCCGATCGGGGCGAGGCGCACGACCTTGCAGCCCGAACGATTGCGTGGTGCGACGCGCACGACATCACCACCACGTTCGTGGAAGCCGGACCGGAGACGGACGCGCCGACCGGGTCACTCGCGAGTGAACTGGATGCGGTCCTGTCCTTCGGTGGTGACGGCACGATGCTGCGGACCGTCGCGCTCGTTGCCGCGCGCGGCATCCCGATTCTCGGCGTCAACTGCGGGCAGATGGGATATCTCACCGAGCTCGAACCCGACGCGCTCGTCTCCGCACTCGAACGGCTTCACGCCGGTGACTACACCGTGGCGGAACGCACGATGCTCGCAGTGACGGTCCGCTCGGCCGGTTCCGCCGGGGGTGAGTGGGCGGCGCTCAACGAAGTGGTGCTCGAGAAACCGACGGCCGGACGGCTGGTGCGGTTCGAGGTCGTCATCAACGGCGCGCCCTTCACCAGCTACGCCGCCGACGGCGTGATCGTGGCCACGCCCACGGGGTCGACCGCGTACTCGTTCTCGGCCGGGGGTCCGATCGTGTCGCCCCGGCTCGCGTGCTTCCTGATGACGCCGGTGTCACCGCACATGTTGTTCGATCGCACCTTGGTCCTCGACGACGAGGAAGAACTCGTTCTGCACGTGACCGACCGACCGGCGATCCTCACCCTCGACGGTCGCGAGCTCGGCGAGGTGGAGGCGGGGACCACGGTCACCTGTACCTGTGGGCCGAGTCCGGCCCGGATCATCACCTTCGCACCGCGTGACTTCCATCAGATTCTCAAGGCCAAGTTCGGGTTGGCCGACCGCTGATGCTGTCGGAACTGGCCATCACCGACCTCGGCATCATCGAGGAACTCCACCTGCTCGTCGGCCCGGGTCTGACCGCGATCACGGGCGAGACCGGCGCCGGCAAGACCCTGATCACCGGCGCGTTGGCCCTGCTGGCGGGCGAGCGCGCGGACGCCGCCATCGTGCGCGACGGTGCAACCGAGGCGCGGGTCGAAGGCCGATTCGAAGGGACCGATGGCACCGAGGTCGTGTTGGCGCGCGTCGTTCCGGCCACGGGTCGGAGTCGGGCGTACGTGGACGGCCGGTTGGCGACGGCCGCGGAGCTGGCCACCCGCGCCGCCGCGCTCCTGGACCTGCACGCCCAGCACGCCCATCAGGCCCTGCTCGAACCGGCCGCGCAGCGCCGGATCCTCGATGCCTTTGCCGGTGCGCCGGCGGCCACGGCCCAGGCTGCGTACCGCGAGGCGCGCGCTGCACTCACTTCGATCGACGAACAACTCGGCGCGCTCGGCGGCGATACTCGCATGCGCGCCCGCGAGATTTCGTTGCTCGAGTTCCAAGTCGACGAACTCGAGGCCGCGGGTCTGGCCGATCCGATGGAGGACGCCGCGCTCGACGACGAAGAGCAGCAACTCGGAGACGCGCAAGGAATCCGGGAGGCGTTGCTCGCAGCGCACGCGGCCGTCGACGGTCCGGTGTCCGACGGCGTTGCGAGTGCCATCAACGCCCTCGGCGGCCATTCACCGCTCGGGGCGGCCGAGGCGCGCGTCCGGGCGTTGCAGGTGGAAGCCAGTGATCTCGCGCACGAGTTGCGCGAGCAGCAAGAAGCGGTCGTCGACGATCCGGAACGCCTCGATGCGGTACGCGCGCGGCGGCAACTGTTTCGTGAACTCGGGCGCAAGTACGGGGCCGACCTCGGTGAGGTCATTGCGTTCCTCGGTGACGCCTCCGCCCGGCTGGAGACCCTGCGCAGCCACGACGCACGCGTCGCCGAACTCGAGGCGGCGCGTGCCACCGCACT
>JANPMG010000155.1:0-1619 GCA_031422675.1 Acidimicrobiia bacterium | reverse complement strand
AACGAGCTCATCAACGAGATCGCGACTGCTTCGTAGCAAGACCGACGGCGGGAGTGGTAGTGGAACTCAAGTTGCCCCGCTTCTACGTTGCCGACGCCGACGCTGCGTTGGCGAGGCGTCCCATGTTCAACCTGCCCAGTTAGGTGACGCGCGTCAGTGCAGCGCCAGGACGAGGCCGCCGAGCCCGGAGAGCGCGCCGATCAGCGCGACGCCGGTGCCGACGATCCAGCGGATCGTGTGTGCCTCGGCAGTGGCGAAGCCGGCCTGCATCTCACGACGCATGATCGCGAGTTCGCCGGCGACGTTGACTTCGACTCGGTCGATGCGGGCCTCGACTCGGTCAATGCGGGCACCGAGCCTGGTCTCGAGTGCGTCGAACCGAGCCTCGATGGTGGTCTCGAGTGTCTCGAACCGCTGGTCGACGATCTGGAATCGCAGATCCATGCCACGCTCGAGCGCGTCAACCCGTTGACGCGTCGCGACGTCGCCCCATCCCGACGGCGGGAGCATCTCCATGAGCGTGACAGCCACGTCGCGACCCCAGTGCTGGTGAGCGGCTTCGAGCAACGCGATCCTACGGTCCTCGGTGACCGACATCACGCTCCTTCCCGACGCGGTCGAGCGACGTCATGCCGCGGTGGGTCGTCGCCGAGGCCCCCGAGCAGCCGGAGCTCTCGCTCCGGAATGGCGAGCCGCTTGGCGACGAGATCGGGCCGGAAGCGCGGGAGTTCCCAGAGTCCGACCCCGTCGATGCCCTCCTCCAGAGAGTCGAGACGCCGGTAGGAGCCATCGGACGTGCTGTCGAGGTTGCGTGGCGGCACGTAGCGGTAGGCGGCGAGGTGCGGGTCGACGTTGAGGTACCGGCGAGTGTCGCGATGCTTGTAGAGGTAGAGGAGCGGTCGACCTCGGCGTCGGACCCGGCCCATCATCATGAAGTCCTCGACGCGCAGGCAGCGGTCCAGCAGGCGGGATGACTCGCCCATCCGGGCTTCCACGGCGAGCAGCGGCGCCCACCACTCGTCGGAGATCGGTTCGTCGTCGGTGGGGTACTCGAAGGCCATTGCGCGCTCCACGGTCAGTGCAGACATGTGTGGCGCGCCAGAAGCGTGCGATCTCACCCCGAGGGGCTCGTCGACATCCTCGCACGAGGGTGCGACCGCGGGAGGAGAGGGTCGGGCCCGGCCGTGGGTGCGAGCGAACTGCTGTTCAGGAGAGGCCAAGCACCGTGGTGATACAGCCGTGAACGAGCCGCTTGGCCCACGCCGCATCTTTCAGGGCAGGAGTAATCGGGCACCGCTGTTGGCGGCATCGGTTGAGTCGACGAGCGCGTTGGATTGCTCGAGTTGAGCTCGCGTCGTCGGCGCGTCGAACCAGTTCATCGCCGCAGTCCAACGCCACGCAAACGCCAGGGCACGGACGTAGAGAAGCGAATTCCCTGCCCGCGAGAGCTGGCGTAGCGAGGCGAAGTACTCATTTCGCCACACGATCGGGATGACGATGCGCGTCTCGCCAACCGCAGAGAACTCAGCGTTCATCGTTGCCCTCGCGACCCTCCCGTTGCCGTCCGAGAACGGGTGGACCTCGGAGACGACGAAGAACATGTAGAGCGCGCGTCCGAG
>JANPMG010000154.1:0-19293 GCA_031422675.1 Acidimicrobiia bacterium | reverse complement strand
CGTCGCGGCGCGCGTGCTGGCGCGATATCGAGACGCGCGCCGCGACGGTTCCTGAAGGGACCCTGAACGCGCGTCCCCCGCGCGGCTGAGCGGGCGCGCGGATATGCGTCCGCTATGACGGTCGCCGTACGCATCACGTGGGAGGATGCACCGAGTGAACTCCGACGATCTGGCCACCGAACCCGCCGCGCCCGCAGGGGTTTCCACGAGCGGCGCGGCCGTGGGCAGCGAGTTCCCGCCGAGCGGCGTGACCACATCGAGCACGAAGACCACCGCGGCCGATTCCGATGACGGTCGGATGCGCAACCTCATCGAGTGGGGAATCATCATCCTCGTCGCCGTCGGCTTCGCGTTCCTCGTCCGGGGTTACGCCTTCCAGACGTTCTTCATCCCGTCGGAGTCGATGGTGCCCCGCCTCGAGACCGACGATCGCGTGCTGGTCAACAAGTTCGCCTTCGACCTGCGCGACCCGGCGCGTGGCGACGTGGTGGTCTTCCGGACGCCCCCCAACGCCACCGGGATCACCGGCATGGACGACCTGGTCAAGCGGATCGTCGGGATGCCCGGCGAAATCATCGAAGGCCGTGATGGGGCGATCCTCATCGACGGCAAGGTCCTCACCGAGCCGTACCTGCCGGCCGGCCTGCAATCCACCACGTTCGAGTCCCAGCGGATCCCCGCGAACTCGTACTTCATGCTCGGCGACAACCGACAGTTCTCGAACGACTCGACCAAGTGGGGCCCCGCGAATCGGGACCTGTTCGTCGGCCCGGTCTTCATGACCATCTGGCCGCTGGACCGAATCGACGTGCCCGGCTGGTTGTGGGGAATCCCGATCGCGTTGGCGTTGGGCAGCGGCGCATATTTCCTGCTGCGCCGACGCGAGCGCGCCCCCGCCTGACCCGGACACTGACCCCGGGCCCAGAACCCCGGGCCCGAAACAATCCGGATCAGGCCTCGCCTCTCCATTCGCCCACCGCGGCGAGCATCCGGTCCACGCGATCCGAGAACACGCCGTCGACCCCGAAGCGCAACGCGCGCAACAGGTGACGCATCTCCTGCGCGTCCCACGCCAGCGCCTTCACGCCGAAGCGGTGGACCAACGTGACGGTCCCGAGACTCCAGTCCGAGTGGTGCAGGTTGAGCGCGTCCACACCCGCGGACCCGAGGTCGGCGGCGTGACGCTCGAACCCGGCCGGGGTGACCCCGCCGTAGCCGGGGGAGTGGACCAGCTTCACGTCGGCGAGTTCCAGCCGCCGGGCGCGCAAGACCTCCAGGTCCGGTGAACAGACCCACAAGCGTCCCGGCGCGCCACCACCGGCGGCCCGGGCGACCTCGACCATCGGACCGATGACTTGCTCCTCCTTGGCGTCGATCGACAGCTCGAACGCGGTCCCGCACTCGGCGTAGAGATCCGCGAGGCGCGGCACCTCGTACTCCGCTAGTTCCGCCGCCGTACTCGCGCCGACGCGAATCTTGCGCAACCCGCGCCGGAACACCGGGTCGTGCACCAACACCACCTGACCGTCGGCCGAGAGCCAGGCGTCACTCTCTAGGCCGTTCGCACCCATTTCCAGGCCGCGGTGGAACGCCGCGAGGGTGTTCTCGGGCCGCTCGGACCGGGCTCCCCGGTGAGCGAAGGTGATGACCACGGTCGCGATGGTGACGTCTGGCCCCGCCACGTGTCGAAACGAGTCTCAAGCGCCGCGCGAACCCTGCCGATGGCTTCTGTGCCAAGGAGTTCAAAGGGGCTTTCGAGCGTGACGACAATCCGAGCCAACTGTCCAACGTGCGGTGACGTACAGCTACGAGCCCACGAGCTCGTGGTCCGGGTCTGCTCCGACGACGAGAGCGGTTCGTACACCTTCCGGTGTCCGAACTGCACCGTTGCGGTGGCCAAGGGCGCGAGCAAACGCATCGTGGACCTGCTGGTGTCCTCCGGCGTCCGCATGGAGGTCTGGCGCATGCCGGCCGAACTCGCCGAGCCGCATCTGGGCCCGCGCCTAGCGCCCGACGATCTCCTCGATTTCCACCTCGTCCTCGAACGCGAGGACTGGTTCTCCGAGCTCGAAGATCTCGTTCGTCGCTCCATGCCGAATTAGACAACGCTGTAACGTCGCCGGATGTCCGGTGCCGCGCTCGTCATCCTGGTGCTCGTTGCTCTGTTCGTGAGCGGCACCACCGTGCTGATCGTCACTGCGTCGGGCCGACTGCGCGCTGAGATCGACCGCTTGTTCGCCACGTTCGCACAGACCGAGCCGACCCTGACCCCGCTTCGGGTGGCGGTCGAGTCCGAACGGACACTCCTCATGAATCGCCTCGAACACCTCGCCGACCCTCGCTCCGGACCCGACGCCGACCCCCGGTAATCTGGGCCCGTCCGATCCGCGATCAGAGAGGAGGCCCCTGATGCCCCAACTCGGCCCCCTCGAGATCTTGGTCGTCCTCGTGGTCGCCCTCATGGTCTTCGGCCCCAAACGCCTCCCCGAGGTCGGTCGCCAGGTCGGTCACGGCCTGCGCGAGCTCCGCAAGATCCAGGACACCGTGCGCGCCGAGATCCACGACGTGCTGCACACTCCGGATGTTCCCACCGTCGCGAATCGCACGAACGGGCCCGACGCCGACCCGCACGCCGGCGCGTACCGCACGGTGGGCACCACGGGGGCCGCCACCGGTGCGCTCGCCGGCCGTCCGGCGCCGTCCCGATTCCGCCCGGCCCTCGGCCCCGCATCCAGCCCGCCCGAATCCAGCCCGGTCCTCGGCGCAGAGACCCACCCGGCCGCCTCCGGTGCGCCCGACTCCAGTGCGCCAGCCCCCACGGCCGACCCCGTCCCGGGCGCCGGCATGCGCGCTCCCTCGCGGTTCCGCGCGCCCGGCGCCTGATCGAATCCCGTGTCCCGTCTCGCGTGGTTGCGCCGCAAACGACCGTCGCGCACGGCCGACGGCAAGATGTCGATGCTCGACCATCTCGCCGAACTGCGGAATCGCATCTTCATCTCACTCGCGGCGGTGGTGGTCGGTGCCGCCGTGGCGTTCTACTTCTCCGACCCGATCATGGATTTCCTCATCGGCTTCTACCGTGACGCGGCGAAGAAGCCGAATGCGAGGCTGCAGAACCTGTCACCCGTCGACGGGTTCGTCGCGCGGCTGAAGATCGCAACCTATGGCGGCATCGTGCTCGCCCTGCCGGTCTGGCTGTACCAACTGTGGCGGTTCGTGACCCCCGGCCTGAATCCCAAGGAGAAGCGGTACGCGATCCCATTCGTGGTCTCCGCGATCGTCTTGTTCGCGTTGGGCGCGTTCGTTGCGTTCCTGACCCTCGAACCGGCGTTGGAGTTCCTGATCGACGTCGGCGGATCGTCACAGCGAGCGAGCTACACGTCCGAGAAGTATCTGAGCCTGATCTCATTGATGATCGTGGCCTTCGGCGCGAGCTTCGAGTTCCCGGTGGTGCTCGTGTTCCTGCTCATTGCGCGGGTGATCCAGGTGGAGCAACTCCAGCGGGCGCGGCGGTGGGCGGTCGTCGGGATCTTTCTCTTCGCCGCGGTCATCACGCCGAGCCAGGATCCGTACTCGCTGTTCTTCATGGCGTTCCCGATGATCCTGTTCTACGAGGGTTCGATCGTCATCGGTAGGATCCTCCGCCGATGAGCAACAAGCGAACGCCTCAACGCCGGGACGCCCACGGCGCACCGGTCCGCACCACCCGGGAAATCCAGATCGCAGTCGCCACCGTGATCGGCGTCCTCGCGCTCACCGTGATCCTCGTGATGATCTTTCGTCATCGACCCGTCTCCACCGCGCCGGCGGTCACCCCGTCATCCACGCCGGCGCCGGACCGCAGCACCAGCACGACTTCCTCGGCCCCCGGCTCCACCTCCTCGTCGTCGACCATCGCGCCCACTTCGAGCACCACCGCGCCGTGACCGAGTCGCGCTCGGCCTTCACGGCCGGGCTCGGCCTCGAACTCGATCCGTTCCAGGAACGGGCCTTCGACGCGCTCGACGCCGGCACCTCGGTGTTGGTCGCGGCACCGACGGGATCGGGAAAGACCCTGGTCGCCGAATACGCCGTGCACCGGGCGTTGGCGGACGGGCGCAAGGTCTTCTACACCACACCGCTCAAGGCCCTCTCGAACCAGAAGTACGGCGACTTCGTCCGGACCTACGGAACCGATCGGGTCGGCCTGCTCACCGGCGACAACGCGGTGAACGGAGACGCCCCGATCGTGGTGATGACCACCGAGGTCCTGCGCAACATGATCTACGCCGGCTCGGCCACCCTCGAGCACCTCGCGTACGTCGTGCTCGACGAAGTCCATTACCTCCAGAATCGATATCGCGGTGCCGTCTGGGAGGAGGTCATCATCCACCTTCCCCTCGACGTGGCGTTGGTGTGCCTCTCGGCCACGGTGTCCAACGCGGAGGAGGTGGCCGACTGGATCGCGACCGTCCGCGGCCACATGGCGACGGTGATCGAAGAGACCCGGCCGGTGGAACTGACGAACCTGTACGCGGTCGCCGAGCGCAACGACCCGGAGATCCATCTGCTCCCGACCTTCGTGCGCGACGGCCGCGCGAGCGAGCTACGCCCGAATCCCGAGGCCACCCGCCTCGACGCGCGGGGGAGCGGGCGCCCTCGGGACCGGAGCCAACCTCGATCGCGCCTGGCGACCCCCCGGCGTTCCGAGCTGGTTGCGCTCCTCCAGGAACGCTCGATGCTGCCGGCGATCTCGTTCATCTTCAGCCGGGCCGCGTGCGACGACGCCGTCCGCCAGTGCCTGGCGGCGGGGCTGCGCCTCACCACACCGGAGGAACGCCAGGCGCTTCGAGCCCTTGCCGACGAACGCAGCCGGCCGCTCGAGGACGACGATCTCGATGCGCTCGGGTACGACGAGTGGATCAGCGGATTCGAACTCGGGATCGCCGCGCATCATGCGGGCCTCGTCCCGCCGCTCAAAGAAGCGGTGGAGGAGGCGTTCGCGGCGGGGTTGGTGAAAGTGGTCTTCGCCACCGAGACGCTCTCGCTCGGCATCAACATGCCCGCGCGGACCGTCGTCATCGAGAAGCTGTCGAAGTTCACCGGCGAGCACCACGAGTTCCTCACCCCCGGCGAGTACACCCAGCTCACCGGGCGCGCCGGTCGCCGGGGCATCGATCCCGAGGGTTACGCGGTGGTGTGTTGGAGTCCGTTCGTGGCCTTCGACCAGGTGGCGGGGCTCGCGTCGCGCCGGAGTTCGGCACTCACGTCGTCGTTCCGGCCCACGTACAACATGGCCACGAATCTCGTGGCGCGATATTCGAGCGACACGGCGCACCGCCTGCTGAATCTCTCCTTCGCCCAGTACCACGCCGATCGTGACGTCGTGCGCGTCGAGCGTCATCTCGATGCCAACGAACGTCAGCTCGAACAGTTACGGACCGCGGCCACCTGCGACCGCGGCGACGTGACGGAGTACCGCGAGCTCGCGCACTCGGTCGAACTCGCGCGCCGCGAGGCCGGACGTCATCAACGAATCGTCGAAGCGCTCGACGCGCTCCGGCCCGGCGACATCGTCACCACTCGCCGGGGTGGCGGACGCGCCGTGGTCCTCAAACACGAGAGTGGACGCAGCGGCGGTCGGCTCATGATGCTCGGGACCAATCGTGAGATCTTTCGGCTCGGACCGGGCGACTTCCGCCGTCCGCCCGAACGCGTCGGCCACTTCGATCTCCCCAAGCCGTTCGCCCCGCGCAGCGTGCCGTTTCGCCGGGCCGCCGCCGAGGCGTTGCGTGCGGCCACGCTTTCCGACCCGGCCGCCACACCCGACGACACCACGGTGGCGCGCGAGCTCCTGCTCGCGGACCACCCGGTCCGGTCCTGTCCCCAGCTCGCCCAGCACCTGAAGGCCGCCGCGGCGGCGGACCGACTCACCAAGGACACCACTCGCCTGCGCGGCCGTACGCAGCGGCGCACCGAGACGCTGGCGCGTCAGTTCGATCGGGTCCTGCACGTGCTGCGCGACCTCGGCTACGTCGACGGCTGGACGCTCACGCCGGGCGGCACCCTCCTCTCGCGCATCTACTCCGAGTCCGATCTGCTCATCGCCGAGACCCTCCGCCGCAACCTGGTGGACGGTCTCGATCCGTGTGAACTCGCGGCGATCATGTCCACCTACACGTACGAGCGGCGCGGTCCGGATCGGACCGGGCCGTTGCCGCCCGCGGTCTGGCCCACGAGTCGCGTCGCGCAACGCTTCCGGGGCGTGGACCACGCCTGGCGCGACGTGCACGGCCGGGAAGTGGACGCCGGGCTGCCCGAGACGCACCGGCCGGATCCCGGCCTCACCGACGCGATCCACGCGTGGGCATCGGGTGACTCGCTCGCCGCCGTTCTCGACGAGGACGACGATCTCACCGGCGGTGATTTCGTCCGGTACGTCAAGCAGGTGGTGGACCTGCTGCGTCAACTCGGCGACGCGGCACCCGACGCCGAGACGCGCGCCACCGCCAACACCGCCGCCGATCTGTGCTTCCGCGGGGTGGTCGCGGCATCGAGTGTGGTACCCGCGTGATCAAGCCGGGCGAGCCGTGGGGGGTGCCGACCGACGCAACCGCGGACTTCGAATGTCGGGGCGACGACGCCGCGCTGGCCGCCACCGTCTCACCCGATTCGCGCCCGAGTGCGGACGGTGTCGCCGCACCGCTCGTGCGATTCCATCCGGTGCACTCCGAACTCGCGCGATCGATCGGGCTCGCGGAGTCGGTTGATGGAGTCGAACCGGGCCCGGCCCGGGGCATCGAACTCTCGATCGACGTCATCGCCACCGATCTCGCCACCGATCTCGCCACCGCGGTGAACAACGCGGTCTTCGGTGTCCTGCCCACCCGCCTTCGGCCGTTCCATCGCCGCCGTCGGATCTCGGTGCGCGTCGATGGTCGGGAGCTGTTCTCCGGAGCGGCCACCACCGTCGTCGTGGCCAACGGCCAGTTCATCGACGGCGCCGACGTGGTCCCACGCGGGCATCCCGGCGACGGCCGACTCGAGGTCCAGGTGTACGCCCTCCGCCCGAGCGAACGTGGCCCCATGCGCCGACGCCTGCCCAACGGCACCCACCTCCCGCACCCCCGGATCATCGTCACGACCGGGCGCGCGATCGAGATCTCGGAGCTGCGCCGCCCGTGGCCGGCCACCCTCGACCGGCGGACGCTGCGGGTCCGGCATGCGTGTCGGCTTCGGGTGGTTCCGGGCGCGATTCGGCTCCTGATCTGAGGCGAGCCGAGCCTTCGGCGCCCTCAGGAGCCGGTCGGGAATCCCTGGCGCGCGGGAGCGCCGCCGGTAGCCTCACCGGTCCGATGCAGTACGTGGCGGAGCATTTCGACGACGAAGAGCAGGCCGTCCTGCGGCCGTACTTCACGAACCTCGACGGCCCCGTCTTCGCCCTGGTCAACCTGCCCGAGGTGGTGAAGGGCGCGCTCTTCGCGCGGTACTCGCGCTCGGACAAGAGTCTGCGCCGCTTGTTCCTCGACGAGTTCGTCGGCGATCTCGACATCAGCGGCGACCTCACCGTCGACGCGAGCATCGGTTTGAAGCGCGCCGAGCAGCTCTATGACCGGGTGTTCCTCGAGTACGGCGACGATTCGGTCGCGCAACTCGGTGGCGTACACGTCGCGTGTGAGCAGGCATCGAACCTGCTCACCAAAGTGCTCGAGTGGGGTCGGCTCATGGCCTACCTCGAACAGTCGACGCGCTACATCGAATACGACAGCCGGCTCGGCGGGCGTTACCGCTACCACCGGCCGCCGGCGGTCTTGGAGTCCAAGCTCGGCGCACGGTACGTGGAGCAGGTCGACCAGTTGTTCTCGATCTACTCGAGCCTGCTGCCGAAGTTGTTGGACTGGGCGCGGCATCGGTATCCGAAGGAGCCGGCGGATTCGGACTTCGTCTACAAGCAGACGATCAAGGCCAAAGCCTGCGACGCGCTGCGCGGCATCCTGCCCGCCGCCACCCTCTCGAACGTCGGCATCTACGGCACCGGCCAGGGCTACGAAGCACTGCTGCTCCGGATGCGCGCCCACCCACTCCCCGAGGCGCGCAACTACGCCGACCTCATGCTGACCGAGCTACGAAAGGTCGTGCCGTCGTTCCTGACCCGCGTCGACCGGCCCGAGCGCGGTGGCGTGTGGAGTCAGTATTTCGCCGACACCGCCTCGCACACCGAGGATGTCGTCCACCGGATCTTCGGCCGGATGAACCCCGAACCGGCGGCCATGGTGGCACTCACCGATTTCGACCCCGACGGGGAGGACAAGGTTCTCGCCGCAATCGCCTACCCGCACACGAATCTGTCCGAGCCCCAGATCCTCGAACGAGTGCGCACGCTCGGCGCAGACGAGCGCGTGTCCATCCTGCGCGCGTACGTGGGGGAGCGTTCGAATCGTCGCCACAAGCCGGGCCGGGCCTTCGAACGCACCGGCTACCGCTTCGACGTGCTCGCCGACTACGGGGCGTTCCGGGACCTCCAGCGCCATCGGATGCTCACGATCGAGTGGCAGCAGCTCTCGCCGGCCCACGGCTACGACGTGCCCGAACCGGTCACCGAAGCGGGGGAGGAGGCGGCGTTCATCCAGGCGATGGACATCTCCGCCGCGCTCTACGGCGCCATGGCCTTCCGCTTCCCCGAACAGGCGTCGTACGCGGTGTCGCTCGCCTACCGGCTGCGGTACGTGATGCAGATGAACGCGCGTGAGGCCATGCATCTCATCGAGCTCCGCACCACGCCTCAGGGTCACCCGGCGTACCGGGTGGTCGCGCAGGAAATGCATCGCCTCATCGGCGAGCAGGCCGGGCATCGCGCCCTCGCCGCGGCGATGAGCTACGCGGACCACGAGGTCTACGAACTCGAACGGTTGGCCTCGGAGCGTGCTGCCGCGGCCCGTCGAGCAACGCTTTCGTGACGCTCCGCGCGCAGCCGACCGGACGCCGCGAAAAAAATCCCGTCACCGTGACCAGGATCGACGCGTCGCTGCGCAGGTCACGGGCTCGCTCGGTGGGCTGCTTCGCCTTGACACGACCCCCCGCCGTCTGACTGACTCCACTCCGTTCGACGCTCGCCGGTCGTGGTTCTTCCCGTTCGCGGGAAGGGGGCGCAGTGTCGACTGGCGGAGTCCAGGAGTCTTAGTAGAGAACTCTGTGACCTCGGGCCGACACTGGTCGGCCCGAGCGACAGTGGCCCCAACGGCCTCCTGGACTTCGCCGCTTTTTTCTGCGCTGAATGCCGCATCGGGCGCGCGGGCCGGCGATATAGTGCGCGCCCTCACGGGCCGGAACCACCTTTCGAGAGAGCGCAGATGGCGGACGATCAAAATGCCGACGACGAAGACCTCGACATCGAGGACGAGGCGGACGACCCCGATCTCGTGCTCGACGATGTCGACGCGCTCGATCCGGATGTGGACGTCGACATCGACGCGATCATCACCGAGCCGGTGGTCGGTGCTGTCACCGACGTCGCCAAGGCGGCCGGTGACGACTCGGACGACGACGACGACGACGAGAACCTCGACCTCGAAGAGGAGCTCCACCCCGACGACGTCGAGGAGCCGCTCGACGTGCTCCTCGCCGAGCGGACCGCGGCGGAGCGGATCGACGAAGAAGAAGCCGACCTCGAGGACGACGACGAGCCGGACAACCCCGCCGAGGGAACCGGGAAGATCGTCCCCCGGCGTGATGACGAATTCCTGTGTCGTTCCTGCTTCCTCGTCAAGCCTTTGAGCCAGTTGGCCAAGGGAGAGAAGGACCTCTGCCGGGACTGCGAGTGAGCGCGGCGCCGCGAACCGGCGCCCGTCGTCGCGGTAGCAGCGCCGTTGCGCTCGGATCCGGTCTGTTCCTTTCGCTGGCGTTTCCCACCGTCGATCTCGGCCCGGTGGCGCTCGTCGCCCTTGCGCCCCTGCTGTGGCTTTGGCACGACGCGTCGCCCCGGCGGGCCGCGTGGCTCGGCTTCGTCGCCGGCATCGGTTTCTTCTCCGTCCATCTGGCGTGGACCTGGTACTTCGGCACGATCGCGATCATTCCGCTCGTCGCGCTGCAAGCCGCGTTCTGGGCCGCCGCCGGGGGAGTGGTGGGGCTCGCCGGTCGCCGCGGGCTGCGGTCGCCCTTCCTCACCGCCGCGGTCTGGGTCGTCTTCGAAGCGGCACGCACGCGGTGGCCGCTCGGCGGTCTCGCCTGGGGGCAACTCGGTGTGGCGCTCCACGACTTCGGTGCGGGCCGAGCACTCGCGAGTTGGGGCGGGGTCCCGCTGGCGAGCTTCGTCGTCATCGCCATCAACGGATTGATCGCCGACCTGGCGCGCGCCGGGCACGCCGGGCGCGCCGGGCGCGCCGGGCGCGCCGGGGGACTACGAACCCGCCGGATCGGTCTCGCGTTCGTCGGCGCAGTCGGAGTCGTCGTGCTCACCACCGCGGCGACCGTGACCCGGTTCGAACCGCGCCCGCGTGGATCGCTGCGATTCGCGTTGTTGCAAGGCAACGACAAGAACCGGTACCTCACTCGGGCCGAACTCGATTCGAACTACCTGACCCGTTCCCATCTCGCGTTGGCAGCGCAGCTGCGTGGCCGCTACGACCTGATCGTCTTTCCGGAATCGTCGCTGGCCACGGATCCGGAGTTGGACCCACCGTTGCGCGCCGAGATCGTTCGAATCGCCCGCCGCCATCGATCTGCTGTCCTCGCGAACGTCATCGACGAGGTGACCGAACCGGGCCGGGCGTTCAACGCCAACCGGCTGTACTCGCCGACCGGACGGTTGGTGGACACGTACGCGAAGCGCCACCTCGTCCCGTTCGGTGAATACGTGCCGTGGCGAGACTCGTTGCGTTTCATCAGCGCGCTGCAACAGATTCCCAGCGACTTCACCCCTGGCCGTCGGGTCGTGATCGACACCGTCGCCGGCCACCGGATCGGGAGCGTGATCTGCTTCGAGAGTGCGTTCGGGCCGCTCATGCGCGAGAACGTGGCCGCCGGCGCCGAGGCCATCGTGGTCACCACCAACAACCGCTCCTACCGCCGGTCGGCGAACGCCGCCCAGCACGTGGCCCTGACGCAGATGAGCGCAGCCGCGATCGGGCGACCGGTCCTGCACGCGTCGATCTCGGGGATCACTGCGGTGATCGACGCCGACGGGGTGGTGCACCGCACCACCGAGCTGTTCCGGAACACCGTCGTCGCCGGTTTGGTGACCCCCACCACCGGGCAGACGCCCTACGTGAGATTCGGTGATTGGACCGAGTGGGGGAGCGGGGCGGCCATGGTGGCTGCGCTCGCGGTCGCGCTTCTCCGTCGCCCTAAGCTCCCGGCCGAATCCAGTTCCGGGAGCCCAGCATGAGCGAGAAAGACAACCATCTCGAACGAGCCGTCGAGCTGCTCGTCTACGCGCCGATCGGGCTCGCCATGTTCGCCAAGGACACGGTGCCGACCTTTCTCAAGATGTTCGTGGCGCGCGGCGAGACCGAAGTCACCCAGCGGCGCAAGACCGCGGAGACCCAGGCCGGCCAATACAAGACCATCGGCCAGATGGCCGTGAAGTACGGCGGACCCGAAGTACGCCGTCAGGCCGAAGCCGCCGCCGGGACCGTCCGCAAGCGCGCCGAGGACACCATCGCGGCGGTTGCGTCTGCCGCCACCACACCTGCGCCGCCGGTGAACCCCACGAGCCCGGCGACCCCGATCCGACCGGCGAACCCACCGGCGAACCCGTCCGCGTCCGCGGCGCAGCACGCGCCACTGCGATCGACCAGTCCGAGTTCGAAGCCGTCGAAGCCCGCAACGTCAAAGCCCACCGCACTGAAGTCCGCACTGAAGTCCGCATCGAAGACCGCACCGAAGACCGTCGCGAAATCTGTCGCGAAGTCCGGGGCGTCGAACGGGTCTCGTGCGGAGGCGTCAGCTTCTGAGCCCGCGCCGTTCTCGTCGAGCGCGTCCCCGGGGGAGTCGGCCGGCAAGTCGCCGCTCGCCCCGGGCCCGGCTCCGGCCGAGGCTGCCCTCGCCATCCCCGACTACGACCTGCTCTCGGCCCCGCAAGTGATCGACCGGCTCGTGGGGCTCGCCCGCCCCGACCTGCTGGCGGTCCAGGCCTACGAAGCCGCGCACCGCGCCCGCACGACGATTCTCGGCAAAATCGCGCAACTCAGCGCGTGACGCGCCGATGAACCCGGACGCGTCCGGAACGAACGCCGCCCCGAGCGCCGGCCCGGATTCCCCCGCGCCCGACGAGTCGGCCCGTCTCGCCACGGCCGCCGACATCGACCCGATCGTGCGCCTCGCCGCCGACCTGCGCGCCCAGATGGCCACCGAGCGGGGCGGACCCCTCTGGATCGCCCACGACGCGCTCGCGCCCATGACCGCCGAGCTCGTGGAGGCCCGACTCGCCGCCGCCGACGTCGCGACGATCGTCGGCACCCTCGACGGCCACGTGCTGGCCTACGGACTCGCCCACACCGAGCCCGTACCGACGGCGGGCGTCCCGGGGCTCCTGGGCGTCATCGACGAGCTCTACGTCGCCGAGCCCGCCCGGGCCGTCGGCCTCGGCGAGACCCTCCTCGGCGCCCTCGTCGCCTGGTGCACCGATTCCGGTGTCACCCTGGGCATCGACGCCACCGCCTTGCCCGGAGACCGTCAAGCCAAGAACTTCTTCGAGTCCGCCGGCTTCAAAGCCCGCCGCCTCGTCATGCACCAATCCACCCGCTGACCCGACCACCTGACCCCGCACGTGAGCCCACACGCCCAACCCACGCGCATATTGCAACCCCTGACCCGCGCTTCTCGCACGAGTTGCCGGCTCCAGGGCCGGCCACCCGTTTCCCGGGCTCCAGGGCCCCGGGTTTCCGGGGCTCTGGGCCGGGCCCCAGGTCTTCGGAGTTATGGGCGAAGCCCGTCGCCGCCCGGCACGCAGTGCCGCCCTCACGGTGCGCCGACCATAACTGCGAAGGGATTATGGGCACCCCTCCGGGGTGCCCATAATCCTCGTTATGTCAACTTAAAGTCGGAGCTTCGGAGCGGTTGCGTTTCAGGGCTCCCCTGGTGGGTCCGGGCACTGTGTGGGCGACGGGTCCTCAGCGGTGCCAGCGGGCGCGGAGCTGGGGATATCTGGCAACCGCGATGCCGCAGACGACGAACTTGATCGCCACGATGGCCAGGGTGATCTGCACCGCCAGCGGCGTGTCGGCCGCGGTCGGCGATGGCAGGTCGCCCACGAGTGCCCAACCGGCCGCGGCAACACCGAGGACGATCAGGATGGCGGCCGCCGTGCTGCGGAGCCAGGGAGCCAGCGGACCTCGGGGCTTCGGGACCCGTGCCGGGGCCAGGTGGTCGGGCCGAGACCCGGCGGCGATGTCGGATCGAGCGTCAGCCGCGGCGCCCACCACGGCATAGAGGCTGCCCGCCTCGACGCGCGCCCGGAACTCGTCGTAGGCGCGGCGGGTCGCGGGATCTTTCAACGCGGTGTACGCCGCGCTGACGCGCTTGAACCGCTCCTGGTCCGCCACGTCCGCACTGCGGTCCGGGTGGAGCACCTTGGCCAGATCCCGGTACCGAGAATCGATCTCGCTCGGCGCGGCGTCCGGAGCAACGCCCAACACTGCGTAGTAGTCGGTGCTCGACCATTCACGGGTACGAACGCGGGTCACCCCGTCAGCCTACGGAGTCGGTCGCATACGCCGAGATCGGCGCGCACGAACACACGACGTTGCGGTCGCCGTAGACACCGTCGATCCGGCTCACCGGCGGCCAGTACTTGGCGCCGCGCAGCCCGTCGACGGGGAACGCCGCCAGGTCCCGCGAATAGTCCCGATCCCAGTGGTCGGTGGCCACATCTTCGGCCGTGTGCGGTGCCGCCGCGAGCGGGCTCTGCGCGTGCGACCACTCCCCTCGTTCGATGCGCGTGATCTCGGCCCGGATCGCGATCATCGCGGCGCAGAACCGGTCCAGCTCACCGAGCGCCTCGGACTCGGTGGGTTCCACCATCAGGGTCCCGGCGACGGGGAAACTCAACGTGGGTGCGTGGAAGCCGTAGTCGATGAGGCGCTTCGCGACGTCTTCTGCACTGACGCCGGTCGCCGCGGTGATGGGCCGCAGATCCAGAATGCACTCGTGTGCGACGAGTCCGGCCGGTCCGGTGTACAGAACCGGGAAGTGCGGACCGAGCCGCCGCGCGACGTAGTTCGCCGAGAGGATCGCCACCTGCGTGGCTTCGCGGAGTCCGTCGGCGCCCATCATGGCGACGTACGCCCACGGGATCGGCAAGATGCCGGCGGACCCGAACGGTGCCGCCGCCACCGCGGGCACCGCCGCCGCGGCGTCGAGGGGATGACCGGGGAGGTACGGCGCGAGGTGGGCACGCACAGCGACGGGGCCGACCCCCGGGCCGCCTCCTCCATGGGGGATGCAGAACGTCTTGTGCAGGTTCAGGTGGGAGACGTCGGCACCGAACTGGCCCGGCGCGGCGAGGCCGACGAGCGCGTTGAGGTTGGCGCCGTCCACGTAGACCTGGCCACCACATTCGTGCACGAGGTCGCACACTTCCACGATCGAGCGCTCGAACACGCCGTGGGTCGACGGGTAGGTGACCATCAACGCGCCGAGGACGTCGGCGTTGGCCGTCACCTTCCCCTTCAGATCCGCGAGATCGATGTTGCCGTCGTCGTCGGTGGCCACCACGACCACCCGCATGCCCGCCATCACCGCACTGGCCGCGTTGGTGCCGTGGGCCGACGCCGGGATCAGGCACACGGTCCGCTCGTGATCGCCGCGGCCGCGGTGGAACGCGCGGATCGCGAGGAGTCCGGCGAGTTCGCCCTGGGAGCCGGCGTTGGGTTGCAACGACACCGCGTCGTAGCCGGTGATCGCGCACAACCAGGCTTCGAGGTCGGCGATCAGCTCGGCGTAACCCATGGCCTGCGTGACCGGCGCGTAGGGATGCAACCCGCCGAACTCCGGCCAGGTGATCGGTTCCATCTCGGTCGTGGCGTTGAGCTTCATCGTGCACGAACCGAGCGGAATCATCGTGCGGTCGAGCGCAAGGTCACGGTCGGCGAGCCGGCGCAGATACCGCAACATCTCGGTCTCGGACCGGTACCGGTGAAACACCTCGTGGGTCAGGAACGGTTCGGTTCGCCCGAGCGTCGGTGCGATCGCGTCCCGCCCCTCCCCTGCCCCACCCGCGACACCGAACGCGTCGAGGACGAGTTCGACATCGGCGGTGGTGCTCGTCTCGTCGAGCGCGATCCCGAGCGTGTCGGCGTCGACCACGCGCAGGTTGATGCCCCGGTCGCGCGCCGCCCCGCCGATCTCCACCGCGCGGTCCGGTACCCGAACCGTGATCGTGTCGAACCAGCGCTCGTTCACCACCTCGACGTTCCCACCCGACAGCGCGTCGGCGAGCGCACTGGTCAGCCGATGGACGCGCGTCGCGATCGCGTGCAGACCCTCGGGTCCGTGGTACACGGCGTACAAGCCGGCGATGACCGCGAGGAGCACCTGGGCCGTGCAGATGTTGCTCGTGGCTTTCTCCCGACGAATGTGTTGCTCGCGCGTCTGGAGTGCGAGCCGCAGCGCGCGTCGCCCGTGGGCGTCGACGGAAACGCCGACCAACCGACCCGGCAGGGTGCGCTTGTGCGCGTCCCTGCACGCGATGAACCCGGCGTGGGGACCGCCGTAGCCCAACGGCACCCCGAACCGCTGCGCGGAACCCACCACCAGATCGGCACCGATCGCGCCCGGCGATTGCAGGAGCACCAGCGCGAGCAGATCCGCCGTGACCGCGACGAGCGCGCCGCCGGAGTGCACGCGTGCCACGAGCGCCGAATGGTCCACCACTGCCCCACTGCTGCCGGGATAGGCCAGCAGGACGCCGAAGACCCGGGCTCCGGGCACGTCCCGGCGGGGATCGCCGACGACCACTTCGATCCCGAGCGGTTCGGCCCGGCCGCCCACCACCGCGATGGTCTGGGGATGGCAGTCGGCGTCGACGAAGAAGATGTCACCACCCTTCGGCGCCAGCCGCCGACACATCGCCATCGCCTCGGCCGCGGCCGTCGCTTCGTCGAGCAACGACGCGTTGGCCAGGTCCATGCCGGTGAGATCGGCGACCATCGTCTGGAAGTCGAGCAACGCCTCGAGCCGGCCCTGGGAGATCTCGGGTTGATACGGCGTGTACGCGGTGTACCACGCCGGGTTCTCCAGCACGTTGCGCCGGATGACTGCGGGAGTGATCGTGTCCGAGTAGCCCATGCCGATCATGGACCGGGTCACGACGTTACGATCGGCGAGGGCGCGCAGCGCGGCGATCGCTTCCACTTCCGAGCGAGGGGCCGGCAGTTCGAGCGGCTCGGTCCGGCGAATCGCCTCGGGCACTGCGGCATCGGTCAGCGCGTCGAGCGAGTCGTAGCCGAGGGCTTCGAGCATCGCCGCCTGCTCGGGACGGTCCGGGCCGACGTGGCGATCGACGAACCGGTCTCGGAGTGAGCTGGCCATGGGCTGGTCCCTTCGCACGTCGGTGGGCAACCGCGGTTGCGGTCGCTCCCCCTCTGTCGTGGGACCTGAGAGATTCACCCGGTCGCCCGGGCTTTCCCCGTCGGTGAGGGATACGAGATCCCTGCTCTCCAGAGTTGCCTACCCCGGGCGGTTCGTGGGCCTGAGAGATTCCGGGGAGGTTGCTCCTTCGGCGCCCCCACATCGTGAGGACTCTCCCGCTCGGGGTGAACGGCTTGTCAGCCCTCCACGCTACCCGACGCTGGCTTCGGTGCCGACTTCACGAACGGCGGTTTCGTGACGACCGCCGGAACGTGCGACCCGCGGAGGTCGATCGCGACGGTGGCGCCGTCGGCGATGTCGGGCGGCAGGAACGCCAGCGCGATCGCGTGCCCGAGCACCGGCGAGAAGTTCCCGCTGGTGACCTCGCCGGCCGCGCGCCCTCCCACCAGGACGGGATACCCCGCGCGGGGCGGACGTCGGCCTTCCACCAGCAGCCCGCGGAGCTTCCGTGTGATGCCGCGGTCCCGCTCGGCCGCCAGGGCGGCTCGGCCGCGGAAGTCGCCCTTGTCCCACCGAACGACCCACCCGAGTCCGGCTTGGAGCGGCGTGATCCCCTCACCCAGTTCGTGGCCGTGGAGCGGCAGCCCGGCTTCGAGTCGGAGCGTGTCTCGGGCGCCGAGCCCGGCCGGCGCCACGCCGGCGTTCATCAGCGCGGTCCACGCCGCCGCCGCCACCGCCGCCGGCACGTGGATCTCGATGCCGTCTTCGCCGGTGTAGCCGGTGCCGGCCACGATGCAGGGTGCGCCGTTCCATTCGACCGCCGCCACGCCGAAGCGCGCCACGGCGGCCAGTGCCGGTGAGATCGTGCGGACTCGGTCGCGCGCGTTCGGCCCCTGGACCGCGATGACCGCGCGGGTGGCGGTGACGTCCTCGATCTCCACCGCGGCCGCCGGATCGATCGCCGTGAGCGCACCGGCGATGCGCTGGGTGTTCGAGGCGTTGGGCATGACGAGGAACTCGTCATCACGGACCCACCAGACGATGATGTCGTCGACCACATGCGCGTCCACCGGATCGAGGAGATGCGTGTATTGCGCGCGGCCGGGGCCGATCCGCCCGAGGTCGTTGGTGAACGCCCGCTGCAACAGATCGAATGCGCCCGGCCCGTCGACGCGCAACGAACCCAAATGCGAGACGTCGAATGCAACGGCATCGGTGCGACAGGCGCGGTGTTCTTCGAGGACGCCGCCGTACTGGATGGGCATCGCCCACCCACCGAACTCGACGAGCTTGGCACCGAGGGCACGGTGCTGGGCGTCGAGCGGGCTCTGCGCGAGGCCGTCCATGGTGCGTTCCGGGTCGACGGGTCAGTCCTGCGCGCGGCGCACCGGATGCGCGGCGCCGTCCTTCGGGCCGAGCGGCTCCGCGTGCAACTCGTGAATGCTCGCGGCGAGCGAATCCACGAGACCTCCGAGGGGAACGATGTTGAGCACGACCTGGCCCCGGCGCACGAGATCCACCAGGTCGTCACCGGTCCGAGCCAGCACCGTGTTCGCACCCTCGATGACCAGACTCGCCGACGCGAGGTCCTCGCCCAGGTGGTCACGGAAATAGTCGATCGCCTTACGCGCGGTCTGGAGCGAAACTCCCCCGTCGATCAGGCTCTTGATCACCTTCAACGCGACGAGATCACGGTAGGCGTACCGGCGTTGGGTTCCGCTGCCGGCGGCCTTCGCCAGCGACGGGCTCAGCAGACCGGTGCGGGCCCAATAGTCGAGCTGGCGGTACGAGATCCCCACCACCGCGCACGCCGTCGGCCCGCTGTAGCCGACCTCGCGCCACTCCTCGCCGTCGGCGCTCAGCACACCCTGTTCGATCCGCGGCGGCAGGTCACCCAAGGCGGGATCGACGACGACGGGGCCGGCGCCGACCGCGTCGGCGTTCGCGACCGCGGGAGTCGTCGTCGCGGCGTGTGGGGAACGAGAACGAGCGGCCACGAGCGGCTGCCTTTCGCCGGTGCGGTCCCCCGTCGGGCCGCAGAGTCACAAGGTCGTAGTTACGGGGGTGTCACCGTAGGTGATCTCCCCCGGAGAGTCAACGGCCCGACCGACCCATTCCCCAGGCCATTTCCCGATGGGATCCGTTCGCCCCTACGCGAAGTCTTCGGGGGTGACTTCGTCGAGAAAGGCCCGGAACTCCTCGATCTCGTCCTCTTCCTGTTCTTCTTCGAACAGGACACCGGCTTCCTCGAACACTTCCTCGGCAACCAGGATCGGCACCTCGTCGCCGAGCCGGACCGCGAGCGCGATCGCGTCCGACGGGCGGGCGGAGATCCGCTGAGTCTCGCCGTCCCGAGCCAGCTCGAGTTCCGCGTAGAAGGTGCCGTCGCTCAGCGCCGTGATCGCCACCTGGACCAACTCGACGCCGAAATCGCCCATCACGGTGACGAACAGGTCGTGGGTCATCGGCCGAGGGGTTTCCATCCCCTGGAGCGCGTAGACGATCGCGGTCGCCTCCGGTGAGCCGATGAAGATCGGGAGGTAGCGCGCGCCGTCCACCTCGCGCAGCAGCACGATGGGTTGATTCGACGGAACTTCGACTCGCACGCCGATGAGCGTCACTCGGATCACTGCGTCACCTCCGAATGCGACGATACACCGGCACCTCGTCCGCCAAACCACCCTTCCTTCCCGCGTTTTGGCGGGGGGGGGGGGGGGGGGGCCCCCCACACAGGGCCCCACAACCGGGCGGGGGGGGGGGGGGGGGGGGGGGGGGGGGGGGGCGGGG
>JANPMG010000153.1:0-3514 GCA_031422675.1 Acidimicrobiia bacterium | reverse complement strand
GTCAGCTCGGCTCGGGTCACACCGGGCTCATCGAATGCGAACGTCGCGTTCGCCTTTGCGAGCACCGCCCTCATTGGCGCGTTGTCCGATAGCAGCGTTGCCGTGAAGTCACGGATGCCACCGACCGAGGCCGCTGCACCGATGGCGCCCAACAGCAAACTGCCAAGGCCGCGACCTTGATGGGCGTCCTTGACCGCGAACGCCAGTTCCGCGCAGTCGGGGGTGTCGCGGCGGCGGATGTATCGCGCAGTCGCCCAACCGTCGGTGGGCACTCGAGCGTCGAGGACGAGCCAGGCGAAATGATTGACGTAGTCGATGGAGACGAGGTAATCAATGATCCGCTCGGTTGGCTGGCCGCTGCTGAAGAATCGCCGTCGCAATGACTCGGCCGACATTTCACGGAGGGCTGCGGCGATTCCATCGCGATCGGACGGCAGCAACGGCCGCAACAGGATAGGCGTGCCGTCCCTCAGGGTGGCAAGGACAGGACGGAAGCTTTCGGCGAGCCGCGCACTCACGACTCGCTCAATCCGTTCGCGGACACCCGGCAGGTCGAGCAGCAGCGCGAACGCTTCGGTGTCCCCGGTAAGCGCAACAGTCGGCACCGTCGCGGTCACCGTGGCGGCGCGAGGCATACCGCGCAGCAGCGAAAGTTCACCTATCACCGAACCGCTGCTGACGAGAGCCAACTCCTCGGGACCATTCGGTCCGTCACGGGTGACCGCGACCTGACCCGAGACGAGAAACGCGAAGAACGTTCCCGCTTCACCCTCGACCATCAGCCGGTCGCCCTGATCAAGCCGTCGCGACTCGAGATGCTCCGCAAACGAGGCAAGATCGGCGGAGCCACTGCCCGCCAGCAATGGGCTCGATGTCAGTTCGCCCGCGCTCATGTCGCATTCTCGCGCGTGTCGATCCCTGGCGCCCGGGCTGCCACAGCGGACTACGTTGCTCCCCTGCGAGGCGACCTAGGTTTCGGTCTGGCTCGCCTCGAGATCTGCGATCACATCGGCGGCATGGCTCGCGACGTCGGTCACCTCGTAGCGCCGATGGATCCGACCACCGGGATCGATGAGGTAGCTATGGCGCATCGGGTACTCGGGATATTTCTCGCCCGGCGCTCGGGCGACTTTGTACGCGGTCCCGACAGCACGATCCACATCGCTCAACAGATGGAACGGGAAGTTCTGCGCTTCGGCAAACGCGAGGTTGTCGGCTGGTGTGTCGAATGATGCACCGAGGATGACGGCATTGAGCCCTTCGAATCGGCGGGCGCTGTCACGCAGGCCCTGACCCTGGATCGTTCAACCAGGTGTCGCCGCTTTCGGGTACCACCACAGCAACACCCACTGACCCCGAAGGTCCTGAAGGTGGACGTTCCTGCCGTGTTCGTCCAGCAGTTCGAAGTCAGGCGCAACCGAGTTCAACGTCAGCATCGTCCGAGTCTCGCAGAACTCGACAGCGCTCTCATCGCCAGAGCGGGGCGATCAGTTGTCTGGGCGACGTCGGCGGACCGGCGGGCGCGCCGCAGTGGCCTTGCCGGCCGCCCGGCGAACGACGTCCACGCTGAGCCGCGTCGGATCATCACCGGCGCCGACGGCCTCGAGAAGCCGCCGGATCTCGCGCTCGGTACCGCGGGCCCGCTTCCGACCGGTCATTGCCACGCCCACGCCCGCCACGATCGCAACGGGCATCGCCAGGAGCACGACAGGCGTCGCGACCGCTGCGGCCACAACGACTCCGGTCATCCCGCCAACGGCAACGACGGCGCCACCGCCGCCAGCGAATCGTCGATTGGTCGTTCGGTCGATCGTGATCCGGACCACCGATGAACCGCTTCCCGTATCGCGGGCCACAGCATGGACTCGTTCGAAGTCGCCGAGCTTGCCCTCGCCAGTCGCGTTGCGAATGGTCCGTATGGTCACGCCGACGAGGCCAGAGCGTTTGCTCCACTCCCCGTGTCCTGGTCGCAGCACGTCACGACGGAGGTGATGACCATCTACCAACCACGCGTCGACCCTGGCCAACGCGTCGTCCGCGGGGACATCGGACTCGCCGTCGGCGTACACATGCGACGGCCCGACTATCCGGTCGCCTGAACGCGCAACGGGTAGCGGTCCGAGCCGTTCGACCGCAATCGAACGACGTACGGCATCGACGGACAGTCCGACCTCTTCTGCCGCCGCAATCAACGAGGCTCGGCGATCGTCCCCGCCTCGTCCTGCGCCTCGCCGGCGCGCTCGAGATCACCGGCGCGCCGCAGAATGCGGGCGACGACCTTCGCGTCGAGCGGTGCTTGATCCGTCATTGATCAATGAGTTTATGGACCCCTGATCCGCTCACGGCGTCGCCGCTGCGTCTGTTGGCAGGAGCGTCTTCGGGTGGTAGTGCAGCACGAGTTCGTCGTTGCCCAGAGCGCAGCGCAGCTCACTCAGCATCGACAAGCGCTGCTGATCGTGCGGGTCGGGTGGTGTGGCGTACAGCGAGGCGCCCAGGCCCGCCAGCTTGGCCCCATACATGGCCTTGTCGGCGTGTTGCAGCAACTCGGTGTAGTCATCCCCGTGCTGAGGTGCAATGGCGATACCGATGCTCGCTTCGACCTCGAGGACCACACCGTTGATGTGGAACGGTTCGCTGAGCCTGACGAGGATGCGATTGGCAACATCGATCGCCTCGGCTGAACCATGGACCCCAGGCAGCAAGAGACCGAACTCGTCGCCGCCAAGGCGAGCGATGGTGTCACCATCTCGAAGAACGGAGCGGATGCGCGGACCGATCGCAACGAGCAATTGGTCACCGAAGTGGTGGCCCAGGGTGTCGTTGACTTCCTTGAAGCGATCGAGGTCGATCACCAGCACCGCAACCTCGCCACCATGACGTCGTCTCGCCGCCAGTGCCTGCTTCACGTTGTCACCCAACAGGTTGCGATTGGGCAGACTCGTCAAGGCGTCGGTGAGCGCGGCCTGCTCGAGTCGACGTTGATAGCTTCGGAAGCTCGCCAGAGCCAATACCAAGAGGGCGAGCGCCGCGCCCACCAAGAACAGTGTCCGAAATCCGAAGTATGTCGCCAATCCGGCGTCCACAGCCGGTGCGGCAGCGACGATGTACCAGTCGTTGGCGTTCGACGGCGTGCTCTCCCGATGCTCGAACGCGACGCGCAGGTTGCCGACGGTGGCAACGCCGTCGGCGCGACCGGATCTCACCAACTCGGCAACGTCGTCGTTCTCCTCGGCCGGTGTTCCCGCGTCGGGTGCCACGGATCTGCTGCTGTCGGCGAGCGTCGTCCCAGTGGTGGCATCCACGATCAAGAAGCGGATGGTGGGGTCGCTGATGATGTCGGCGAAACTGGTCATCGCGACCTCGAAGTGGACGATCGCCATCTGTCCATCCGGCAATCCGGGAAGCACCGTCGAGTTCGAGATCACCAACTCGTGGGTGTCCGGCGAGATGTAAGCGGCCGCCTGGTACACCTGGCCGACGCCGAGCTCGAACGTGGGCGCGAAGAACGGGTTGG
>JANPMG010000152.1:0-15137 GCA_031422675.1 Acidimicrobiia bacterium | reverse complement strand
ATCGTGATGCCGGTCGGCGTGATCTGCGCGATCGCACCGACGTCCAGCGTCACGTTGTCCCGTGCGAAGGTCCGGGCCCAGATCCCGTTGTCTCGCACGAACCGTTTCGAGAACGGCGGATAATGCGGCAGCACCTTCTCGAACAGCTCCGAATCGGGAAACTGCACCCGGTAGTACTCGGTGAACGTCTCGCGCACCAGGTCGTTCATCAGGCTCACCGATTCGGTCGAGTCCCACGCTTCGTCCACCGTCGCCATCGGCACGAGCACTTCGTGGGACCGCCAGAAGATCCACACCCGGTCCCAGTTGGCGAACTCGGGGACGTGATCGAGCAACCATCGGGTGCCGGCGGGCAGATCGTCGTGATAGTGCGGCGTCTCGAGTAACCACGGCGGCGTGCGCTGCAACACGGTGAGTTCTTCCGCCTGTTCCGCGACGGGGGGAATGAACTGCGCGGCACTCGCGCCCGTTCCGATGATCGCCACGCGCCGTCCGGCGAGCTCGACCGAAGAGTCCCAGCGCGCGGAGTGGAACGACTCACCCGCGAAGGAGTCCCGGCCGGGGATGTCGGGCAGGTTCGGTTGGTTGAGTTGGCCGACGGCGCTCACCAACGCGTTGGCCACGATCACCTCGGTCTCACCGTCGGCGCCGCGCACGGTGATCCGCCAGCGCGCGTCGGCGTCGTCCCACGCCGAGTCGAGGACCTCGGTCTCGAATCGGATGCGGTCCCGGATCCCGAACTCGTCGGCGCACGCGCGGAAGTAATCCAACAGGACATCCTGGGTGGAGAAGTGCTGCGGCCACTCGCTCGTCTGGGCGAACGAGTAGCTGTAGAAGTGGTTGGGCACGTCCACTCGACAGCCCGGATATCGGTTCTCCAGCCACGTCCCGCCGACGTCCGCGTTCTTCTCGATAATCACGGTGTCCACTCCGGCCTGACCCAGCCGATGCGCCGCCGCGATGCCCGACATGCCCGCCCCCACGATCGCCACCCGGAAGTCCGCGGCACCGGCGAGATCCGCGAGCACCCAGTCCGGGGCCCGATGATCGGACCCGTCGATCGCGAGTTCCTCGGTCATCAGGGTGGCGTAGTCGTCCTCGATCGGGGTCCCGGCCATGAACTCCAACATGGCGCGCCGCGTAGCGGGCGACGGCGCCGACGCGGGCCGACACCCCCCGTCCCGGTAACGAGCCAAGGCCCGGGCGGCGAGCCGACGCGCTTCCTCGGCCTGCTCGGGTGTGATGCCGGCGGTCGGGTCGAAGGACTGGGACGCACTCGGCCGAAGGTCGTCCCGCAGGAGGGTGAGATCGCCGGTCAGCGACGCCACCGCTACCAACAGCGGCGGCGTCTCGATGTCCGCGAGCGCGGCGAGGATCTCGGCGTCGGACGCGACGATCGGCTGGGGATCAGGATTCAGACGCATCGGCCGCAGTGTCCCACGCCGGCCCGTCGAAGCGGTCGGTCGTCGTGAACGACGCGACCTCACCGCGCGTGAGCTTTTTGAAGTGTCGGACCGGGTGCCCGAGCGCAACCAGCCCGGCGAGCGCGTGGCCGTCCGGGATGCCGAGCACCGCGCGTGCGTCGGGTTCCCGGCGGGTGACCATCGTGGTGAGTACGCCGCCGAGGTCGAGTTCTCGCGCGGCCAACAGCAGGTTCCACACGAAGGGGTACACGGACGCGGCGCCCACGAAGCTGTACCGATCAAGGTCTCGGTCCACCGCGGCCAACTCGCCGAGATCGACGACGATCGCAAGGAGGACGGGGACTTCGTGGAGTCGCTCCGCGAATCCGTCGGGGGATGCCGTGGCCGCGATGTCGCCGGCTCCGGCGATGGCCGCGGCTTCGATGGTTCGGTCCGCGGTCGGGGACCAGGGTGTCAGGCCCGCAGCCCGCTGGGCCAGGTACTCGTACCAGCCGTCGAGATAGAGGTCGCGGAGGCCGCGCCGGATGTGCGGGTCCTTCACCACGACGACGCGCCAACCCTGCCGGTTCCCACCACTCGGAGCGAACCGCGCGATGTCGAGGACCCGTTCGAGGTCGAGGTCGGTGACCGGCTCGTCGGTGAACTCGCGGAACGCGCCCGTTGTCGTCAGTGCTGTCAGCAGATCCATGCGACCCGACGCTACCGACCCCGGTGGGCTCGGAGACCGGCCGGCCCCGGTCGCTGAGGGTGACGCATCGCCGGACGGGCCCGATGGGCGCTGACCTCTCGCGACCACGGTGTCCGGACGAGGACTCCGTGGAACTCGGACTGTCTCATCGCACCTCCTCGCTGGCATTTCGCGGGTGGAACACGAACAGCATCGGTGACCGCCGTGGCCGCGAGGTTGCCGCGGCGCGACGGTTCGGCGTCGACACCCTGACGCGATCGTGTCCAGGACCCGACGGCCGCCACGATCGGTTCATGACGTCCCGGGACCCGGCGGCCCGGGCCCTATTAGCGTGCAGAAGGTGGCAGACCGACGGCTGGTTTCGCGGCACCGTCGCGGTTCGGGTGGTACACCGTCCGGCGTGGGGCGACGATGACCGCCACCGAGCCGCGCGCCCGCTCGCTGCAACCCTTTCTCCCGCGGCTCACCATCGAGTGGGCGCGTGCGTCCCTCGATCAGACCGGTGCGCCCGCGTGGCAGCTCGTCGACGGATCGCTGCTCTTCGTCGACATTTCGGGGTTCACCAAGATGTCCGAGCGGCTGGCTCGCCACGGCCGCCTCGGCGCCGAAGAAGTGACCGACGCGGTGGAAGCCTGTTTCGGCGCGCTGCTGGCGCTCGCGTACGCCGGCGGCGGCAGTCTGCTGAAGTTCGGTGGCGACGCGCTGCTCATCCTGTTCATGGGACCTGACCACGCGACCCGCGCCGCGACGTCGGCCATCACGATGCAGGAACGACTCGGGCACGTCGGCGAGATCGAGACCAGCGCCGGTCACGTGAAGCTTCGGATGTCCGCCGGCGTGCATTCGGGAACGTTCGGCTGCTTCCTCGTCGGATCGTCCCATCACGAGCTGGTGCTCGCCGGACCGGACGTGAGCACCGTCGTCGAGATGGAAGGGACCGCCAGCGCCGGACAGATCGTCGTGAGTGACGCGACGGCAGCGGCGATCGATGCGCGTCTGGTGGGGCCACGGCTCGGGCCGGGCCACCGCCTCCGCCGGGTTGCGGTGCGGATCCCCGAGGACCCGGCGCCGCGTGCCCTCGACACCGACCACCTCGATCTCGAGCGCTACCTCCCGGCGGCCATCCGATCGCACGTGCTCGCCGGCGCCGGCGACCCGGAGCACCGGTTCGTGTGCATCGCGTTCTGTCACTTCGACGGGACCGATGAACTCATGCGCGTCCACGGTCCGGCCGCAGTGGCCGAGGCGTTACACGAACTCGTCGGCGCCGTGCAGCGCGAGGCCGATCGCGTCGGGGTCACGTTCCTCGGCACCGACGTCGACCACGACGGCGGCAAGATCATCCTGGCCTCGGGAGTTCCGGCCTCGACTGGGCACGACGTCGACTCGCTGCTCGCCGCCGTCCGCCGGATCAGCGATCTGGCTCTGCCGCTCCCGCTCCGCATCGGCGTTCATCGCGGCCCGGTCTTCGCCGGCGAAGTCGGGCCGCCGTACCGGCGCACGTTCACCGTCATGGGTGACACCGTGAACCTGACCGCCCGACTCATGGCGCGCGCCGCGCCGGGCCAGATCGTGGCCAGTCCCGAGATCCTGAGCCCGGCCCGAACCCGGTTCGAGACGGTGGCCCTGGAACCGTTCATGGTGAAGGGCAAGCGGCGGCCCCTCGCGGCATCCACGCTCGGCGCGACCCAACGGCGCGAGGTCCGCGCTGCGCTCGTCCTGCCCCTGGTCGGTCGGGCCGCCGAGATCGCCGCCATCGACGACGCGGTCGACGCGGTCCGCTCCGGTCACGGGCGCGCGATCGAGTTCGTCGGACCGGCGGGTATCGGTAAGTCCCGACTCACCGACGAGCTGCGCGCCCGGTCGTCGGACCTCCCCCACATCACGGTCGCGTGCGATCCGTACGAAGCCAGCAGCCCGTACGCCGCGTTCTGGTGGCTCCTGCACGACGTGCTCGTGCAACCACCCACCGCCGAACGGGCCGCGGTCGCCACGGCGCTCGCGGCGTCGGTGGCATGGAACTGCCCAGAGCTCGAGCCGTGGTTGCCGCTGCTCGGCGTTCCCCTCGACCTCGATCTCCCACCGACGCCCGAGGTACGCGCGATCGCGCCCGAGTTCATCCCCGACAAGGTGCGCGATGTCACCGCGACCTTCCTGAACGCCGCGCTGCCCGAATCGGTCGTCGTCACAATCGAGGACGCGCACTGGATGGATGACGCATCGAGTGTCGTCCTGGACCAGATCATCCGTGCTATCCCCGACCGTTCGGCACTGGTGTGTCTGACCCGCCGGGACGACCCCACCGGATACCGGCTGGTCGAGCGAAGCCACACCCGCACCCTGGCGCTCACGCCGCTGAGCGAGCAGGACGCCGCCGCCGCAATCGTCCACGCCACCGATGCCGCGCCGCTGCGTGCCAACGAGGTGGCGGAACTCGCCGAGCGCTGCGCGGGGAATCCGCTGTTCCTCGAAGAGCTCCTCGAGTCGCTCCGCGACGGCGGCGACATCGCCGCCCTGCCCACCTCGGTCGATGCACTCGTCACCGCACAGATCGACCGACTCCACCCCGAGCTGCGCACCCTCGTGCGGGTCGCGTCGGTGCTCGGTCAGAGCTTCCTCCTGGACGAACTCGCATCCCTCCTTGCCGACGAGCTTCCTCCACTCGATCACGACGTCTGGAACGAGCTGGGTGGCATCCTCACCTTCACTGGCCCGGGCGCGCTGCGCTTCCGGCACGCACTCGTCCGCGATGCCGCGTACGAAGAGCTGCCGTTCCGACGCCGGCGCGAACTCCACTCGCGCGCCGGAGACGCCATCGCCGATTCGCTCGCCGGCCGCGCCGAGAGCGAGGCGGAGCTGCTATCGCTGCACTACTTCCATGCGCAGCGCTACGACGACGCGTGGAAGTACTCGCGCATCGCGGCGGATCGCGCGATCGCGAAGTATGCGAACGTCGAGGCTGCCACGCTGCTGGAGCGCGCAATCGGCGCGGCGCGCCGGGGCGCCGATGTCGCCGCCGCCGACCTCGCGGAACTCTGGGACCGGCTCGGCGACGTGTCCGAACGCGCCGGCGTGTACGACCGCGCCCTGCGTGCGTACCGCAACGCCCGGCGATTGATCGGGACCGATCACGTCGCCATCTCGAAGGTGCTCCTCAAGGAGGCGTGGATCGCCGAACGGACCGGGCGGTATTCCGAGGCCGTCCGGGCGGTGCGCCGCGGTTTCAAGGCCCTCGCGGACGATCATTCCATCGAGTCCGAGCGATCCCGCGCCCGTCTCCAGGCCTGGTACGGGACCATCCGCCAGGCCCAGGGGCGCTCACGCGAGGCCGTCGACGCCTGCCTGGCCGCGATCGCCAGCTCCGCCGCCGATCCCGAGTCCGAGGCCCAAGCCCGGTTCACGCTCGACTGGGCCTATTTCGCGTTGGGACAGTCCGAGCTGGCCGTGCATTCCGAACGCGCGCTCGCGCTCTACACCGAGCTCGAGGACCTGAACGGCCAATCCGTCGTGCTCAACAACCTCGGCGCACTCGCGTACTTCGACGGTCGTTGGGACGAAGCCGTCGACCTGTACGAGCGCGGTCGACTCCTCAGGGAGCGCACCGGCAACACGGTCGACGCGGCCCTCGGCCAGCTGAACATCGGCGAGGTACTGATCGATCAGGGTCGCCTCGACGACGCCGCGGTGCTCGTGACCGCCGCGGACCGAGTGTTCCGAGCGGCCGAGTATCGCGGGGGGAGCGCCGTCGCCCAGAGCTACCTCGCCCGCATTGCGGCCGGGCGCCGCGACTTCGACGACGCCTTCGCGCGGTATCGGCGGGCCCACGCAGAGTTCAGCGCGATCGGTGCCGCGGCCGACGCGATCGACATCGAGATGCGAATCGCGGAGTGCCACCTCCTCGCCGGAGATCCCGACGCCGCGCTCGCCGCCGCTGGCGAGACGCTCCGGCACGATCGCGCGTCCGGCGGCGGCATCGACCTCGCGCCCCTCCTGCGGATCCGGGCAGAGGCACTGCTCGCGTGCGACGACATCGAGGGCGCGCGCCAGGCGATCACGGGAAGTCTGGACGAAGCGCGCGAACGCGAGGTTTCTTTCGACATCGCGCGGTCGCTCGACGTGCTCGCGCGGATCGACGAGCGGTTCGGCGACGATCAGGCCGCCGAGGACCACCGACACGAGGCCACCGAGCGTCTGGCCCGTCTGGGCGTAGACCGGCAGTGAGGGTGCGCCCGGCGATTATGTCTGGCGAGACGGGTCCGGTGAAGTGCGGTCAGTCGAACTCGGTGTCCAGCAGCGCCGCGGTGCAGAGCTCGATGCGAAGACCGTCCGGGTCCGCCACGTAGACCGAGTTCTCCAAACCGAGGTCGGGCCCGCGATACGGAACGTCGGCCGCCGCCAGCCGGAGCTTCAGCGCCGCGAAGTTCTCCGGTGTCATGGAGATGGCCAGGTGCTGGACCCCTCCGAGTGTCTCGTGGAACTCGGGATGCTCGTAGCCGGGAAAATCGAAGAACGCGAGCAGATTGTCATGACCGATGTCGAAGAAGAGGTGCGCGCTGCCCGGATAGTCGCGGTTCTCGAAGAGCTCGACGAGGGGGAAGCCGAGCAGGCCCTGATAGAAGCCGATGGTGCGCTCGACGTCCGAACAGATGAACGCCGCGTGATGAACGCCGCGTGCGGTGCTCTCAGTCCGTTCATTCTCGGGCCGCAGATGATGGGCCCACGCCGCGGCGCGGGTTTCGAAGTCGACCGCCACCCGGCGACACTACCGCGACTCCCGGCGATTTGCGCGAGCACCAGTAGCGTGGCCCGGATGACTGGATGGAACTTCGCCGACGTCTGGGATCAGGTCGCGCGCGAAGCCGGTGATCGGGTGGCCATCGTCTGCGGTCCGGTCCAGCGGACGTACGGGGACTTCGAGGATCGGGCGGCCCGCCTCGCGGCGCACTTCCGTCGCCACGACGTCGGGCCCGGCGACAAGGTCGCGATCGACCTCATCAACCGGGTCGAGTACCTCGAGACGTTCTACGCCGCGCTCAAACTCGGCGCGGTCCCGGTCAACGTCAACTTTCGCTACGGCGTGGAGGAGACGAGATACCTCCTCGCCGACGCCGACGCCCGCGCCGTCGTCACCGAGGATCGGTTCGCCACCACGGTCCGGGACGCAGTGGCCAAGCTCCCGGAACCACGTCCTCTGGTGCTCGAACTCGAGTCCGATTACCAAGCCGCCGTTGCCGGCGACCGCGTCGAACTCACCCGACCGCCCGACGGCGACGATCTGATCTTCCTTTACACCGGGGGCACCACCGGCATGCCCAAGGGCGTCATGTGGCGCAACGACGACCTCTACGTCGCGTTGTGGCAGATGGGTCGGCCGGGCACCGAGCCGCCGGATCCGCTCACGGCGATCCGGGCGGGAAAGCGCGCCGCCACCACCCTCCCCGCGTGTCCCTTGATGCATGGAACCGGCCTCTTCATCACGCTCTCGACGCTCGCGGGTGGCGGGACCGTCGTCCTGATCGACGAGATCGGCCTGAATCCGGAGCGCATCTGGTCCGAGATCGACCGTCACACCGTCGCCGTGCTCACCATCGTCGGTGATGCGTTCGCGATCCCATTGCTGCGAGCACTGGACGAGACCCCACCCGGGTCGAACCGTCGGTCGCTCGAATCGCTGCGGGCCATCACCTCGAGCGGCGTCACCTGGAGTCCCGAGGTCAAGCGCGGACTGCTCGAACATCTCCCGACGATCACGCTGTTGGATTCGCTCGGCGCGTCCGAAGGGCTGATGTCGCGTTCGGCGTCACGAGCAAGTGACCGCGAGATCGCGCCGGCTCGCTTCGCGGTGAACGAACGCGTGCGCGTGCTCACCGACGACGGCCGCGAGGTTCCACCGGGAAGTGACGAGGTGGGCATGGTCGGCGTCGGTGGCCGGATTCCCCTGGGCTACTACAAGGACCCCGAGAAGACCGCGAAGACCTTCCGTACCGTCAGCGGCGTGCGGTACTCCATCCCCGGCGACTACGCGACGGTGGACCCGGACGGCACCATCAAACTCCTCGGGCGCGGTTCGGCCACGGTCAACACCGGCGGTGAGAAGGTGTACCCGGAAGAGGTCGAACTCGTCGTGCGCCGCCACGCCGCCGTCGACGATTGCGTGGTGGTCGGCGTACCGGACCCCCGCTTCGGCGAGATGGTCGTGGCGCTGATCGTGGCGCGATCTCCGGTGGAGGAAGCGGCGCTGCGCGACCACTGCCACACCGAAGGGCTCTCCGGGTACAAGATCCCGAAGCGGGTCGTGGTACTGCCCGACATGCAGCGCGCACCCAACGGCAAAGCCGACTATCAACTCCTCCGCGCCCTCGCGGCCGAACGACTCGAGGTCCAGACGTGATGGCCGACCACTTCGTCATCGACGGTTCCAATCTCGCCACCGAGGGCCGGACCGAACCCAGCCTGGCGCAGCTGCACGAGGCCGTCGACGCGTTCCGTGGCGAACACCCCGGCACCACGGTCACGGTCGTGGTGGACGCGAGCTTCGAACACCGGATCGACCCCTCCGAGCGCGCCGCGTTCTCGAAGGCCGAGATCGCCAGCGAGGTCGTCTCCCCTCCCGCCGGCGCCGTCGGCCGAGGGGACGGGTTCCTGCTCCAGATCGCCAACCGCACGAAGGCGACGGTCGTCTCGAACGACTCGTTCCAGGAGTTCCATGCGGACTACCAGTGGCTCTTCGAGCCCGGTCGACTCATCGGCGGCAAGCCGGTCCCGGGGGTCGGGTGGATCTTCTCGCTGCGCCGGCCGGTCCGGGGCATCGTCAGCCGCAAGACCACGCAGAAGGCCAAGCGGGACTCCCGCAACGAAGACCAGGTCCGTGACGCGATCGCCGAGGCCACCGCCGACGCCATGAGCAGTAACACCGGTCGCCGCCGGCGGCGAGGTGGCCGCGGCCGGACCACGGAGTCCACGCCGTCCTCCGAGCCCGAGGCGGTGAACCAGCCGGCGCCGTTCCTCCAGTTCGTCATCGATCATCGCCTCGGCACCGAGGTCGAGGGGATCGTCGACGCGTTCTCGTCCCACGGCGCGTTCGTGACCGTCGACGATGTTCGCTGCTACATCCCGATCGCCGCCATGGGCGAACCGCGCCCGTTGAAGGCACGGGACGTCCTCACTCGCGGCGAAGCCCGAACCTTCGTGATCCAGGCCGTCGACGCGCCCCGCCGGGGAATCGAGTTGGCATTACCCGGCTTCGCCAAGGTCGCCGGCGCCCCGAGCGACGAGACCGTCGAGGCCGACGTCCTCACGAGTCGCCCGAAACGGGCTCCGGCCAAGTCCAACCGATCCCGGCCGACCAAGACCCCCGCCAAAGCTGCGTCCAAGACCCCCGCCAAGTCGGCGGCGAAGACTGCGGCTAAGACCGCGACGAAGACTGCGACCAAGACCGGCACGAAAGCAGCCCCGAAAGCAGCCGCCAAGGCCGGCGCGGTGACGGGTGTTCGCAGCACCGCGGCCAAGACGGCGGCCGCCCGCACTGCCGCCAAAGCCGCGACGGCCAAGCAGTCCGCGACGGTCAAGAAGTCGGCCCCGAAAGCGACCAACAAGTCGACCAAGTCTGCCGCCAAGGCGCCCACCGCGGCGACCAAGTCTGCCGCCGCCAAACGGGCGTCCACCCCGGCCAAGCAGGCGCCGAACGCGCCGGCGAAACGACCCGCAGCCAGACCAACCGCGGCCAAACCCACCGCGGCGGCGAAGAAGCCCGCCGCGACGCGACCCGCCAAGCAGCCACCCACGAAAGCCGGCGCCAAACCGGTCAAGAAGTCGGCCGCGAAGTCGACCAAGCAGGCGGCCACCAAGGTGGCGACATCGAAGGCCCCCCCGAAGGTCAGTCCGGCCTCCGCCGCGAAGCGAGCCCGCCGATGAGCGACGAGATCCCCTCCATCACCGTCGGCGACATCGACGAGCTCACCGATCCCGTCCTGCTCGACGTGCGCGAAGCGGACGAGTACGAGGCCGGTCACGCGCCGAACGCCCAGTTCCATCCACTCGCCACGATTCCCGAGGTGTGGACCGCGCTGCCGGCCGATCGCACCATCCTGTGTATCTGTCGCGTCGGCGGCCGGTCCGCGCAGGCGACGGCCTACCTCCGGGACCAGGGCCTCGACGCGGTGAACCTCGAAGGCGGGATGCAGGCGTGGCAGCGGTTCGGACTCGACGTTGTGCGAGCCGACGGGTCCTTCGGCGACGTCATCTGAACCCGAACCGACCGCGTACGCGACCTCGAACACGCCTGCGCGCGAGACGGCCGAGCCGATGACGACCCGACCACTTGACGGCATCACGGTCCTCGACTTCTCGCGCGTGCTCTCCGGTCCGATCGCCGGTCGCAATCTCCACGACCTCGGTGCCGACGTCATCAAGGTCGAGCCACCCGAGGGCGACCTCACGCGCTACGCGCAGCCGAAGGTGGGGTCGATCTCGCTCTACTACGCGCAACAGAACACCGGGAAGCGCAACATCTCCATCGACCTGCGCCACCCCGAAGCCGCCGACGTCGTCGGCCGGCTCGCCGAGCGCGTCGATGTCGTGCTCGAGAACTACCGACCCGGGGTCATGGACCGGCTCGGCATCGGATGGACCGCGCTGTCCGCCCGGAATCCACGGCTCGTGCTGGCGTCCATCAGCGGGTACGGCCAGACCGGGGCGTGGCGGGATCGGCGGGCGTACGCGGTGGTGATCCACGCCGAGATGGGCCTCATCGAAGCCGGCGCGCGCTGGCGGGCCGATGCCGCCGGCGACGCGGTTCCCGTCGAGCTCCAGGACGGGATGAGTCACGCGGACGTCTACGCCGGGCTGCACTGCACGTCGGCGATTCTCGCCGCGCTCTTCCAACGCGAGCGGACCGGGAGTGGCCAGTGGGTCGAGGTCGACATGGCGGAGGCGCTCCTGCACGCGAACGACTTCACCCACTGGGACCTCTCGCCGACCGACCCCGGCGACTACCGGCCGACGCTCGCCCCGCCGTACAGCCCGATCGTGCAGACCGGTGCGGGCGTCCGCGTGGTGATCGCCGGTGACCCCGCCGGTCCGGGACTGCTCGAGCGGTATGCCGCCGCCATGGCCCGGCCGGATCTTCTCGACGACCCGCGTTTCGCGGGCGCGTCCCGCCGGAGCCATCGATCCGAGTTGATCGACGCGGTCGAAACGTGGACGACGGGCTTCACCAATCTTGATGAACTCGAAGCCGTACTCGCAACGAACGAGCTCCCGATGGGAGTCGTGCGGAGTTCGGGCGCGGCCGCAAACTCGGCGTGGGCAACCGAACGCGGTGCGGTCGTCGAGGTGGACGACCGGCTCGGCGGGACGCTGCGCATCCCCGAGGCACCCTGGCGATTCTCCGGCGCAACCACGGGCGTTCACGGCGCGCCCGCGTACCGCGGCGAACACAACCGTGACGTGTTGCGCACCCTCATCGGGGCCAGCGACGAGACGCTGCACCGTTGGGAATCCGAAGGGCTGCTGTCGGCGCGCGTGCCCACGTAGGTCCGGTGGCCCGCGCTGACTCGCGCGTCCAAACTCCGTACCGTTCCCCTCGTCGAGTTCGGGGTGGGCGGGGCGCAACAGGATCTCTCGGCCGTCGGGCCACCCACGGATGGGTCGTTGAACACCAAGGATGGTGAAGTCCAAAATGCAATCCTTCCGCCCCGTACTCGTCGGTGCTTTCGCGATCACACTGGCGATCGTGACGACGATCGTCGGAACCGGTGGGATCGCCCGGGGCGCAACCGACGCGGCCGTGAGCACCGATCCCACCGGCGCGCACGTCGAGCTCGAACGCACCGACCGCATCTGGCGCGAAACCCGGCCCTCGAACGGCGGGGGCGCCGCCGAAGGCTGCCGGCGCCGCTGGATACCGTCGGGCGCATTCCGGCTTCGCAAGACACCGGCCGGGGACTACCGCCAGATTCCGATGACCGAGCCGAGCCCGGGTCCCGAGTACGAGACCTACCTGGTGTGGTGCGATCAGGAGTACCTCGACACGGTCTGGCTCCGACCCCAACAGTTCGGAGTGGACCCGCTCGACATCGCGGAGCGGGCAGTGCGCGATCTTCCGTATCCGGCGGCGCGGGTCGGGACGAATCCTGAAACCCGCGGACTCACCGGCCTCGAGACCTGGTTCTGGGTCGAGGGATACACGGCGACGACGATCGCCGACACCGTGACCGAGTTCGGCATGACCATCGACGTCGAGGCCACACCGACCTCGGTGAGTTGGGACTTCGGTGACGGCAATACCGCTCGGGGTCTCGGGCTCGGCACCGCACCACCGCAGCGATCGACCGTCGTCCACTCCTTCGAACGCCGGGCGCGGCCGTCGTTCACGGTGCGGGCGCTGATCGTGGTGTCCGTCCGGTGGCGGCTGAACGGCGGACCCTGGCAGGACCTGAACCCGGTGGTGAGAACCGCCACTCGCGCGTATCCCGTCGTCGAGTCCCGCGCCGCGCTGGTGCGGCCCGGTTGAGGTGCGCCGACCCGAACTGGCGGCGGAAGCGACCGGTAACCTGACTCGAATGGTCTCGTTCGATCGCGCGAATGCGCTGCACCGGTTGGAACACGAAGAGTTCGACGTGCTCATCGTCGGCGGTGGGATCACCGGCGCCGGAGTGGCACTCGATGCCGCCAGCCGCGGCCTGCGCGTCGCCCTCGTCGAACGCGACGACTTCGCGAGCGGGACGTCGTCGAAGTCCTCGAAGCTCGTGCACGGCGGGCTGCGATACCTCCAGCAGCGCGAGTTCCGGCTCGTCTACGACGCCCTCCACGAACGGCAACGGGCCCTGCGCAACGCGCCGCATCTCGTGCGCATCTTGCCCTTCCTCATCCCGGTGTTGAGCAAGGACGGGCTCATCAATCCGAAGATCGCGCGCGCGCTCGGCACCGCGATGTGGTTGTACGACCTCACCGGCGGGGCCCGGATCGGCAAGCTCCACCAACGGATCGACAAGGAAACCGCGATCGCGCACATGCCGACGCTTCGGGCGCCGAACGTGGCGGCGGCCTACCTGTATTACGACGCCCAGACCGACGACGCGCGGTACACCCTCACGCTGGCGCGCACTGCCGCGAGTCACGGAGCCGTCCTCGCCAATCACGCCGCGGTCACCGGACTCCGGAAGGGCGCCGACGGTCGGATCGAGGGCGCCACGGTGACGGCCGACGGTCGGACCTTCGACGTCGTGGCACGAGTGGTCGTGAACGCGGCCGGCGTGTTCTCCGACGCTGTCCGGGAGATGGATGAGGGCACCCACCCCCATTCGATCCGGCCCGCCAAGGGCATCCACATCACGGTCCCGTGGGAGAAGGTCCGCAACGACATCGCCGCGATCGTCCCGGTCCCGAAGGACCGGCGTTCGATCTTCGTCGTGCCGTGGGGTGACTTCACCTACATCGGCACCACGGACACTGATTACGACGGCCCGATCGACGATCCTCAATGCACCCCCGGGGACGTGAAGTACCTGCTCGACGCGGTGAACCTTGCGCTCCAAGAACCGTTGACGGTGGACGACGTCGTCGGGACCTGGGCCGGGCTCCGCCCGCTCGTCACCGGTGGCACCGTCGGCCAGAAGACCGCCGATCTCTCGCGCCGGCACAAGGTGGCCGCGTCCAGCGCCGGGCTGGTCACGGTCACCGGCGGCAAGCTGACCACGTACCGCAAGATGGCCGAGGACACCACGGACGCGGTCATGAAGGTGCTCGGTCACCGCGCGGCGTGTCGCACGAAGCGCCTGCCGCTCATGGGCGCGACGGGCACGGCACCGGACGATCCACACCTCGCGCAGCGTTACGGCAGCGAGGCCTCGGAGATTCTCGCCCTGGCCGACTCGGACCCCGATCTCGCCGCCCCCCTCGTTCCCGGACTCCCGTACCGGCGGGCCGAAGCCGTTTTCGCGGTTCGCCACGAGATGGCAACCACCCTCGACGACGTGCTGACTCGCCGGACGCGCGCTCGCCTCCTCAACCGGGAGGCCACCGCCGCCGCCGCCGAGAACGTCGCTCGCCTCATCGGCCGAGAACTCGGATGGGACGAAGCGCAGCTCAACTCCGAGGTCGACTCCTACCGAGCCGCACTCGAACACGAGCGCACGGCCGCCGGACTCCCCGAGTTCCCCGCCCTCGCGCCCCCGGCGTAGCCCACGCGGCTCGGCCGTGGTGGGCGCTCTAACGTGACCGGCCGTGACTGACTCTGGAGCACCGACGGTCCCGATTCCCTTCGGGACCCCCGCCAATACCGTGACCGAGCATCTCGGCGGCACGCGCGTCGCCCTCGACGACCCAACCCTGGCCGCGCTCGCCGCCACGGGCGCCGAAATCCTCGTCGCCCCGGACCAGACGGCCGAGGCGAGCCGAGACTGGTGGCCGCTCGCGATGATCTGGGCCGTCGACGGAGAGGTGCCGGCTCGCGCCGCCGCAGTCGCGCGTCCGGCGAACGCCGCGCAAGTCGGTGCCGTGCTGGCCGTCTGCGACGCAGCACGCGTTCCGGTGACTCCGGCCGCGGGGCGCAGCGGCGTGTGCGGGGCCAGCGTGCCGATCCACGGCGGCGTCGTGCTCGATCTCACCGCCATGAGCGGCATCGTCGGCATCGACCACGAGTCGATGATCCTCGACGTCCTCCCGGGGACCTTCGGAACCTGGCTCGAGACCACGCTTCGAAACGATCACGGCGTCACCGTTGGTCACTGGCCGCAGTCCATCGACCTGTCCACGGTCGGCGGGTGGCTGGCGTGTCGCGGTGCGGGTCAGATGAGCACGCGCTACGGCAAGATCGAGGACTTGGTCGTCGGCCTCGATGTCGCGTTGGCCGACGGGCGCCGTATCACCACCGGCGGGGCGCCGCGCGCCGCCGTCGGCCCCGACCTCAATCAGCTCTTCGTCGGTTCCGAAGGAACCCTCGGAGTGATCACCGGCGCCCGACTCAAGCTGCACCCGGTCCCGCCCGCGGAGCGGCGTGCGGCCTACGCGTTCACGGAGTTCGC
>JANPMG010000151.1:0-17457 GCA_031422675.1 Acidimicrobiia bacterium | reverse complement strand
CGGCTGATGCGGAGCCGTGGCCGGGTTTGGTGTCAGGGCGACGCCGCGTTGGTACGGACCCTCGGCTGATGCGGAGCCGTGGCCGGGTTTGGTGTCAGGGCGACGCCGCGTTGGTACGGACCCTCGGCTGATGCGGAGCCGTGGCCGGGTTTGGTGTCAGGGCGACGCCGCGTTGGTACGGACCCTCGGCTGATGCGGCGTCGGATGTCACCCCGATGACGCCGCCGGGGTGGTATCCGGACCCGTTCGGACGGTTTCAGGTGCGGTACTGGGACGGCAGCGAGTGGACGGCGAACGTGAGCACCGCCGGTGCGACCGCGATCGACCCGCCCGTCGGGGTCCCGGCACCGATCGTCCCGGCGTCGGTGGTGCTCCCCAGCCCCTACGGCGAATACGCGCCGACTCCAGACGAACGGTCGACGGCAATGTGGTGCCACCTCGGTCCGCTGCTGGTGTCGTTCCTCTCCTGCGGAGTCCTGGCCATCGTCGCGTGGGTCGTCCCGCTGATGATCCTCAACGGCAAGGGCCAAACATCGCGCTTCGTGAAGCTGCACGCCACCCAGTCGCTCAACTTCTTCATCGAGATGCTCATCGCCGGCGCGATCACCGGCGTCTTGATCTTTGCGTTCATCGGGTTCGTGCTCTTCCCGATCGTCGTCGTGTGGAACATCGTGTTCGCGATCATCGCGACGATCCAGGCTTCGAGCGGCAAGTGGTACCGCATCCCGCTGAACCTGCCGTTGTTCAGCTGACGCGACGTCTCCTCAGTTGGTACTCGCCGCGGCCGCGACGATGATGATCAAGAGATAGATCAACCCAAGACCGAGCGCGACACCGAACGACACCCACGCCCACTTCTTGGCGTTCTCGGACGACTGGACCGCGCCGACGTGATCACCGACCGCCAGCTTCGTGTTCACCTGCGCGGCGTAGACAATGGACACGATCCCCGCGGGCAGACAGCAGAACAGGGTGGCGAGAATCGACTGCACCAGATAGTTCGGCACCGCCGGTCCCGGCATACCACCGGGGGGCATTCCGTAGCCGCCACCGGGCGGACCGGGTGGGGGCGGAGGTGGTGGCGGTGGCGGTGGGGGCGCGGCAGGCGGGAAGCTGGACATCGGGTCCTCGTTTCGTTCGGGCCGGCGGTCAGCCGGGTGCGAGCGCGGTGAACGGGCTGATGGGGATATTGCGCAGAATCCAGAATCCGATAACCACGGCGGCGAGCGCCCAGACGTGCGCGGCACTGAATCGTGGCTCGGTCCACCGGGGGCCCCCGGCCCACGCCGTCACCGAGATGTAGACCCACCACAGGGTCAACGGCAGCATCGCCAGCGCGACGGGGTTGGCGCCGACTGCGAGGTCGAGACGGCCGGTGAACACGTGATGGAGCATCCGGGTGGATCCACAGCCGGGGCAGTACCAACCCGTCGCCGCCCGGAACGGACACAACACCGGACCACCGGTGGGATCGATCAACCCGATCGCCACACAGCCGCCCACCAGACCAAGACCGGCGCCGATCGGCGCCAGCCGGGGTCGTGGCACCGACGGCCGCGCGTCCGGTAATACCGGAGTTTGGTTCAGCTGCCCCTCGAGGCTCGCGGTTGCGGCCATGCGTTTCACCCTACGAGTGTCCCGGTGACCGGACGCGGACCCATGTATCCCTGCGCCGGGAGCGGAACGTCGTTAGCGTTTCAGCGTTTCGTTGAAGCGATCGGAGACATGATGTCCCAGTTCCCACCGTCCGAACCGCCGCCGCCACCTCCTCCTCCTCCTCCTCCTCCACCCGGCCCGCCGGGATCGCCCGGAGGCGGGATGGCGATGGGTGGTGCGAATCAACCCGCCGAGGCGGGCGCGGCCATCAAGTACGGCTGGGAGAAGTTCAAGGCGAACGCGGGCGAGATCGTCGTGGCGCTGATCGTCGGCTTTGTGATCCTCGTCGTACTCCAGGTGATCGCGTTCCTGATCTTCGGCTCGCTCAACGACACCACGGCATCCTGCAGCGGTCAGATCGGGGACGGGACCTTCCGCTGTACTACCGACGGCCCCGGCCTGCTGATCACGTGGTTGAGCCGCGCACTCCTCCAGGCCGTGTTCTTCCTAGCGAGTGCTGCGATACAGCTCTTCGTCATTCGCGCCACGTTGATGATCATGCGGGGCGAACGACTCGACGCGTCAAAGATCATGTCGCTCGAGAACATCGGGCCGTACGCGATCGCAGCACTGATCGTCGCGGCGATGGTCTTCGTCGGCACGGTGCTGTTCATCCTCCCAGGCCTGATCGTCGCGTTCATGACGCACTTCTACGGCTACTTCGTCGTCGACAAGCAGATGGCGCCGATGGATGCGATCAAGGCGAGCTTCAACCTCATCAAGGAAAACCTTGGCCCAATGGTGATCTTCTTCTTGCTCAGCCTCGTGGTCCTCATCGCAGGCGCCATCGCGTGCGGGATCGGGCTCATCGTGGCGTGGCCAGTCGTGATCATCGCGTCGGGATACATGTACAAGCGGCTGCAGGGCGAACCGGTCGCCGCATAGCGCTGGCGCGGCGGTACGGCATCCACATCGGGATGCCGTACCGCTCGTAGCGTGAACTCGATGGAATACGAGCACCTCCGACCCCTCGGAGTCGGTGAGGTCCTCGACAGTTCGTTCCGGCTCTATCGCAAACGGTTCGGCGCGCTCGTCGCCGCGTGCGCGATCGTGGTCATCCCGCTGGCGTTGGTGCAGCTCATCGTCACGATCTCGACGCCGACCACGACCACCACCATCACCCGCTTCGGAAACGACGTGTACCGCTCGACCACGGTTTCGAACGGCACCCAGCTGTTCATGTTCCTGTTCGGGCTGCTCATCTCGGGATTCAACATCGCGCTCGCGCAAGGCGCCTCGATGCGCATCATCGCGGACCACTATCTCGGGACTGAGACGTCGTGGAAGACGTCGCTCGGGTACGCGTTCACGCGATTCGGCTCGATCCTCTGGATTGTCGTGCTTGGTGGTCTGGCCTGGATCCTCGGCGGAATGATCTGTGTCATCCCCGGCATCTATCTCTACGTCGCCTTCTCCGTCGCGATCCCGGTGCGGCTCATCGAGGAGACGCGAGGCAAGCAAGCGCTGGGCCGGTCGCGCGCGCTCGTCTCCGGCCGGTGGTGGGCGACCTTTTCCACGTTGCTCGTGATCCTCCTCATCACCACCACGCTGACTCTGCTCGCAGCAGTCTTCGTGGGTGGCAGCACGTTGTTCCTGGCGAACACGACGAGTTCGACGGCGTCCCAAGTGGCAACCCAGCTGATCACGGCGGGCATCAACGTGATGGTCACGCCGATCAGCGCGGCGGTGGCCACGATCATCTACTTCGACCTCCGCGTGCGGAAAGAGGGCTTCGATCTCGCGCTGATGATCCAACGCCTCGACCAACCCGGCGCCATCGTGCAACCGGCCACCACGACGCCGTGGCCCGACTCGCGCACCACGAGCGAACCGACCGCACCGAGCCGCGACCTTCCGGCGGGGAGCCGCCCATCACCGTGGGCCGATATCGATACGCCGGAACCGTGACGGCGCTCGTGCGGGTCGATCCCGAGGGGGCTCGCGACGCGGCGCGCGAGATACTCGGACGCCCGGAGTTCCGACCCGAACGGACGCCGAAGCCGCTCGCGGGACCGTTGCGCTGGATCGGTGACCGCCTCGACGGCATCGCCGACTGGATCGGTAACGCCATCGATGACACCTTCCGTTGGATCTTCGAACTTCTCCCCGGCGCATGGGGGACCGCGGTGGGGATCGCGATCTGCGTGGCCGTCGCGGCGCTGGTGATGTGGCTGATAGGTCGAAACCGAACGAGCCGACACCGTGCCGCGTCGGCGACCGCGCCGGCCGCGCGCCACGCGGAGGACCCCCGGGCACTCGAACGGGAGGCGGACGCCGCCACCCAGGCTGGTCAGTACTCACTCGCGGTGCGGCTGCGCTACCGGGCGGGGCTGATCCGACTCGATCGGGCGGCCGTCATCGATCTCCGGCCGTGGAACACCAGCGCCACGCTGACCCGCCGGTTGGACTCGCGCCGCTTCGATCGCCTCACCGACACGTTCGACGCGGTCGTCTACGGAGACCAGGCCGCAACCAACGCCGAAGCCGCAACTGCCCGCACCGAGTGGCCCGAGTTGTTGACTGAGGTCCGGACCCGATGAGCAAACTTCGGGCCCGATGGAATGGTTGGCCGCGCGGCGTTCGAGCCGGCGCCGTGGTCGGGATGGTGTTCCTCCTGGCCGTCGTGTCGGTCACGTTCATCGATCGGGCGACGCGCGGGCGGCCGGTCTCGTCCGCCGACACCCAGGGCTCGGCGCGCTCGGCCGCAACGAACGGGACGAAGGCCTTCCGCCTTCTTCTCGACCGCTACCAGTACCCGACCACCAGCTTCGATCGCGGGCTTCGCCGCGGGATCTCGGAACTTCCGTCGACTGCCACCCTCTTCGTCCTCGACCTCTCGTTCCCCACCGATCGCGAGCGCGCGACGGTGCGGTCGTTCGCGGCGCGCGGTGGACGAGTGGTCATCGGTGGCGCCGATGGCGCGGCCTGGCTCACCACGGACCGACCGAGTCCGGTGCAGGGCACCCGTCGTACCGTCCGCGTGCGGCTCGGCGAGGACTTCGTCGTCGAGACCGGTGGGACCGCGCGCTGGCGCGGACCGAACGGACCCCAACTCGTGGTCACCCGCCGCATCGGAGGCGGTGAGGTGCTCCTCGTCGCCGACGACACGCCGCTCCAGAACGCCCGAATCGGCCGACGGGACAACGCGGGGTTCGCACTCGCGCTCGCGGGCACACCGTCTCGGGTGGCTTTCGCCGATCCGGCGACGGGGGTCGGAGCTGGAACCGGGTGGGCGGCGGTGCCGTTCGGCTGGAAGGTGGCGATCGTCGGCGGCGCGTTCGCGCTCCTGCTCACGGCCACCGCGCGCGGTCGCCGGATCGGCGGCGCGGAACCGACCGGTCGCGCGCTCGATCCTCCCCGGCGCGCCACCGCCGACGTCTTGGCGGGCGGACTGGAACGATCACGTCGTCCCGCCGCGGCGCTCAGCGGTCTCGGCGCGGCGGCGCGCCGCCACATCATCGAACTCGCGGACCTCGAGCCCGATGCCACCGGCCCGCAGATCGTGGCCGCCGCCATTGCCGCGGGGTGGGATCCCCTCGATGCCGCCGCGCTAGTCAACCCACCCGTCGATCGTCCCGCGGTGCTCGCCCTCGGGCGCGCGTTCGCCCGCACTCAGAAAGGTTCCGCATGAGAGAGCTCCGCACGAGGTTGTTGACCGAAGTCCGCAAGGTCGTCGTCGGCCAGGACGAGACCGCCGACTTCGTCCTCGCGGCGATCTCGGTGCAGGGGCACGTGCTCCTCGAGGGCGTACCCGGCGTGGCCAAGTCGCTCCTGGCGAGCACGATCGCCCGCGCCCTCGGCGTGTCCTTTCGGCGCGTCCAGTTCACCCCCGACATGTTGCCGTCGGACATCACCGGCACCATGACGCTGCGCGGCCAGGACCTGGCGTTCCGTCCCGGGCCCGTCTTCACCAACGTGATGCTCGCCGACGAAATCAACCGCACCCCGCCGAAGGCCCAGGCAGCGTTGCTCGAAGCGATGCAGGAGCGCAACGTGTCGGTCGACGGCGTCTCGCATCCACTGCCGGACCCGTTCATCGTTATCGCCACGCAGAACCCCATCGAGTACGAAGGGACCTACCCGCTGCCCGAAGCGCAACTCGACCGATTCCTCCTCAAGGTCGACGTCGGTTATCCGAAACCGGCCGACGAGATCGCGATGTTGAAGATCGCGCACCGCGGTGTGACCAACGCGACCCTCGACACCGTGGCGGTGATCGCGTCGGCCGACGAGTTGCGCGAGCTACGCGCGCTCGTGGACAGCACGCGCGTCACCGAAGAAGTCCTGGGCTACATCGCCGCGCTCGGTCTCGCCACTCGTGCGCTCCCGAGTGTTTCGCTCGGCGCGAGTCCCCGCTCGATCGTGCATCTCCTCGCGGCGAGTAAGGCGTCGGCGCGCCTCGCCGGCCGCGATTACGTGACGCCCGACGATGTCGCGTGGATGGCGGTCCCGGTCTGGCGTCACCGGATACAGCTCCGACCCGAGGCGGAACTCGAACGCGGTACCAGCGACGACGCCGTTCGCGCCGCGCTCGCCACCGTGCCGGTCCCGAGGTAGCGCATGCCGATCGAGATCCTGGTCATCGCGCTCACTGCGGTGCTCGCGATCGGCCTCGGTGCGGCACCGGTGATGGTGACCCCACGCGCCGGCGTCATCGCCATCGCGATCTCGGTGTCGGCCATTGCTCTGCCCGCGCCGATCGTTGCGCTCGCCGGGTTCGTGCTCGCCGGTGCGATCATCGCCGACGCCATCTTCGGGCGGAAGGTCCCCACCGTGGAGCGCGAGCTTCCTCGGCTGCTCGTGCGCGGCCGGCCGAGCCCGATCGCCGTGCGCGCCTCGCACCTGGCTGCGGGGTCGGTCCGGATCCGCCAACCCCGATCCGAGGAGGTGGGCGTCGAACCGGCCGAAGCCGACCACCAACTCGATGCCGAGCTCGTCGCGCAGCGCCGGGGCCGGCACGAACTCGGTGCGGTTGCGATTCGGGTGACCGGTCCGCTGCGGCTCGCGTCGTGGTACCGCACCGCCGGTTTCACCGCGCCCGTCGTCGTCTACCCCGACGTTCCGAATGCGCGTCGGATTGCGACCGCGGTCCGGCGCGGACTCTTTCGTGAATCCGGTGAACTGACCCGAGGACCGCTCGGACTCGGCTCGGATTTCGAGTCCATCCGTGACTACCTCCCGGACGACGACATCCGCCAGGTCAACTGGCTCGCGACCCAGCGCCAGGGCCGGCCGATGAGCAACCAGTACCGCGTGGAACAGGACCGCCTCGTCGTCGGTCTCGTGGACAGTGGCCGGCTGATGGCGGCGCCGCTCGGGGATCGCACTCGGCTCGACGCCGCGCTCGATGCGCTCACCGCGGTGGCCTATGTGGCCGACGAGGTGGGTGATCGCGCCGGAGTGGTGGCCTTCGCCGACACGGTCCGGCGCAGGGTGGCCCCCCGCCGCCGCGGTGCCGACGCCATCGTGCGCACGATCTATGACCTCGAACCGACCGCCACCGACGCCGCGTACGACCTCGCGTTCCAGGCGGTCGGAGGGGGCAAGCGCGCCCTCGTGATGGTGTTCACGGATCTGCTCGATGGTGCGGCAGCGTCCGAGTTGCTTCGGGCAGTGCCCGTCTTGAGCCGCCGCCACGCCGTGGTGATCGCCAGCCTGGTGGACCCGGATCTCGACGAGTACCGCCGCCGCATCCCCACCGAAGTGGCCGACGTCTACCGCGCCGCCGCCGCGCTCGACCTGCTCGCCAACCGTCGGCTCGTGACCCGACAGCTCGAACGAGCCGGCGCGGTGGTGGTGGAGGCTCGGCCGGAGGTCTTCAGCGAGGCGTGCGTGCGGGCCTACTTACGGGAGAAGCGCCGCTCGCGGCTGTGACGGTCGCGGGTGTGACGGACGCGGGTGTGACGGACGCGGGCGATCGGCGGCGGCGGTGACGACTGCGGCGGAAACCATTTGGTCCGGCCGGCCGCGGAAGAACACGAGCGCCCAGAACCCGCCGCCGAGCAGGACTCCTACCGATATCGCCGGAACCAGTCCGATCCCCGACGTGGACAACGCACCTTCGACGATCCCGCAGCCCACCAGCACCAGCGCGGTCCCGGCGATCATCTCGATCGCGCCCACCGCCTCCGCGCGAACCGCCTGCGCGCGCGTGCGGTAGCCGGGTGCGACAAGCGCCCACCCCATCCGCATCCCGGCCGCGCCGGCCACGATGATGCAACTCAGCTCCAGAACTCCGTGCGGGAAGACGAACTCGAACAGCGGCTCGCCGTTGCCGACGTGGATCGCGAGCCCGAATGTGGCGCCGAGCACCACGCCCTGGTATCCGAGCAGCGCCAGCGCGCCCACCCCGGCGGCGATGCCGAGCGCGAAGACGAGGAACGTGACCCGGATGTTGTTGGTGAGGATCGCCGCCGACGCTTCGGCCTTCTCGTCGGCGGACAGCCCGAAGTCGGCCCGGTCGCGTGACGTGACCGACTCCGCGCCACCGGGCGCGAGGCCGACGGCCTTGGCCGGTTCGTTGGTGGCCCAGATCGACGCCAGCATCCACGGCACCATGAGGAACAGGAACGCCACCAGGAGCAGACGCGGGCGTTCCCGGACCCGCTGCCAGTAGCCGGTAGTGATGAAGTGGAGGATCCGGGGACGGGACCGGTGCAGGCCGGCCAGCCGTTGGCGAGCCGCGACCAGCCGTCGGGCGAGCGAGTCCACCATCGGATCGCCGGCGAACCGTCGGCGAGCAATCGCGAGGTCGGCGGCCGTGGCGCGATACAGCTCCGAGAGGCGACGGATCGCGTCCGGATCCTTTCGCAGGTGCCGACCCCGGGCGAGCAGCGCGTCCAGCTCCTGCCACCTCGGTTCGCGCTCGTGGACGAAGAGCTCATGATCCATGACGAGATTGTCTACCGTTTCCCGGTGGAGTTGGATGACCGTCTCGCGATCACGACTCCCGAGGGCGTTGCGCTGGACCTCGTGGTGGCCGGGATCGGCTCCCGATTCTTGGCCGGAATGCTCGACGTCGCCATCCAGATCTTCACGCTGATGGCCATCTTCCAGACTCTCGAGTTCGCCACCTCCCCGAACGGTTTCGTGACGGCCGGCCTGATCGTCGTCCTGTTCCTCGTGGCGTTCGGCTATCCCGTCCTGTTCGAGCTGTTCAACCACGGTCGTACCCCGGGCAAGGCCGCGGCCGGTATCCGAGTGGTGAAGACCGATGGCAACCCGATCGGCGCGGCCGCCAGCCTGATCCGCAATCTGATCCGGCTGATCGACGGCTGGAATCCGTTCACCGTGGTGCTGTTCCCGATCGGATTCGTCGCCGCGTTCTGCACTCGGCACTGCCAACGCCTCGGTGACCTCGCGGCGGGCACGCTCGTGGTGCGCGAACGGCTCGTCGGATCGGCCCGCACGAACGCAGGGTCGTACCTCACGATGCCGCCCCCGCCGGGACTCAACTGGGACGTCGTTGCCGTCACCGCCGAAGAAGTGTTCGTCATCCGTCGGTACTTGGAACGGCGTTCGACGCTCCCCGCCCACGTCCGCATGCACCTCGGGGCGACCCTGGGCCATCGGATCCGGACGCGCATCCCCGGGATAGAACCGTCACTCTTCGACGAGCAGCTGCTCGAATGGACGCTCGCCCGTAAGGAAGGCCGCGTGTAACTCCGCGCTTGGGACTTCGTCGCAGGCCGCTCGGGCCCCGCTCGGCGGTCTCGCGTTGCGACCGCGGCTGCTGTCGCCTCGCTTCGGTTCGCTCTGCGTCAGGTGCTGGAGGACAGCCAATCGAACGGCGCGGTGCCAAGGTTGCGCACGATCGTGAACAGGCCAACTGCGCCGAGTGCGGCGAGCAGCGTGGGGCGGCTGATGCGAGGTAGGCGCGCCGCGCGGCCGCCGAAGCTGCGCCGAAGGAGGACGAAGACGGTCCAGAGCAGCAGCGGTGCGCCGAGCACGAAGACCGCGTTGAAGTCCAAGGCGCCGACGACGTTTCCCCGGAACAGTGCGTGCGCGGCTCGGGTCGCCCCGCAGAGGGGGCAGTCGAGTTGGGTCATGGCCTTGAAGGGACACAGGGTGGGACCGCCGGCCGGATCGATCAGCGCCGCGGCCAGGCATCCACTGCCGACGACAACCGCCGCGATCACCGCCGCGCGTCCGTCGCGCGTCCGGGTCTGATCCGAGGTCTGATCCGAGGTCTGATCCGGGGTCGACAGACGAGCCACGGCCACCACGGTAGATCGAACGACGTTGACCACGGGTCCACCACACTCGTAGCGTGGCGCGTTCGCCACGACCGTCAGAACCGAGGAGCAGCATGTCCGACTGGGGATTCGAAACCCGTCAGGTCCACGCCGGGGCCGAACCCGACCCGACCACCGGCGCGCGCGCCGTTCCGATCTACCAGACCACCTCCTACGTGTTCCGCGACACCCAGCACGCCGCCGATCTCTTCGGTCTCGCCGAGCTCGGCAACATCTACACGCGCATCATGAACCCCACCCAGGCCGTGTTCGAGGAGCGAGTGGCCGCGCTCGAGGGCGGTATCGGTGCGTTGGCCACGAGCAGCGGACAGGCCGCGCAGACGATCGCGCTGCTGAACCTCGCGGAGAACGGCGGCCACATCGTGTCGAGCTCGTCGCTCTACGGCGGGACGTACAGCCAGCTCCACTACACGTTCCCGAAGATGGGGATCGAGGTGTCCTTCATCGACGACCCCGACGACCTCGACGCGTGGAAGGCTGCAATCCGGCCGAACACGAAAGCGTTCTACGGCGAGTCGATCGGGAACCCCAAGGGTGACATCCTCGACTTCGCAGGGATCTCGGACATCGCGCACGCGGCGGGGATTCCGCTCGTCATCGACAACACGCTCGCGTCGCCGTACCTCTGCCAGCCCCTCTCCCACGGCGCGGACATCGTCACGCACTCGGCCACGAAGTTCATCGGTGGGCACGGCACATCGATCGGCGGCGTGATCGTCGACGGTGGCACGTTCGATTACGAGGGCAGCGGCCGATTCCCGGGCTTCACCGAGCCCGACCCGAGCTATCACGGCCTCGCCTTCTCGCAACTGCCCGAGGCCCTGTGGCCGGCGCGCTACATCCTGAAAGCGCGCCTCGTGTACATGCGCGACATCGGTGCTGCGATCTCGCCGTTCAACGCGTTCCTGATGATTCAAGGACTCGAGACGCTGAGCCTGCGCATGGAGCGGCATTCGCAGAACGCGCTGGCCGTCGCCCAGTGGCTCGAAGGACGGGACGAGGTCGAGTGGGTCGCCTACCCGGGCTTGGCGTCGAGCCCGTGGAACGCGCGGGCCAAGCAGTACTTGCCCAATGGCTCGGGTGCCATCGTCGCATTTGGCATCACGGGCGGCCTGGAAGCCGGGCAACGCTTCATCAACAGCCTCGAGTTGTTCAGCCACCTGGCCAACGTCGGCGACGTGCGCAGCCTGGCGATCCACCCCGCCAGCACCACCCACCAGCAGCTCACCGTCGACGAGCAGCGCAGCGCCGGAGTGAGCCCCGAGCTCGTGCGGTTGTCGGTGGGCATCGAGTCCATCGACGACATCACCGCCGATCTCGATGCGGGCTTTCGTGCGGCGAAGGGTGCCTGAACCCGGAACGCGCTCATGAGCCGGCCGGTGCCGGTCACCGGCGCCTGGCGGCCCGGTGATCATCCGGGCGCCCGACAGTTCGCCACCGTGTTCGATGCGCGTCCGCACGTGTTGGAGAGTGGCGGCCGCCTCGCGAACGTGTCGGTGGCGTACGAGACCTGGGGCGAACTCCGCGCCGACCGGTCGAACGCGATCCTCGTGTTGCATGCCCTCACGGGTGACAGCCACGCTGGTGGTCCCGCGGGTCCCGGTCATCGACACGCGGGTTGGTGGGCACGCGTCGTCGGGCCCGGCCTCGCGATCGACACGAACCGCTATTTCGTCGTGTGTCCGAACGTGCTCGGCGGCTGTCAGGGCACTACCGGTCCCGCGGCAAACGACCCCGGCACGGGCGCACCGTACGGCTCCAACTTCCCGGTGGTCACGATCCGGGATCAGGTCGTCGCGGAATGCGCGCTCGCACAGCACCTCGGGATCGCTCGATGGTCGGCCGTCGTCGGCGGTTCGATGGGGGGTCAACGCGCACTCGAATGGGCCGTCTCGTTCCCCGATCGCGTCCCGCGCGTCGTCATCGTCGCGTGCGGCGCGCAGGCGACCGCCGAGGAGATCGCGCTGTCCTCGCTCCAGGTGCAGGCGATCCGGTCAGACCCGAACTTTCGGGGCGGCGACTACTACGACGCAGCACCGGGCGACGGACCCTGGCGCGGGATGTCGTTGGCGCGCGGGATCGGACAGGTGTCGTACCGGTCCGAAATCGAACTCGATCAACGCTTCGGACGCGGGCGCCAGGGCGACGAGGACCCCATGGCCGGTGGGCGCTACGCCATCGAGTCCTACCTCGACTACCACGGCCAGAAGTTGGCCGATCGCTTCGACGCCAACACCTACATCACGCTGTCACAGGCGATGAACCATCACGACGTGGGCCGCGGCCGGGGCGGGATCGCAGCTGCGCTGCGCCGGATATCCGGGGCGGTGATGGTGGCCGGGATCTCCTCGGACCGCCTCTACCCCCTGCGGTTGCAACAGGAGCTCGTCGACCTGATCCCCGCGGCAGAGAAGCTGACCGTCATCGAATCGCTCGACGGGCACGACGCGTTCCTCACCGAACACGAACAGGTGAGCACCCTCATCCGCGCCGCCCTCACCGACTGAACTCGCGGTTGGCGATTGGGCGGGGTCAGGGGTCGAGGGTGCGGCGGCCCTCGAAGGCGCGGCCGAGGGTGACCTCGTCGGCGTACTCGAGGTCGCCGCCGACCGGCAGCCCACTCGCCAGGCGCGTCACCCGCACCTCGCTCCCCGCCAACGCGCGGGCGAGATACATGGCCGTGACCTCACCGTCGGTGTTCGGGTTCGTAGCGATGATGACCTCGGTTACCGCGTCTTCGCGCACTCGTGCGAGCAGCTCATTGATACGAAGCTGATCGGGACCGATCCCCTCGATCGGCGAGATGGTCCCTTGCAGGACGTGGTACGCGCCACGGAACTCCTGCGTGCGCTCGACTGCGACGATGTCGCGGGGTTCTTCCACCACACAGATCACGGTGCGATCACGTCGTTCGTCGAGACAGAACTGGCAGAGTTCACCTTCGGCGATGTTGAAGCACCGTCGACACCAGGAGATCTTCTCCTTCACGTCGACGATCGACGCCGCCAACCGGCGCGCGTCCTCGGGCGCGACCCGCAAGATGTAGAACGCGATCCGCTGCGCCGATTTCGGGCCGATCCCCGGGAGCCGGCCGAACTCGTCGATCAGGCGCTGCACGGGACCGGCATAGACCGAGGTCACTCCGCGACCATCACAGGAACCGCCTCGCCCGCCGTGACCTGCGTGTTCCGCCGGTCCGGCGCGTCAGCCAAGGCCGAAGGCGCTCAGGTCGATACCGCCGGTCACGCCACCCATACGTTCGGACTGCATCGCCTGCGCGGCGCGGTTGGCGTCGGCCACCGCCGCAACGACGAGGTCTTGCAACATCTCGATGTCGTCGGGATCCACGACGTCGGGCGACAACACGATGGACACCAGATCGCCGGTGCCGGTGACGGTGGCGGTAACCATCCCCCCGCCGGCGGTGCCCTCCACGGTGGTGTCCGCGAGCGCAGCTTGCGCCGCGAACATGTCTTCCTGCATCTGTTGGACTTGCCGCATCATGTTGTTCATCGGCGGCTTGGACTTGGCCACGGCAATCCCCTAGGACTTCGGCTTCTCTTCCACGACGGTCGCGCCGAACTGGTCGGCGAGTCGGGACACCGAATCTACCGCCGGACCGTCGCTCATCGGTGCGTCGACGAGTTCGGCGGTATCAACGATGTCCACGACCTCCTCGATCTCCGGCGGCGGTTCGGCCTCGGGCGCCGCTTGGCCCTGCCGGTGCGGCGGGCCTTCACCCTCGCCCCACTCATGGGCGGTGAAAGAGAAGCGTGGCGGTGCGCCGAGTTCACGGATGAAGCCCTGGCGGATCGCGTCCGCATCCTTCTGGAAGCGCGGCTTCACCGTATCGATATGACTCCGAGCCACTCCGAACACGATCACGTTGCCGTCGACGCGCACCGGCTGCGCCTCCATGATCCCGGTGGTCAACGACTTGGGCAGTCCGGCGAGGACACTGGCCCACGCGACGATCGCGTCGTCGAGATCGAAGGTGGCATCGTCGCTCGACGCGGCGGCCGGCGCGCTGGGTGCGGACTCGGACGCGAGCGCGGGATCACTCGTCGTGTCGCCGTCGGTCTTGGCGGCTGCGGCCGCTTTCCGCAACGCACCCAGTGCCGGCGGTTTCGATCGGGCCGACCCGGGAGCTTCGGCCGCCGGCACCGGCTCCGGCGGTTCGGCCGCCGGCTTCGACCCCGCCGGTCGGGACGCGGACCGCGGGGATCGGAGCGCAGCTGACGGAGCTGCATCCGCAGCGGGCGGCGCGGCGGCACGCGCCGGCGCGGGCGATCCCGACGAGATCTGGGTCGCGAGTTGGGCCTCGACCCGGTCGAGCCGATCGGCGAGCGCGGCCAACGACGAGTTCGCCTCTCGGCGAGCCAAGCGCACCAACGCGATCTCGAGGACGAGCCGTGGATCCGCGGCATCGGTCCCGCGCATATCCACCACCGCCTGGCCGAGGGTCTCCAGCGCGCGCACGAGCTGGGTGTTGCCGATGGCCTCGCCTACCGACCGCAACCGAGCGAGGTGTTCTTCGGTCTCGTCAACCGAGACACGTCCCCCGCTGGCCAGCACGACAAACGCGTCGCGCAGCGCGCCGAGCAGTCCTTCCGCGATCCGTCGGGGATCGTGCGCCGCGTCGAGCAGCGCCGCCACGCTGGTCAACACCCCGGCCACATCCTCGGCCGCGACGGCGTCGAGGATCGCCATGCGCATCTCGAACGGCGCGCCACCGAGCGCGGCCTCCACCGCGGCGACGGTGACCGGTCCACCCCCCGCCAGCACGAGATCGAGGAGGGACTCCGAGTCACGCGCGGATCCTGCGGCGGCACGGGCCACGAGCGGGAGGGCGTCCGGCTCGAAGGCGACGCCCTCGTCCTTCAACACCGACGCGAGCAGGCCGCTGATCTCCTCCACGGTGAGATACGTGAACTCGAAGTGCTGGGTCCGCGACCGGATCGTGGGGAGCACTTTCTCGGGTTCAGTGGTGGCGAGGATGAAGACCACGTGGGCCGGCGGCTCCTCGATCGACTTCAACAGCGTGTTGGAGGCGTCCTTGGTGAGCATGTGCACCTCGTCGAGGAGATACACCTTCCGCTTCGACGTGGCACCGAGACCGAGGTTGATCCGGGCGACGAGATCACGCGCGTCCTCGACCCCGCGATTGGACGCCGCGTCCATCTCGACGAGATCGCCGAACGTCCCCGCCGCGATCGAGACACAGTTCTCGCACTTCCCGCACGGCTCGCCGTCGGCACCAAGATCGAGACAATTCAGGGCTTTGGCGAGGATGCGGGCGGTGGTGGTCTTGCCGTTCCCGCGCGGCCCGGAGAAGAGGTACGCGTGGCCGACGCGACCGTCTCGAACCGCGTTCTGGAGCGCACTCGTGATGTGTTCTTGCCCGACGAGCTCACCGAACCGTTGTGGGCGGTACTTGCGGTACAGGGCTTGGAACGACATCGTCGGACCCTATCGAGCGAGCGCACCCGAAGCGCCGGCCGCGATGACCGGATCCGTCGACAGATCCGAGAACGTGGCGGTCATGCCGGCGTGGAGATGTCCGGCGTACCAGCCGGTGTGCCCCTCCGTCGGCGCGGTGCGCGGGAGGGCAACGGAACCGCCGAAGCGTCGATCCCCCCACGCCGGTTCCGGCTCGGCGAGTCGCCAGGCCTTGAACACCAACGTGGGACCGAGGGTCCGAGCGCACACTCGCCACGGCAGCGGCTGGGGAACCGGAGGGCGGCCCGGTATCGACAGCGCCGACTGGAGGCTGATGCTGGCAATTCCCTGCATCCGCCCGATCGCGCTGTCCCACACGTGGACGTTGAAGATCCACGAACCGTAGGGATAGACGTTCTTCGTCAGTGTGATCGCGCGCACCGAACCGTTCGGTCCCTCCGAGATCCGGAGCGCGGCACCTTGTTGGAGCAGGTCGCTGGACTCGCTCGCCCAGGTTGCGCAACTCGTGGCATCGCGCTCGGCGGGCGCGTCGGATCTCCAGAAGACGGTGCGGAGGTTGCTGTTGGAGTTGGTGTCGGGGGCGGAGACTGTGACCGAGTCGGCACCGGAGTCGAATCGATAGCCATCGGTGCCGTCCGGGGTCAGGACCGCAACCCGCGTGACGACCGGCCGCGGCGGCGTGGCCGCGGGGTCGACGGCCGGGGTGGGGATCGTCGACGGGACTGGCGGCTCGGGGCGCGCGAGGCGCGGCGACGAAGCAGCCATACCGAGCACCGGACCGGAATCCTGCGCGCCGCCCGCGGACGGAAACGAGATCACACTGACCGCCGCGAGGACCAAGATCGCGACGACCGTGGAACGAACCGGCAGGTGGCGGCGCGGCGGCACGTTGAGCGCGCGCGCATGCAAGATCGACGCCACTCCCTCCGCCATGGGCGCCGACAATATCGGGAGGTCGGGCCGGCGCGACGGACTCGACGGACGCGTTCGCGGAGCGCCTCGACCGACCCCGCTCGCGGCGGTCACCCCGCGCGGTCAGAAGAGTGCGGACCGTGCACCCGCCGTCGACTCGACGCAATAGAGCGCGGGTCTCGTCGCCGGCTCAGACCAGGCAACCCTGCGGCACACGAGAGGGCCCGCTGAGAGCTGCTTCCTTCCGGATCTGACTCGGTTCACGAGATCTCGTTGCGCAGGACCCGGCCCTCGACGCTGCGTGCGAGTCGCCTTTCCCATTCCGGCTCGAGCCTTGGGCGGGGATTCAGCCCCCCACATGTGGATTGGGGGTACAGGGCACCACAGACTCCCCACCTAGCACGGTCCGCCGGAGCAGGGTAGCAGGGGGCGTGCAACTACGATCACCGGCTCGACGTCTCGTTCGCGAGACGCCCGGAGGGGTGCGAGAGCGGCCGAATCGGCACGCTTGGAAAGCGTGTGTGGGGAAACTCACCGAGGGTTCGAATCCCTCTCCCTCCGCAAATTCCAGCCGTTAGTTGCACAACAGACGCCACTACCTCCTCGCCGGGTAGGAAGCGGGTAGTAAGATCGCTCCATGGCGGTGAGGAAGTTGTCTGTGGCGATAGACGAGGACATCGCCGCTTCGGCCGCCGCCCTCGCGGAGGCCGAGGGTTTGAGTCTGTCGGCGTGGATGAACCGCGCTGCGGCGGACGCGTTGGCGCTCGAACGCGGACTCGCAGGCGTCCGCGCCTGGGAAGCCGACAACGGCGCACTTACCGCCGACGAGCTCGAGGCAGCGGACCGCGTTCTCGATGGCGTCCTGGGCAACAAGCGCCGTTCCCGACGAGCGAGTTGATGAGCGGACTCACCTATGACACGGGTGCGCTCGTCGCCGCCGAGGGTTCCGATCGCTCGGTGTGGGCGATCCACAAGCGCGCGCTCGAACGGAACGTGCGCGTCACAGTTCCCGCCGGCGTTCTCGCTCAGGGTTGGCGAACCGGTCGGCAGGCCAACTTGGCCCGTCTCCTGGCTGGATGCCGTGTGGAGGACCTCACGGACGTCCGCGCCCGGGCATCCGGTGCGGCCTGTGCGCGGTCGAACACGAAGGATCCCATCGACGCTTCCGTGGTCA